>NZ_JBHUGH010000002.1:0-433362 GCF_042681825.1 Halodurantibacterium flavum
CGGTCGAGACCTCGAACAAGCGCACCATCAAGCAGTTCATCCACCCGCTGGTGATGGAGAGCTGCCAGCTGGTGCTGGGCTACACGACGCTGGAGGACGGCTCGGTCTGGAACACGATCCCGTCCCACGTGCATGACCGGCGGATGGAGGCCTATCTTTATCACGGCATGGCGCCGGAAGCCCGCGTGCTGCACCTGATGGGCGAACCGCAGGAGACACGCCACCTGTTCGTCGCCAACGAGCAGGCGGTGCTGTCGCCGCCCTGGTCGATCCATTCGGGCGCGGGGATCGGCGGCTATACCTTCATCTGGGCGATGGCCGGCGACAATGTCGATTATACCGACATGGACTTCATCCAGCCGGGGGACCTGCGATGAGCCCCTTTTCGCTGGCGGGCCGCACCGCGCTGGTGACCGGCGCGAATACCGGCATCGGGCAGGCCATCGCGGTGGCGCTGGCGCAGGCGGGGGCCGAGGTGATCGCCAGCGGCCGGCGCGATTGCGACGAGACGTTGGCGATGATGGGCTCCGGTCGCAGCCTGACGCTCGACTTCGCGGATCCGATGGCCGCGCGCGACGTCTTTGCCGCAGAACGGATCGACATTCTGGTGAACAATGCGGGCATCATCCGGCGCGAGGATGCGGTCGACTTCTCCGAGGCGGACTGGGACGCGGTGATGGACACGAACCTCAAGGCGCTGTTCTTCACCTGCCAGGCCTTTGCGCGTGCCGCCCTGCCGCGCGGCATGGGCAAGATCGTCAACATCGCCTCGCTCCTGTCGTTTCAGGGGGGCATCCGCGTCCCGTCCTACACCGCATCGAAACACGGGGTCGCGGGGCTGACCAAGCTGATGGCGAACGAATGGGCGGCCCGCGGGCTCAACGTCAACGCCATCGCGCCGGGCTATATCGAGACGAACAACACCGAGGCGCTGCGCGCCGATCCCGCGCGGTCGAAGGCGATCCTCGACCGCATCCCCGCCGGCCGCTGGGGCCGCCCCGAGGACATCGCCCAGACCGCCGTGTTCCTCGCCGCCCCGGCCTCCGACTACATCAACGGCGCAATCCTAAATGTCGATGGAGGCTGGCTTGCCCGCTAGGTTGCACCGCACCCCGTCCGAGGCGCCCGCCGGCATTGTCCATCTGGGGCTTGGCGCGTTTTTCCGGGCCCATGGCGCCATCTATGTCGCGCAGGCGATGGCGGCCTCGGGCGGCGATTGGGGCATCATCGGCGTGTCGCTGCAATCGCCGGGCACGCGCGACCGGCTGGCGCCGCAGGGCTGGGCCTATACGGCGCTGGAACTGGGGCCGAAGGGGGAGACCCCGCAGGTCGTGACCGTGCTGCGCGATGTGCTGGTCGCGCCCGAAGACCCCCAGGCGGTGCTTGATGCCATGGCCGCGCCAAGTGTGCGGATCGTCAGCCTGACGGTTACGGAAAAGGGATATTGCCACGAACCCTCGACCGGTCGGCTGAACGCCGATCATCCGGATATCCGCCATGACCTGCAAAACCCGCTCCCGAAATCCGCGCCGGGCTTTCTGGTGCGGGCGTTGCAGGCGCGGCGGGCGGCGGGACTTGCGCCCTTTACCGTCCTTTGCTGCGACAACCTGCCGGAAAACGGCCATGTGGTGCAGGGGGTCGTGCTCGACCTCGCGCGGCTGATCGACCCGGGGCTTGCGGACTGGATCGCGGGGCAGGGGGCCTTTCCCTCGACCATGGTGGACCGGATCGTGCCCGCGACCACGCCCGCCGATATCGACCGGCTGGCGGCCCTGACCGGCGAGCGGGACGAGGCGCCGGTGATGCACGAACCCTTCCGCCAATGGGTGGTCGAGGACCGGTTCTGCGCCGGCCGCCCCGATCTGGGCGCCGTGGGGGTGCAGCTGGTCGCCGATGTGACGCCCTACGAACACATGAAGCTCCGGATGCTCAACGGCGCCCATTCGAGCCTTGCCTATCTCGGCTATCTGGCCGGGCATGAGACGATTGCCGATACGGTCGCCGATCCGGTCTTTGCGGCTTTTGCCCAAAGGCTGTGGCGGGCCGAGATCATCCCCGCGCTGACCCCACCCCCGGGCGAGGATCTGGCCGCCTATGCCGGTGCACTGGCCGAACGCTTTGCCAACCCCGCGATCCGGCACCGCACCTGGCAGATCGCGATGGACGGAAGCCAGAAGCTGCCGCAGCGCATCCTTGGGACCATCGCCGAGAACCGCGCGGCGGGGCGGCCCGTGCCGGGCCTGACGCTCGCCGTGGCGGCCTGGATGCGCTATGTCTCGGGCCGGGATGAAAAAGGCGCGCCGATCGAGGTCAAGGACCCGCTGGCCCCCCGTCTGGCTGCGCTCTGGCGGGACGATCCGGCGGAAACGGTTGCGGGATTTCTGGCGCTGGCCGAGGTCTTTCCCAAGGTGCTGCGCGAGGATGCGGGCTTTGCCGCCGATCTGACCGGGGCGCTGCGGGGTCTGATTGCAGACGGCGCTCGCGCCGGGGTCGCCGCCCATGGCTGAGCCGCTGATCCTCGACCCTGCCGACAGCGTGGCGATCCTGACCGAACGGGGCGTGGCCCCCGCCGGGCACAAGATCGCCCGCCGGGCAATCGCTGCGGGCGAGGCGGTGGTGAAATTCGGCCAGATCATCGGCTATGCGACCGCGGACATCGCCCCCGGTGAACATGTGCACAGCCACAACCTCGCCTTCGGCGACCATGACCGCGCGTCCCGACCCGGCGCGGGGCTGGCGGCGGCCGAGGCGGTGCTGGCGCGCCATCGCGGCCCCGCCCTGCAGTTTCAGGGCTATCACCGCGCGGGCGGGCAGGTGGGCACCCGCAACTATATCGCGCTGGTGGCGACGGTGAATTGTTCCGCCACCGTGATCCGCATGGCGGCGCAGGAATTGCAGGCCGAGGGCGCGCTGGCCCCCTATCCGAATGTGGACGGGGTGGTGGCCTTTGCCCATGGCACCGGCTGCGGGATGGCCGATAGCGGGCCAGGGTTCCGCGCGCTGCAACGGGTGCTGACGGGCCATGCGGGCCACCCCAATGTTGGCGCGGCGCTGTTCGTCGGTCTGGGGTGCGAGGTGATGCAGATCGCCCGGATGAAGCAGGAACTGGGCGCGGCGGCGCGGTTTCACGGCCTTACCATTCAGGACAATGGCGGCACGCGCGCGACGATCGAGGCGATCAAGGCCCGCATCCGCCAGTTGCTGCCCGAGGTGAACACCGCCCGCCGTGCCACAGCCCCGGTCAGCGCGCTGCGGATCGGGTTGCAATGCGGCGGCTCGGACGGGTTTTCGGGGATCACCGCGAACCCCGCGCTGGGGGTGGCGAGCGACATGCTGGCGGCGCAGGGGGCCTCGGTCGTGCTGTCGGAAACGCCGGAAATCCACGGCGCGGAACGCCTGCTGATCGAACGCGCCGCCCGCCCCGAGATCGCGGAAAAGCTGATGGAACGTCTGCGCTGGTGGGAAGGCTACACGGCGATGAACGGCGCCTCACTCGATAACAACCCTAGCCCGGGGAACAAGGCCGGGGGCCTGACCACGATCCTTGAAAAATCGCTGGGCGCGGTGGCCAAGGCCGGCGGCACGCCGCTGAACGCCGTTCTGGATTACGCGGAACCGATCACCGCGCCGGGGCTGAGTTTCATGGACACGCCCGGCTATGACCCCGTTTCGGCCACGGGTCAGATCGCGGGGGGTGCGCAGCTGATCGTCTTCACCACCGGGCGGGGGTCTGCCTTCGGCTCGAAACCCGCGCCCACGATCAAGCTTGCGACCAACGATGCGCTGTTCCGGGCGATGCGCGACGACATGGACCTGAACTGCGGCGACGTGCTGTCCGGCGTGCCGCTGGAGGAAAAGGGGCGCGAGATCGTCGATCTGATCCTGCGCACCGCCTCGGGTGAGGCGACGCGCAGCGAGGCGCTGGGGCTGGGCGATAACGAGTTCCTGCCCTGGCAGATCGGCGCGGTTGTCTGACGCCTCAGACCGCGTCCGGCACCAGCGCCCCGCGATGGGCGATGACCCGGCGGCTGAGACTGTGCGCCGCGCGGATCGCATCGACCGGGGTCTGGCCGTCCAGCCGCGCCGCGATGTAGCCCGCGTTGAAACTGTCGCCCGCCGCGGTGCTGTCGATGGGCCGTTCGCGGGGCAGGTCGCCGACCGTCCCATCCCCGTCGCGCCCGCCAAAGGCCACCGGGCCGCCGCCGTTCTTGACCACGACATGGCCCGCCCCCGCGCCCAGATAGCGCGCGATGGTGGCGGCCGCGTCGGCATCGCCGAAATGCACCGCCTCATCGTCAAAGCTCGGCAGGACCAGATCCGCGAGGGCGGCCATGCGCATGATCTCGGTGCACATCACATCCGTCCCGGGCCAGAGCCGGGGCCGCAAGTTCGGGTCAAAGACGATGGTGCAGCCCGCATCCTGCGCCGCCGCCAGCGCCGCAAGCAGCGCGTCGCGCCCCGCCTGCGGCAGGATCGCCAGCGTGATCCCCGACAGATAGGCCAGATCGCAATCGGCCAGCGCCGCGGCCAGCAGGCCGGGGTCGTCCGCCAGCCGCTTGGCGGCGGATGTGTCGCGCCAATAGCTGAAGCTGCGTTCGCCCTCGGTCAGGGTGATCGCGTAAAGGCCGATTTCGCGCGTGGGGTCCTCGGCCAGATGGGTGGTGTCGATCCCGGCCTCCTCCATGAAGCGGCGGGCATGGCGGGAAAACTCGCCCGTCCCCACACGCGACAGATACCCCACGCGATGCAGCGGCCCCAGCAGGCGGCGCAGATACCAAGCCGTGTTCAGCGTATCCCCCGCGATTCCAAGCCGCCAGAGATCGCCCTCGGCCGAAAGCTCGACCATAGCCTCGCCGATGCAGAGGATCCGGGTCATGCGCCGAAACCCGCGTGACGCAGGCCCAGCTCGACCCCGCGCAACTCGGCCAGCCCCTTGAGCCGCCCGATCGCCGGATAGCCCGGCTGCCCGCCCCGGCCGATATCGTCAAGGATGTCCTGCCCGTGATCGGGGCGCATCGGGATCTGCCAGTCGTCGCGGCCCGCAGCCTTGCGCCGGGCCTCCTCCTCGAGGATCGCGGCGATCAGGGCGGCCATGTCGGTCTGCCCGCCCAGATGTTCGTCCTCGAAGAACGAGGCCGGGATCGTATCGCTGTCGCGGCGCACATTGCGCAGATGCAGGAAATGCACCCGGTCGCCCAGCCGGCGCATCATGCCCGGCAGGTCGTTGTCATGCCGCGCCCCCAGCGAGCCGGAGCAGAGCGTGATGCCGTTCGCGGGCAGGTCCACGGCGGCCATACGTTCCGCATAATCCGCCTCGGTCGACATGATGCGCGGCAGGCCCAGCAGGGGGAAGGGCGGGTCATCCGGGTGGCAGCAAAGCCGCATCCCCAGATCCTGCGCCACAGGCGCCACCTGTTCCAGAAAGTCGTTGAAGTTGCGCCGCAACACCGCATCCGTCACCGGCACATAGGTCGCGAGCAGGTCGCGCAGATCGGCCGTCGTCAGCCGCTCGGCGGCGCCCGGCAGACCGAAGACGATATTGGCGGCCAGCGCCTCGCGCGCCGCGTCGGTCATCGCGGCAAAGCGGCGGGCCGCCTCTTCCCGCAGGTCCTCGGGGAAATCTTCGGCGGCGCCGGGGCGGGCCAGGATATGGATGTCGAAGGCCGCGAAATCGGCAAGGTCAAAGCGCATGCAGCGGGCGCCGGTGGGCCGCGCCCAGGTCAGATCGGTGCGCGTCCAGTCGAGCACCGGCATGAAGTTGTAGCAGATCACCCGCAGCCCGGCCGCGTGCAGGTGATGAAGCGATTGGTTCCACGCCGCGACATGCTCGCGCCAGTCGCCGGTCTGGGTCTTGATCGCCTCGCTGACCGGCAGGCTTTCGACCACCTCCCACTTCAGGCCCGAGGGTCTGCCGTCGCGCATCGTCGCGATATCCGACTGGCGGCGGGCGATTTCCTCGGGCGTCCAGACCGCGCCGGTCGGAACGTGATGCAGCGCGCTGACGACGCCCTGCACCCCTGCCTGAAGCATCGTGTCCACCGAAACCGGGTCCGCCGGCCCGAACCATCGCCATGTCTGTCGCATCTGCGCCTCATCCAAGGGGCCACGGGGTCGCGCCCCGCCTTGGAGGGAGATATAGCATACTAACATATCAGTAAAGCGGGAGTTGTGGGCGGGGGTTCATTCCGGCGGATCAGGGCGGCTGGGCGACAGCAGTCAAGACATGGCGGCCTACTTTACCGCCTGTCTGTGCCTGTGTGGGCCCGTATGGGCGGTGTCGCGATAGCCCTCTGTCCCTTCCTTCAGTGTCCCTTCAGACGGCGCCCGGATCAGGTCGCGTCGACCCGCCACGGCGACGAATTCGATCCCGTTCAATCCGGTCATGGACACCCACTTTGCCGGTCCGCGCCGGTTTGTGGCTGGCCGCTGTTACGGCCAGCCTGACGTTTCCGCGTGGCAGGGAGGGCTCAGATACCCGCCGCGGTAAGGTCCAGCATCCAGGTCGCCATGGCGAAATAGATCACCACCCCGATCGCATCGGCCAGCGACGTGATCAGCGGCGCCGAAGCCGCAGCCGGATCAAGCTTGAGCCGGTTGAGGAGAAACGGCAGCGACATGCCGATCAGGCTGCCGATGAGCACGATGATGACCATGGTCAGGGCCACGACCATCGCAATCTCCGGCCCGCCCCGGAAGACGCCGATCACCGAAACCGCCGCCGCCATCGTCAGGCCCAGGCCGCCGGCCACCAGAACCTCGCGTCCCAGCATCCGGCCCCAGTCCGACATCCGCACATCCCCCGTCGCCAGCGCCCGCACCATCAACGTGGCCGATTGCGACCCGGCATTGCCGCCCGAATCCACCAGCAACGGCAGGAAGAACACCAGTGCGACATAGGCCGCGATCGTATCCTCGAAATAGGCGATACCGGCCCCGGAAAAGATGTTGCCGAAGACCAGGATCACCAGCCACGGCACCCGCTTGCGATAGAGCAACCCCACAGAGGCCTGCAGCATGTTCGTGCCAAGTCCCGCCACGGCCGAGGTCTTGACGAAGCTGATATCCGTCTCTTCCTTCTGCACGTCCAGCGCATCGTCATAGGTGACGATCCCGGCAAGCCGGCCCTCCTCATCCAGCACGGGAAGCGCCAGAAGGTCGTATTTCGCGATCAGCTCCACCGCCTTTTGCCGCTTGTCCGCCGCGCGAAGCGACGGCGCGTCCCGGCGCATCACCTCGCTCACTGCGGCATCGTCCCGCGCCACGATCAGATCGCGCAGCGACACCACCCCCACCAGCCGCCGGTCTTCGTCCACGACATAGGAGTGATAGATCGTCTCGGCATCAGGGGCCACAAGCCGCAGATGGGCCACCGCCTCTACCGTCGTCAGATGCGGTGGTAGCGTTGCGTAGTCCGAGGTCATTACAGAACCGACCGTGCCCTCCGGCCAGCCCGACAGCCGGATCAGATCGTCCCGCTCGGCCTGCGCCAGCCCGGGAAGCAGCACGTTGCGCTGCGCCTCGTCCAGATCGGTGAACAGGTCGGCACGTTCATCATGGGGCATCCGCCCGAAGATGCGCGCCAGTTCGCGACGGTCGAGGGCCCGCGCGAGATCGACCTGAAGGTCGTGGTCGAAATATCCGAAAAGCGTGGCCTGCTTGTCCTCGGCAAGACACAGAAGAACCCTGGCGATATCGGCGACAGGCAGGTTGCCGACGATCCCGACAATATCGGCAGGATGTTCGTCGCGCAGGGCGATCGAAACGGATTTCAGGTCGTTTGCGCGCAGAAAGCGGCTCACCGCCTGCGCATTGATGGTCGCAGTTGTCATCGGTCTGTCTCCGACTGAGGGCCCGAAGGCCCCCCGCGCGACCCTGGGCCGCCCGACTGACCGTCAGACCGTTGTGTTCGAGGGCGAGAGTTTGCCGGCCACAGGACGCGCGAAGCGACATGCGGCCATGCATCTACTTCCGTCTTCCAATATGGCCTCCATTGATGCGCCGGGGATCCGGCGCGGTGAACGGGTGCCGCGTAAAATGGCACGCCGCGCATGTCAAGGCTTGCAGAAGGGAGGCCGGACCAGAGATTTCCGTTGCCGTCCTCGCTCGATAAAGGGCGGGAGGGGGTGACACCCTTGGCGCAGCTCCCGACGCTGTTCCGACCGCGCCCGACGGGCGTCGCGGTGCCTGCCACCCCGGCCAGGGACGTGTTCGTCCCGCGTCCCGACCCATGTCGCGGGAGGCTGGCGCAAGCGGGCTTCATCATCCCGATTTTCCCTCTCGAGTTGTGCGTGTCGTCCCGGCGCAGCAAGCTGTGCTGCCCGTTCGCTGTGGTGACCGTCGCCCGCCTAGCCCGCGGCTTCCTCCAGACTTGCGGGCGCCCCGCAAAGGTTGAAGGCCGTGTCGACCAGGCTGAAATGCGAGAATGCCTGTGGAAAATTGCCGACCAGCCGCTTTTCCTTCCAGTCATATTGTTCCGACAGAAGGCCGAGGTCGTTGCGCAGCGACAGCAGCCGTTCGAACAGGGCGCGGGCCGCATCATGGCGGCCCTGAAGGACCATGTTGTCGGCCAGCCAGAAGCTGCAGGCCAGGAACGCCCCTTCATCCCCCGGCAGCCCGTCGACCGATTCTTCGGGGTCGTAACGCAGCACAAGGCCGTCGCGCGTCAGATCGCGCTCGATCGCGGCCACGGTCGACCTGACCCGCGGGTCGTCGGCGGGCAGCAGACCGAACAGCGGTATCAGCAGGGCCGAAGCATCCAGTGCCTTGCTGCCATAGGCCTGCACAAAGGCGCCGCGACCCGTATCGAAGCCGCGGTCGAGGATCTCCTGCCGGATCTCGTCGCGCAGGGTCTCCCACCGGGCGACCGGCCCCTCCAGCCCGAACTTGCGCGCCGAGGCGATGGCCCGGTCGAACGCGACCCAGGACATGAGCTTGCTGTGAACGAAATGCCGGCGCTCGCTGCGGACCTCCCAGATGCCTTCGTCCGGTTCGCGCCAGACATCCTCCAGGTGGGACAGCAGGGCGTTCTGAAGGCCCGAACTGGCCTCATGCATCGTCAGCCCGTGACAGCGGGCCTGGTGCAACGTGTCGATCACGCTGCCAAAGACATCCACCTGCAACTGCCCATAGGCCGCATTGCCGATCCGCACCGGCGAAGATCCGCGATAGCCCGGCAGCCAGCCGGCCTCGATCTCTTCGCTGCGATGTTCGCCCGCGATGCCGTAAAGCGGCTGGGCCTGATGGGCCGCGCCGGCGATCGCCCGCAGCAGCCAGTCGCACCATGCCTCGGCCTCGGTCCGGTAACCCGCGCTGACCAGCGAGTGCAGCGTGAAGGTGGCATCCCGCAACCAGCAGAAGCGGTAGTCCCAGTTGCGGCTGCCGCCGATCTCTTCGGGCAGCGATGTGGTCGTTGCGGCGATGATCCCGCCGGTGGGTCGATAGGTCATCGATTTGGCGGTGATCAGGGAACGGACCACCGCGTCGCGCCAGGGGCCGTCATAGGTGCACCGCCCGGCCCATTCGGTCCAGTAGCGTTCAGTGTCCTTCAACGCGCGCCCGGCTTCGCATATCTCCGGCGGCGGCAGGTGCGAGGCTTCATGTGCCAGCACGAAGGAAAGCGTCTGCCCCTCGGATACGGTGAAGCGCGCGGTGATCGTACCGTCGCGGGCATCCACGGGGACGGGCGCGTCCAGCACAACCGCATGGGGCCCGGCCACCGCCCGCAGGCGGTCGCCGCCCTCGATCGGGCTGATCCAGGGCACCAGCCGCCCATAGTCGAACCGAAGGGCAAGTTCGGTCGTCATCCGAACCTGCCCGCGCAGCCCGGTGACGATGCGGACGAGGTCCGACACCTCCTGGTCGCCGCGCCGGGGCATGAAATCGGTGATGCGGACGGCGCCGCCCTCGCATTCGAACTCGGTCTCCAGGATCAGGGTCTCGTCGCGATAGCGCCGTGACGACCGCCGGATCCCCGTTTCGGGGGCAAGAAGCCAGCGACCGTTTCGCGGGGTTCCCAGCAGCGCGGCGAAACACGCCCCCGAATCGAAACGCGGCCAGCAGAGCCAGTCGATCGACCCGTCCTTGCCGACCAGCGCCGCGGTCTCGCAATCGCCGACCAGCCCGTAATCCGCAATTTCGAGGCTCATGCGCCCGCCGCCGGAAAGGCCATCGTGGACAGAAGCGCCACATTGGGATGGCGGCTGTCCAGACGGGTGTGCTGGACGACGACCGGCAGATCGGACCGGATGACCGAGGCGTAATCCGTGTCGCGGGGCACTGGCGCCGGATCGTCCAGGTCGTTGAACCGCAGGTGCAGTGTGCGCCGCGCCGGCACGGTGATGTGGTATGGGCCCGCCGGGTCACGATCGGAAAAGTAAAGCGTGATGGTGACCCGCGTGTCCCGGTCGTTCGCATTCAGGATGCAGGCCGTTTCATGCGAAAGAAAGCTGGGATCGTCGTTCAGGCTTTGCCCGGGGATCATGCCCTCGGGGATGACCCATGTCTGATGTCCGATCGTCATTCTGTGGTCCCTTTCAGCGTCCGTTGTTCCAGAGCCGCCCGAGTGCGGCCCCCGCAAGACCGGCGGCCAGCAGCGCGCCCGCCGCGGTGCCCAGCACCGCGACCGAGGCCGGCACCATCGCGGCCGACTGCCGCGCCTCGTCCCCGAAGGGGCCGCTGACCCGATGCAGGCCGCTGACCGGCCGGGTCAGGTTGTCGGGCCGGTCCGGCCGGGCTGGCGCCGCGCGTTCCTGCCCCTCGACCGCGCCGCGTACCAGAAACCAGTCGGCGATGGCCGGCGACAGCAGGCTGCCGATGACCGTCCGGATGGTGCTGCTGCCCAGCCAGTATTCGCGCCGGGGCCGGGCGGCGGCGCGCAGGATGGCCCGCGCCGCGACCTCGGGGGCAAAGACCGGGGCCACGGGGCGTGGCTGGTGGCCCGTCCGCGTCCGGGCCCAGTCGAACTGCGGCGTGTTGATCGCCGGCAAATGCACCGTTGTGACGCGGATAGCGCTGCCATCGTGCAAAAGCTCGGTCCGCAGTGATTCCGTGAAGCCCTGGATGGCATGTTTCGCCGCGCAATAGGGCGCCTGCAACGGAATCCCCCGCCAGGCAAGCGCCGATCCGACCTGCACGATGGTGCCGCGGTCACGCTGCTCCATCATCTTCAGGGCGGCCTGCGTACCATGAACATAGCCAAGATAGCTCACTTCGGTCACGCGGCGGAACTCTTGGGGGGTCAGGTCGCGCACCTTGCCAAAGACAGTGGTCATGGCGTTGTTCACCCAGACGGCGATCGGCCCAAGATGCCGCTCGACCGCTTCGGCGGCGGCTGTGACGGCCGCGGCATCGGCCATGTCGACTGCGAGGCGCTGGCTGCGCACGCCCATCGGCCGCAGTTCGTCCTGCAGGGCGGTCAGCGCGGCTTCGTCCCGCGCGATCAGCCCCAGTCGCGCGCCCTGCTGCGCAAAAGCCAGCGCGGTCGCCCGGCCCACACCCGCCGTGGCACCGGTTATCACGACCACCTTGCCGCGAAACCCGTCTTCCATTGCAACTCTCCCCTTGAACCTCATGACGAACGCGGCAAGCGGCGATTTGTTCTGTGTTGCCTGTGCGGTTCCTTCGCGAACGTGGAATATTACGGGCTGCCATTGCCGGCAGATTTTCCCGGGAACGATGTGCTGAAGCCGGAGGAACTGGACTTTGCGCGCGATATCCGGTTCGGCATCGCCAGCGGAATGGTTCCTTGATGAACTCATCCGCGCCGGGGCGGCCGTGACTGGCATCCCCGACTGATACCGATGCCCCGGCCAGTCCGGCCGGGGCGCGCGGTCACGCAGCCGCGGCAGCCAGCGTGACCGCGTCCGCGCCGGCGGGGATGCGGAACGGCGACCGGGCATCGGTCACCGCCTGCCAGACGGCGTGGGCCACGTCGCTTGCGGTGGTGATTTCGGCGGGTTGCTGCGCCGCGGCTGAAAACACCTGCCTGGCCCAGTCGGCATAGGCCTCGGGGATCGCGTTCTGCGACCGGGCCCGCGCCGTCGCGCTGAACGAGGTTTCGGGAGCACGGCCGGGATTGATGAGCCGCACGCGGACGCCGAACGGCTCCGCCTCCAGCGCAAGGACCTCGCTGAACGCCTCGACCGCGGCCTTGCTGGCCGTATAGGCGGAAAGCATCGGCAGCGGCTTGAGCGTCACGGCGGACGAGACGTTGACGATCACACCTGATCCTTGTGCGCGGAAGCCGGGCAGCAGGGCCTGCGTCATCGCCATCGTCCCGAAGGTGTTCAGTTCGAAAAGTTCACGCGTCGCGTCGATCGACACACCTTCCAGCGCGCCCATGAGGCCGGCCCCCGCATTGTTGACAAGGGCGTCCACCGGCCCCGCCTCGGCCACGGCGCGCGCGATGCTGGCGGCGTCGGTCACGTCGAGCGGGATGATCCGCAGACGCTCCGATACGGGCAGCAGGTCCTCGCGCGGGGTGCGCATGGTGGCAATGACATTCCAGTCGCGGTCAAGGAAATGGCGGGCGGTTTCCAGCCCGAAGCCGGACGAACTGCCGGTGATGAGGATGGTGTTCATGAAAATCTCCAGTACGGTGGTTGTGGTGACAGGGAAGGGTGGGGTGCGGGCCTCTGGCTCACTTCGTCTCGATGCGGCCCTCCGGTGTGGCATGGGCAGTGATCGCGGCGACGGCTTCGGCCCAGGCAGCGTCACCGGGATAAAGCGAACTGCGCAGGAACGCGGTCGAGAGGTGCTGGACCGCCGCGACCCGCTCTGGCCGGTTATCCGTCGTCTCGCGCGCCTCGTAACCGGGAATACCGCCCAGGGAGTGTTCCCCGCCAAAGGCAGTGAACAGCGCTTTTGGCGACGGGCTCAGGTCATAGGCGTCGCGCCACCAGCCCGCCCCGCGTGTCGACAGGCCGCCCAAGTCATGATCGCCCACGATAATCAGCGTTGGCGCCGTCATGGTCGCGAAATCCGGGTAGAGGAACGGAAAGGTGCGGGCCGCATGTTCGGTCAGGTCGTCCCCGCGGCCCGGCGCGGCCAGCAGCACGCCTGCCTTGACGCGGTCGTCCTTTCGATCGACCACCGATCCCGTATCCGGATCGGGATGGGTCGCGCCGAGCAACGTGCCCGCGGTCTGCCCGCCCCATGAATGACCGGCGACCGCGATCCGCCCGCGATCGAGCCTGCCCCGGAACATCGGCGCCGCCTGCTCGATCTGGTCGAGGCTATCCAGAATGGCTGTCAGGTCTTCCTCGCGGTGGCGCCAGAACTGCGGGCGGCGGGGATCGTCGGCCCCAAGGCCGAGCATCCGCGAATCGAGATGCGTAGGCTGGATGACGACAAAGCCCTGTGCCGCCCAATGATCGGCAAGCGGGCCATAGGCATGAAGCGACTGGCCATTGCCGTGCGAGAAGAGGATGACCGGCAGCGCGTCGCCTGCGACGGGGCCCGAGACCCGCAGCTGCAGGTCAATCCCCCGCGCCGCAGAAGAGGGCAGGGCAATGGGCGCGACGGACACGACGGGGGGCAGGGTGTCGGGCATGGTGCGGAGATGGGGGAACAGGCTGGACATCGTATCTCGGGCCTCCTACGTATCAAACGGATCGCTGATCCGATACCGATATACGGATCAATGATCCGTTTAGCAAGGGGGTGAAATAGGCATGTCGGAATCGCGGCCTGAATCGCGTCACGCGGGCGCGTCGGCGGCGCCGGGCAGGGACCTGGCCGGGACGCGCGCGCCGCGGCTGCGCGCCGATGCCCGCCGAAACGAAGAGGCGATTCTGGAGGCCGCAAAGATCGTCTTTGCGCGGTCAGGGGTCGATGCGCCGATCCGGGAAATCGCGACCGGGGCCGGTGTCGGGCTGGGCACGCTCTATCGACGGTTCCCGACCCGCGCCGATCTGGTGGCCGCCGTGTTCCGGCGCGAGGTTGACGCCTGCGCCGATGCGGCGGGGCCGCTTGCCGCCAAGGGCGGGCCGGTCGAGGCGCTGTCCGGCTGGCTGATGCTCTATACGCGGTTCCTGGCCACCAAGCAGGGGTTGGCCGCCGCGCTTCATTCGGGCGATGCGGCATTTGCGGCCTTGCCCGACTATTTCCGGGCCCGGTTCGAACCCGCGCTGTCGATGCTGCTCAGGACCGCCGCCGATGCGGGCGAGATCCGTTCCGACATCGCGCCCTATGATCTGCTGCGCGCGATCGGCAACCTTGCCGTGGCATCCGGGAACGACGGGGCGGCACATATCGAACGCATGGTCATGCTGCTGCTTGATGGCCTGCGTTATGGGGCGCCAAAGAGAAAATAGCCGGGACGGTCACTTTGCCTCGTCCGTCAGGGCGGCGCGGAGGCGGCGAACTTCCTGGTTGAGCGCGACGATCTCTTTTGCGGTCATGCCCGCTTTGGCGAAAAGAGCTTCGCCCAGACAGCGGCTCTGTTCGCTCAGCATCTTGCCCTTATCGGTCAAGCTCACCTGGACGCTGCGTTCATCCTCGGCGCTGCGCGTGCGGCGCACCAGTGACGCGGCTTCCAGCCGCTTGACCAGTGGGGTGATCGTGCTCGATTCAAGGTCAAGCCGGGCGGCGATCTTGCCGATGCTCAGGCCATCGTTCTCCCACAGGACGTTCAGCACGAGATACTGCGGATAGGTGATTCCGAGCCTGTCGAGCAGCGGCTTGTAGAGCCGGCTGACCGCCAAGGATGTGGAATAGAGCGAAAAGCACAACTGGAGTTCGAGGGGGGTGTTCTGGGTCATGCGATTGCTTACCACGATCTTGTTTATCGCGGCAATAAAAAAGCTGGACGCATGAGAGCAAATGCACTAGATGACGATTAGCGCGATAATGATTTGCGTGATAATCAGATAAGGAGCCATCATGTCGGTAAACGTTCTTTACACCACCAAGGCCACCTCCACCGGCGGTCGCGAAGGTAAGTCAGTGATCGAGGGCGGGCGGGAAATTGCGCTGTCCACACCAAAGGAACTGGGTGGCAACGGGGGCGACGGTGCCAACCCGGAACAGCTCTTTGCGGCCGGTTACTCCGCCTGCTTCCTCGGCGCGCTCAAGGCGATTGCATCTCAGGCCAAGGTGAAGATCCCGCAAGACGCTTCGATCACTGCGACCGTCGGCATCGGCCCGCGCAGCGAAGGCGGCTTTGGGATCACGACCGAGCTGGAGATCAGCCTGCCGGGTCTTTCCCGTGAGGAAGCAGAACGGGCGGTAGAGCTCGCGCATCAGACCTGTCCCTACTCGAACGCGACCAGAAACAACGTCGATGTCGTATTGACCATCGTCTGAAATCCATTGGTCCCAATATCCGTCTCCGGGGGCGTCCTCGGGGACGGGAATTGACGTTGACCCTTGGCCTGACGCCTTGGGGAACCTGACGCCCTGGGAGACCCGGCAAACTCATTCCGAGAACATGGGTCTGAATGGACCACACATCCGGTACCGGGCATCCGGTCAACTTCTTCTGGATTAAAGTGGCACATGAGTTACGACAGGAAGAAGAAGGCAGTTTCCGGCCTGCACCTTTGTGGTTTTGTGGTGCTGCGACCGTCGGGCCAATGATCGGCAGAAAACACGAAACTACCGGAAGGAGGCATTTATGAGATTGCAGGGAAAGATTGCGATCGTGACCGGGGCCTCCCGCGGCATCGGCTTTGGTATCGCTGAGGCATTCGCCGCCGAAGGAGCAAAGGTCATAGCGGCAAGCCGCAGCGCACCCGCGGGCGGCTATCCGCGCGGCGTCGAGATGGTTGAACTGGACGTAACAAGCGAGACCGCTTGGTCTCGCGTCGCGGAGGGGACGCTGTCAAAGTACGGTCGGATAGATGTTCTCGTCAACAATGCCGGTATCGTGGCCTATGAACCGCTGGAAGAACTCGACCTGAAGTCCTGGAACCATGTGATCGGCGTGAACCAAACAGGTGTCTTTCTCGGCATGAGGGCGGTCATTCCCGCGATGAAGAGGCAGGGAGCGGGGGCGATCATCAACGTCTCGTCGATCTATGGTAGTGCCGCCGCGCCCGGAGCGTATGCCTACCATGCGAGCAAGGGTGCCGTGCTGATGATGACCAGGAATGCGGCGATCACCTATGCCGGCGACGGAATTCGGGTGAATTCCGTGTTGCCCGGGTTCATTGATACGCCGATGACCCAGTCACAGGACCCGGAGGTAAACAAGTATGTGGTCGGGCTGACCCCGATGGGCCGCGCGGGCACGCCTGCGGAAATTGCGAATGGCTGTGTCTTTCTCGCGAGTGACGAGTCGTCTTTCATGACCGGGAGCGAACTGGTGATCGACGGCGGGTATCTGGCTCGGTGAAGCTCTGGCAGCCCGGGGGAACAGCGCTGCCTCAAAGACGGTTCGCGAGACACGCGTCACTTTCCGTACGACAAGGGCGGCGGCAAAGATGTGCTGCCTCAAGGCCTTCCTGATCCTCGCCAGCGCCAGCCGAGGCTCAGCCCGCCGCGGCCCGCGCGGCCTTGTCCGCCTGCACCACGTCCAGCCCCGCCGCGCGGGTCAGAACCGCCGTGGCGCGGGCGTCATCGGCCGCCTCGCCCGTCCAGGCCACGAAACTGTCGGGGCGCACAAGGACCAGGGCCGCCCCGGGACCCGCCTCGCCGGCCCCGTCACCCGCATCCGCGATCACCGTCAGCGGCAGGCCCAACCCGGCCGCCGCCCGCGCAAAGACGTCCCCGGCATCCGCCCGCCGCGCGACCAGCGTGAACCCCGGCCCCAGCGCCTCGTATACGTTGCGCCCGTCCGGGAGGATAAAGGGAGACAGATGATGCCCCGCCCGCGCAAGGTGCGAATGGGCGCCGCGCGCGCTCGGCTGGCCTTGGGGGCCGCCGGTGACGATGGGCGATCCGCGGTAATTCGGCTCATAGGCGTTCACCTCAGGGGCGCCCTTTGCCCGCGCTTCCCATGCCGCGCGGAACCCTTGCAGGTCGCGGTCGGGGTCGTGGGTGGCGAGGAAGTCGCGATCCTCCTCGATGAACTTTTCGATGAAGTCCCGCGCGGTCGAGGCAAAAACCGGCCGCCGCTCGGCATCATAACTGTCCAGAAGCGCCTCGCCGCCCCAGCCCTGCAGGGTCGCCGCCAGCTTCCAGCCAAGGTTGCGGGCGTCCTCGAACCCGGTGTTTATGCCGTAGCCGCCATAGGGCGGGTGGCTGTGCGCCGCATCTCCGGCCAGGAAGATCCTCCCCCGCCGGTACTGGTCGGCGAGCGCCACCCGCAGGTCCCAGAACCCGACATGGTCGAATGCCACATCAAACTCCGCGCCCACCGCCCGATGCAAGAGACCAGCGAAGTCGTGGTTTTCGGCGGTGGCATCATGCGGGACGGGGGCGTGGAAAAACCAGGTCGTGCCCAGATCGACCCGGCCAAAGAACTGCCAGTAGCCTTTGAGATCCGGATGCAGCACGCTGTAAAACGCCTTGTCCGGATAGCGCTGCAACAGCCGGTGCAACCCGGTCGAGCGAAAGACCAGCAGCACCATCTTCATGTCGTGGTCGCGGCAGGTTTCGGTGATGCCCGCCCCGGTACGAACGCGGGACCGGCTGCCGTCGCAACCCACCAGATAGCGCCCGCGCAGGGTCATGGTCCCGCCGCCGTCGCGACGGGTGATCGTCACCTCGGCACCGCTGTCATCCTGACGAACAGCCTCGCCCGTCCAGCCATAGAAGATGGTGACCGACGGGATCGCCGCTGCCCGGGCACGCAGCACCGCCTCGGTCGCGTATTGTGGCAGCCGCTCGTTGTCGGTGAAGTAATAGGGGCGCACGAGTTCCCGCTGCAGCCAGTCGTAATGCCAGTCCGACAACAAGGTGCCATAGCAGGTCAGCCCGCCGATGCCGTGTTCGCGCGGCACGGTGCGGGCGGCCCGAAGTTCGGCCTCGGCGCCCCAGGCGTGGAAATGCTCCATGCTCCGCTGGGTCAGGTTCTGGCCCTTGGGAACCGCCTGCGGTTCGGGATAGCGTTCAACCACCGCCACCCGGATGCCGCGTTGGCCAAGCTCGATGGCGAGTCCCATGCCCACCGGGCCGCCGCCCATCACGACGACATCGTAGTCCTGCTGTTCTGCCATGGTGTTGCCGCCCGTCACAGGACCCCCTGCTCCATATAGATGTGCTTGGTTTCCAGAAAGTCGTTCAGCCCCTCGACCCCGTGCAGCCGGCCAAGGCCCGATTGGCCGTAGCCGCCGGTTTCACCCTCTGCGAAAAGCCGCCCGTGACAGTTGAGCCAGACGGTCCCGGCCCGGATCGCACGGCTGATGCGCATGGCGCGTTCCAGATCCCGGGTGTGGACACTGGCGGCAAGGCCATAGACCGTGGCATTGGCCTTTTCGACCGCCTCGGCCTCATCCTCGAAGGGCTCGATGGAGACGAGCGGGCCAAACAACTCCTCCTGCACCAGCGCCGAACCAATGTCGTCGATGCGAAAGAGGCTCGGCGTCACAAAGGCTCCCTGCGTCAGCGCACCGCCCGGCTGCGCGCCCCGCAGCAAAAGCTCACCTTCGTCCGCCGCCTGTTCGATAAGGCGCAGAAGGCGCGACTCGTTGGGCTTGTCGATCAGCGCGCCCATCTCGCTGGCCGGATCATGGCCGGGCCCCACACGCACGGCGCGGAATGCCTCGACCATGCGGCGGGTGAATTCGGCCTCCACCGACCGGTGGACCAGAAGCCGCGTCGCCGCCACGCAGATCTGACCCGCCATCATCAGCGAGCCGCGCGTCAGCTCCCGCACCGCGCGGTCGATATCGGCATCGCCAAAGATCACGGCAGGCGCCTTGCCGCCCAGTTCCAGCCCGACCCGCTTCAGCGTCGGCGCCGCCGCCGCCATGATGTGGCGCCCGGTCTGGCTCGACCCGGTAAAGCTGATCGTATCGACATGCGGAGAGGTGACTAGCGCCTGCCCCACCTCGATCCCGTTCTCATTGACCGAGTTCACGACGCCGGCAGGCAGCGACGGGCAGTCCGCCAGACATTCCATCACCCGCGCATGGATCAGCGGCGTCTGATGCGCGGGCTTGATGACGCAGGTGCACCCGGCGGCCAGCGCCGGGCCAAGCGAGCGGACCAGGAGCGTGACCGGCGCGTTCCACGGCACGATGATCGCCGCCACCCCGCAAGGCTCGCGATGCATGATCGAGAAGTTCCCCGGCTCGCCCTCGAAACTCCGGCCCAGAACGGTGCGCGCCAGCCCACCGTAATACCGCGCCTCGGAGATGGAGCCGCGCAACTCGCCTACCGCCTCGGCGCGCAGCTTGCCGTTTTCTGCCACGATCAGGTCGGCCAGATCGTCCAGCGCCGCCTCCAGCCGGTCCGCGAATTCGAACAGGACGGCGGCCCGCCGGCGGGGAGAGGATGCCCATCCCCCTGCAAGGAACGCCGTCCGTGCCGCCGCGATGGCCTGATCGGTCAGGTCACGACTGCCCCGGTGATACTGGCCCAGCAGGCTGCCATCGGCGGGATTGGTGCTGTCGTCCAGCGCCCCCTCTGCCAGCCATTCGCCGTTGATGTAATGGCGGGCGATGGTCACAGCTTGAGCCCCAGAAGACCGGCGGCGTTGTCCTGGAAGATCTTGCGCCGCTGCGCGTCGGTGATGTCCATCTCCTCGATGATGCGGATGGTGTCGCGGATGTATTTCGGCCCGCCCTCGGGGTCGAAGGGCGCGTCAGAGGCAAAGACCACGCGGTCCTCGCCAAAGAACTCCATCGCGTGCTCGATGGCCTTGCGCGACCCGAAGGTGGCGGTGTCGGCATAGAATTCCTTGAAGTATTCGAGGTGCGGCCGCTTCAGCGCCTTGCGCACCGCCGCCAGATCCCGGTCCGAGGTGCGGGCCCCCATCTGGTCCCAGCCGGGGCCGACGCGCCCTTCAAAGAACGGGATCATGCCGCCGCCGTGATGGGTGATGACGCGCAGCCCCTCGAACTTGTCGAAGAACTGCGAAAACACCATCCGCGCCATCGCGGCAGAGGTTTCATAGGGCCAGCCGAAGGTCCACCAGATCTCATATTGCGACTGGTCCTCGGTCAGGTAGTCGGTGAAATTCGCGCCGCGCGCCGGGTGCATCCAGACGGGCTTGTCCGCCTTGGCCATGTAATCGAAGAAGGGCGCGAATTCCGGCAGGTCCAGCGGCTTGCCGTTGACGTTGGTGAAGATCTGCATGCCCGCGGCGCCCATCTCCTCGATCGCGCGGCGGCTTTCCTCGACCATCGCATCGGGATTGTTCATGGGCACCGTGCCGATGAAGGCGGGAAACCGTTCGGGGTGCTGTTCGCAAAGCTCGGCCATTGCATCGGTGCCGATCCGCGACAGCTCCAGCGCCTTTTCCGGACCGGCGAGTTTTTCCAGCGGCGGCGAGGCAAGCGACAGGACCTGACAGTAATCCGGGCCGAATTCATCCATCACCTGAAACCGGCGGTCCAGATCGGTCATCATCGGCACATCGCCCGACCGTTTGGTGATGTCGCTCATCGTGCCGATATGCGCGATCAGCGCGTCAAAGAATTTTTCCGGCCAGATATGGTTGAAGATGTCGATCTTTTTCACTGTCGTCTCCGTTCCTGTCATGTCGCAGCTTCGGCGGGCCCTTGGGCCGCCATCGTTCCGGCACCATCCGCGCCGCAGTCCCCGGGCACCTGCCCGCCCGGGGGTATCGCCCGTGCGGGCGAAAGCGCCTTCGTCACCTCTTCGGCGGCGCGGCGCACATGGGCGGCGATCTCCTCGATCCGCTCACCGGTCAGGGTGGACCCGGCGATGGTGACGCAAAGGCTCGCCACGGGCGCGCGCGCCCCGTCAAAGACCGGCGCCGCGATCCCCACCACGCCCGGCGTCACCTCGCCATAGGCCACCGCGTGACCGGCGCGGCGCACCTCGCGGAACCGCTCGGCGATCTCGGCCGCGGTCTTGCCCAGCCCTACCTGCCCGAATTCCGCCAGGTTCTGTTCGATCATCTGCTGCATCTGCGCCCGCGGCAGAAAGGCGATGATCGAGCGTGAAATCGCCCCGCGCGCCAGCGGCATCGGCCTGCCGCGCGGATAGCTGGACAAGGGGTTCGGCGTCGAACATTCGGAGGCCACGCAGAGGATGCGCTGACCGTACCAGCGAACCGCCAGCGCCGTGCAGGGCCAGGCCGCCGTCAGCGCCTCCAGATGCGGCTGGCTGCGGGTGACAAGCTGGTCGGACTTGCGCATCAGATAGTCGAACTCGACCACGCGCGGCCCCAGTGTGAACCCGGCACCCGACAGCGCCGTCAAAAGCCCCGCATCCCGCAGCGTCCTGATGTAGCGGTAAAGCGTCGGGCGCGGATAGCCCAGCTCCTCCATCATCTCTTCCGCGGTCCATTCCAGACGGTCCTCGCGAAAGAGGTCGAGTATCCTGAGCCCCTTTTCGAAACTGTTGGCGGTGGTCATGTGGCGGTCTCCGGTGCGGTAGAGGGCTTCTGGAAAAAGAAAGCGTGAACCAGAAGCACCGCGCCGCCAACCACCCCGACCAGATCGCTGACGATCCCCCAGGACGCGACCCCGGCGGGCACCAGCGACATCAGGCCAAAGACGGCCAGCGCCAGCCGGTGCAGGGGCCCCAGCCGCGTGGTCAGATAGCCCGCCAGCGCGGCCGATATCAGCCAGACCCCGATCACCGCCGTGACGATGGCGATGCCGATTTCCAGCGGCGCGCCGATCATCAGCAGCGTCGGCGAAAAGACGAACAGCACCGGGATCACATAGGCCGCCCAGCCGAACCGCATCGCGGCAAAGCCCGTGGCCATCGACGGCGCCTTGGCGATGCTCGCCGCCGCAAAGGCCGCAAGCGCGATCGGCGGCGTGATCATCGACATCATGCCGAAGTAGAGGACGTAGAGATGCGCGGCGATCGGCTCGATCCCCATCTGCACAAGGGCCGGTGCGACCAGCGCCGCCAGCAGCACATAGACCCCCAGCGTCGGCAGCCCCATCCCCAGAACGATGCAGACCAGCGCCGAGAGCGCCAGCAGCAATATCGTGCTGCCCGCCCCGATCTGCACCAGCGCATAGGTCAGGTTGAAGCTGAGCCCGGTGACGTTCAGCACCCCCACGACGATGCCCGATGCGCCGGAAATCAGGATGATCTCCACGACCGACAGGCCTGTCGCCGATATCGTGCCGAGGATCGTGCCGAACCTGGGCCGCCCGCCGCGGTAACCGAACAGAAGCGCCGTCACCACCACCGACAGCGCCGCCACCAGCGCCGCACGCTCCGGCTGCCAGTTCAGGCTGAAAAGCGTGTAGATCAGAAAGACGAAGGCCAGCACGAAATGCAGCCCGCCCAGAACCGCGCGCCGCTGCGGGATCTCGGATGCGGGCACGCGGGAAATTCCCAGCTTGGCCGCCTCCAGATCCGCCTGGATGAAGAGCGCGATATAGTAAAGCAGCGCCGGCACCAGCGCGGACATCACGATATGCGAATAGGGCACCGACAGGAACTCGGCCATCAGGAAGGCCGCGGCCCCCATCACGGGCGGCATCAACTGCCCGCCGGTCGAGGCCACCGCCTCGATCGCCGCCGCCTTGTGCGCCGGGTAGCCGTCGCGCTTGATCATCGGAATGGTGATGACGCCCGTGCCGACCACATTCGCCACCGCCGAGCCCGAGATCGAACCGAAGAGCCCCGAGGCCACGACCGAGATCTTCATCGCGCCGCCCCGGAACCGCCCCATCCCCAAAAGCGCGCTATCGGTGAAAAACGCCGACCCCCCCGTTACCCCCAGAAGCTGCCCGAAGAGGATGAAGGTCACGACCACGGTCGCCGCCACCGCGATGGGCGTGCCGAGGATACCGTTCGAGTCGAACGCCATGTAGCCTGACAGCATCTGCCAGTCCTGCGGACGCCCCTGCAGCCGCCCCGGCACCAGATCGCCGAACAGCGCATAAAGCAGAAAGACCGCGATGATGACGACCAGCGCCATGCCCGCCGCCCGGCGCAACGCCTCCAGCAGCAAGAGGATGATGACCAGCCCCGGCAACCAGACGCCCAGGGGCCGCGAAAAGACGAGGTTCACCAGCGCCGGGTAGCGGATCACCAGATAGCCCACCGCCAGCGCCGAGGCCAGCGCCGCCACCACGTCATACCAGGGTGCAATGTCGCGGTCCGCGCCGATCCGCGCCGGCAGCGACAGATAGGCGATGGGCATGGCAAGCCCCAGCACCAGCGCCAGCAACTGCTGCGGATAGAACGAGATCCCCAGCATCCGCGGCACACCCAGCGCCCACAGGATCGCGACCAGCGTCAGGCAGGCGCCCAGCACATGGGCGACCGGCCGCCAGATCGCGGGCGAAAGGCCGGGGGTGCGGCGCGGTGCGGGGATCCCGGTCATGGCTCACTCTTCCCAGATGCCGATTTCGCGGTAAAAGCGGATCGCGCCGGGGTGGAACTCGGACACGCCGACGTCATTCGCCATGTCATCCGGGTTGAAGTCGCGGAAGCCCGGCATGGTCGCCGCCAGCGCGTCCTTGCCCTCGTATAGCGCCTTGGTCATCGCGTAGACGGTGTCTTCATCCGCCCCGGCATGGGTAAAGACCACCTGCGGATAGGCGAAGAACCAGCCATCCTCGTTGACGCCGGGGTTCGAGCCTGCGGCAAGCTCGGCAAAGAAGGCCACCGGCCAGTGCTGGCGCGCAACCTCCAGCGCCTCGTCGGTCGGCTCGACCGTCAGCGCGCGCAAGCCGCCCACGGCGGCATCGGCCTCGCGCACCTTGCCCGCGCCATGGGCAAAGATGAAGCCCACCGCATCGCCCGCGATGAACGCATCGGCCCCTGCGACGACGCTCGGCACGTTCACCGGCACCATGTCGGCGCGCGTCATGCCCACGGTCGAATAGATCGCATCGAGCTGCGGCAGGATCGTCTGCTGCGCCGTATAGCCATCGACCATCGGCTGGCCCCGCAGGTCTGCGACGCTTTCGATGCCACTGTCGGCGCGCACGAAGATCGCCTCGACCAGCGGCATGATCTGCCCGACGATGCGCAGGTCCGGATTCTCACTTCCTGAGAACCATTCCTTGCCTTCAAGGGCATAGTTGACCTCTTGCAGGTTCGCGACGCCGAACTCGATCCCGCCGGATGCAACGAACGGGATATACTGGTTCGGGCTGGTGGCGGGCTGGATCGTCGCCCGGATACCGGCGTTATTGGCGACATTCGCAACGGCCGTTCCAATATTGTGGAAAATCGAGCCCGGATTGGACGTGGCGATGCCCACATTCTGCGCCAGGGCCGGCGCTGCAAAGGCTGCGCCTGCCCCGAAGGCAAGCGAATAGACAAGTCTGCGCATTGGTTTCTCCCCCCGATTGCGGGCCCTCCCCGGCCCATATGAAATCTCACTAAGTGGGATTTCGTGAAAAGTATGGACTTGCGCCGTCGCATATTTCAAGCGCAATCTTCGCCCGGATGCCAAAGACCCGCGCAGCGGGGGGAGAGGATGGCAAGCGCGGGGCCTGCGTGGGGGCGCAGTTCGGAAGGCGCAACCTTTGCGTTGCTCGCGACAGGAATGCAGTAAAATATCGGATTTCAGGGGAGGAAATCATGCAGAATTCAGGATCACGGGCGCAAGGCGACACACAGCCCGCACCCGAACAGCAAGCCGATCCGCAAACCGGGGCCGAGGCGCTTTTGCGCAGCCTCCGCCGGAACGGCGTGACCTATCTTTTCTCAAATAGCGGGACAGACTTCCCCCCGATCATCGAGGCGATGGCCCGGCTCGACCCCGAATCACAACCTGTCCCGCTGCTCGTGCCCCATGAAACGGCGGGTGTGGCGATGGCGCATGGCTATTACCTGATGACCGGCGCGCCGCAGGCGGTGATGGTCCACGTCAATGTCGGGCTTGCGAACAGCGTCATGGGCATGATCAACGCGGCGAGCGATGACATCCCCGTCCTGATGATGTCGGGCCGCACGCCGATCACCGAAACGGGCCGCGAAGGCTGTCGCGCCACCCCCATCCAGTATGGGCAGGAAATGTATGACCAGTCCTCGCTGGTGCGCGATGTCGCGAAATTCACCTATGAGATGCGCTATCCCGAACAGGGCGACAGCCTCGTGACCCGGGCGCTGACCCTTGCGGCCAGCGTGCCCGCGGGCCCCGTCTATCTCAGCCTGCCGCGCGAACCGCTGGGCGAGGTCATCCCGCCCACCGTCCCGCCCGCCCCCGCGCAGGTCCGGGCCGAGCCCGCCGCCCCAGACCCCGCCGCCATCGCCCGGCTTGCGGAATGGATCAGTGCCGCCCGCGCGCCCCTGATCCTGACCCAGCGGGGCGATACGGGCGGACGCAGTGCAGCGGCACTGGCGCGGCTGGCCGACCGGCACGCCATCGCGGTGGCCGAACCCTTCAGCATCCGCAACGTCATGGCGACCGATCATCCGATGTTTCAGGGCCATGACCCGAAACCGGCCATCGCCGGCGCCGATCTCATCATCGTGCTCGACAGCGGCGTTCCCTGGATCGAGGCCACACACAGCCCCGCCCCCGGCGTGCGCGTGGCCCATATCGGCCCCGACCCGCTGTTCCGGCGGATGCCGGTGCGGGGCTATCGCAACGACCTCGCGATCGTCGCCGATCCGGCGGCGGCGCTCGATGCGCTCGATGCCGCGCTCGGGCAACCGGGCCCCCACACGGTCGCCCGTCGCGCGAGCCTTTCCGCCCGCAGTGCCGACCGGCGCACCGCCGCCCGGGCGCAGGCGCAGGATGGCGCGACCAGCCCGATGACCGCAGAATGGCTCAGCCATTGCCTGTCGGATATCATGGACGACCGCGCCGTGATCTTTGGCGAACTGGGCGTGGTGCCGGGCGCCATGCGGTTGAAAGGGCCGAACCGGATGTTCAACAATCCCCATTCGGGGGGCCTCGGCTGGGGATTGCCGGCGGCGCTGGGGGCACAGCTTGCCGACCGCGACCGGCTGGTGATCGCCTGTATCGGCGACGGGTCCTACATGTTCGCGAACCCCGTCGCCTGCCACCAGATCGCCGAGGCGCTGCGGCTGCCGGTCCTTACGATCATCAAGAACAACGGGATGTGGAACGCGGTGCGCCGCTCGGTCGTCAATGCCTATCCGGGGGGCGCTGCGGCGCGGATGAACACGATGCCGCTCACCTCGCTCGAACCCGCGCCGGACTATCTGATGGTGGCCGCTGCAAGCCGCGCCCATACCGAACGGGTCACCGACGGCGCCGACCTGCCCGCAGCCCTGGACCGGGCGCTGCGCGTGATCCGCGAGGAACGGCGGCAGGCGGTGCTGGATGTGGCCATTTCGGTTTCCGACAGGCATTAACGCGCGGGGCATAGACGCACCCGCGCCGACGACAGAACGACCGAAAGGACACCCGATGATCTGGGCCATCCTCAGCCTCGCGCTTGGCGGTATCCTCAAGGGGGCCACGGGTGCGGGGGCGCCGATCATCGCCATCCCCGCGCTGACCATGGTCTATGACGTGCGGCTGGCGGTGACGCTCATGATCCTGCCGAACCTGCTGAGCAACGTCTGGCAGGGCTGGGCCTATCGCCGCGCCGCGCTGCCGGCGGGGTTCCTGCTGCGCTTCTGCATCGCGGGCGGGCTGGGCGTGCTGGTGGGCAGCTGGATGCTCGCCTTCGTCTCGGCCGACCTCTTGTCGCTTCTGGTGGCAGTGGGGGTGATCGCCTATATCGCTATGCGGATCATGCCGCGCAGCGCCTCGGCCACGCTCGGCTATCCGCTGGCGCGGCGGGTCGCGGGCATCGCAGGCCTTGCGGGCGGGCTCTTGCAGGGGGCGACAGGCCTTTCGGCGCCGGTCTCGCTCAGCTTTCTGAACGCGATGCGGCTGGAACGGGCAACCTTCATCGCCACGATCTCGGCCTTTTTCGTCTGCGTCACGGCGGTTCAGGCGCCCGCCCTTTTCGCGCTCGGCTTCCTGACCTGGGACAGGCTCCTGCTCAGCCTCGGGGCGCTGATCGTGCTCTCGGCCTTCATGCCGCTGGGGCGGTGGCTGGCGCGGCGCTGGTCGCCGCAGGTGTTCGACCGGGTGATCCTTGTGCTGCTGGGGGCAATCGCGATCCGCATCCTTGCGGGACTTGTTTAAGCAGGGCCGATCTGTCCGGACCAGCGCCCGACCGCGAGCTCCATCGCATCCGTCCCTGCCGATGTCGAGCGTGGCGCAAGCCCCGGTGATGAGGTTGAACCCTTCGCGGATTGTGCGGGCGGCTGGCTCGACCTCATGTCGCGAGCCGCTGACCCAGCCGCTGAGCGTCTAGAGCGGGGGCTCGACGGAACGGAGACGTCCTGCCGATCGCCAAGGCGTAAAAGACGGCATCATCCGCCCGCCCGATTTGAAGGGCCGGGATGAGAAGTTCAACTTCGCGCACGTCAGCCGCGTGCAGCGAGCGCGCCCGGCACGGGCTGTCCCACCGATGTCAGCGATGGCCCAGAAGCTTGTAGGACACCGTCTCGATATGGCGCCGCATCGCAGCCTCAGCCGCAGCGGGATCCCGGTCAATGATCGCCGAGACAATGGCGTCATGTTCGTCAAAGGAATGGTGGTTTGCTGGCGGGCCGGGGCTGTCGCTGCGCGAGCGGCCCCAGACAACCGTTCTGCGGATCGTGTTCAATTCGTCGAACAGCATCGCAAGGACACGGTTCTGGGTCGCGCCGGCGATGGCGATATGCAGCTGGTTGTCCCAGTTCTCATATTTGCGCCAGGTGCCCGCCTCGCGGCAGTTACGGGCGCAAAGCTGCAATTCGTCGATATCGGCAGCCGAGGCGTTCAGCGCGGCCTCTCGTGCAAGGGCGGGTTCAAGCGTCAGCCGGGCGCGGATCACGTCGCGGGGGCTCGTCTGCTTGATGACGTTGGCCTTGGGGTCTTCCTCGGCGGTGGGGCGGGCGCCCAGAAAGGTGCCCTTGCCGACATGCCGCCAGATGCGGCCCTCGGCCTCGGCCAGGGCGAGTGCCTTGCGAAGCGCGCGGCGGGTGACGCCCAGAACCTCGACCAGTTCGCGTTCCGCGGGCAGGCGGCCCTGATCCTTGAATTCGTGCTGCGCCATGAAGGCGAGCAACTGCGTATAGGCCGCCCGCCCTTCATCGGAAACGAATTGATCCGAGGGCGTCATGACTTCGGTAAGCGACATCACCCACTCCTTGAAAGCACAACTTCTGATAGCGCACATCCGAAACATAGCGGCATGTTCCGGCAATTTCCATCCGTTCCTCACCGGATTGGTAAAAAATCAATCCCGTATCAATTTTATGACTTGACGTAATTGGTTCAGGAATAAAGGATCAATCCACAAGCTCCAAACCGACGAAGGTATCCTATGCGAGGCGATTCAGCCGCTTTCGGGACATATGCTGTCCCGCTTCCCCCTGTGACGACCGTTGAGGTTTCCGGCTCTGACGCCGTGTTTCCGGTGCGGCGCATCTATTGCGTCGGGCGCAACTATGCCGCCCATGCGATCGAGATGGGCCATGACCCCGACCGGGAGCCGCCGTTCTTCTTTCAGAAGAACCCGGACAACATCCTGCCGGCCGGCGCCGATTTTCCCTATCCGCCCGCGTCCGGCGATGTGCATTTCGAAGCGGAGCTTGTGATCGCACTGGGCAAGGGCGGCAAGGACATTCCGCTGGATCAGGCGCTCGACTGTGTCTTCGGCTATGGGATCGGCATCGACATGACACGGCGCGACCTGCAGGGCGAGGCAAAGAAGCTGCAGCGCCCGTGGGAGATCGGCAAGGCCTTTGAACATTCCGCCCCCTGCAGCGCGATCGTTCCCGCCAGCAAGATCGGCCATCCGGACGCCGGCGCGATCTGGCTCGACGTGAACGGAACGCGGCGGCAGACCGGCGACCTGAACCAGATGATCTGGAAAACGCCCGAGATCATTTCCTACCTCTCGGGGCTTTTCACGCTGGCGCCGGGCGACCTGATCTATTCCGGCACCCCTTCAGGTGTCGGAGCCATCGAGCGCGGCGATGTCATGCTCGCCCATGTGGACGGCATCGGCGAACTTCAGGTTCGCGTCGTCTGATCCCAAACCCAAAGGAGACCATCATGATCATCGCCATCGACCATATCGAGCTGATCGTCCGCGACGTGAAGAAGCATGTAGAGTTCTACGAGGCGCTCGGCTTCAAGCTGCTGAGCTGGACCGAACATCACGGCGGCTCGGCCGAGCTGCAGCTGCCGGGGGAAAACCAGCCGATCATCGAGATCCACGAGCTGCTGACCGAGGAAAACCCCGGCGTCAACCATATCTCGTTCCGGGCGCGGGACATCGAGGAAACCTATGAGGATCTCGTGTCCAAGGGCATCAGCTTTTATCGCGACCTCCATGCCTCGCCCACGACGGGACGCAAGAACGCGCTGTTCCGCGACCCGGACGGATGGCGGCTCCAGCTGAGCAGCGAAAAGCGGGTCGATTACGTCAAGACCGCTGACAAGACCTGAGGCAACAGGCAGAACGGGGATGCAGCCATGAACGACGTCATCGACATAAAGGGGCTGCACACCTACTTTTCCACGCCGCGCGGAACGGTCAAATCCGTGCGCGGCGTGGACCTGCGGATCGGGCAGGGGGAAATCGTCGGGCTGGTGGGCGAATCCGGGTCGGGGAAAAGCGTCACGGCCCACTCAATCATACGGCTCTTGCCGTCGGTCGGTCATATCGCGCAGGGCGAGATACTGTTCGAGGGCATGGACCTTGCCCGCCAGCCCGAGGCTGCGTTGCGCCGGGTGCGCGGCAATGCCATCGCGATGATCTTTCAGGAACCCATGACCTCGCTCAACCCCGTGCTGCGCGTGGGCCGGCAGGTCGCCGAAGTGATCCGCCTGCATGAAAGGCTGAGCGCGCGCGAAGCGCGGGCCCGGGTGGTTGATCTTTTCCGGCAAGTGGGCATCCCGGCGCCCGAGGCGCGATACGACGCCTATCCGCATGAGATGAGCGGCGGAATGCGGCAGCGTGTGATGATCGCGATGTCGCTGGCCTGCCAGCCGCGCCTGATCATCGCGGACGAACCGACCACCGCGCTCGATGTGACGATACAGGCGCAGGTGCTCGACCTTCTGCGCAAGCTGGTGACGGAACGGGGGTCGTCGCTGTTGATGATCACCCATGATCTGGGTGTCGTTTCGGAAACCGCAGACCGGGTGGCGGTCATGTATGCCGGTCAGATCGTCGAGACCGCCCCGGTGGATGCGTTCTTTGCCCGGCCGCTCCATCCTTACGCTGCCGCGCTGATGCAATGCGTGCCGCAGATCGACACGGGTCGTGCCGGGCGCGGGGCGCTTCCGACCATTCCGGGCACCGTTCCGGATCTGGCGGATCTTCCGCCCGGCTGTGCCTTCCAGGATCGCTGCCCGCATGTGATGGCCCGCTGCCGCAGCGAGGAACCACCTCTCGCGGTCCTGTCCGAGAACCGTCAAGCAAGGTGCTGGCTGCATGTCTGAACGACCGCTTCTCTCCGTCCGCAACCTGTCGAAGATCTTTGGCGCGCGGGCGACCGGTGTGCGCGCAGTCAACGATGTCTCTTTCGATATCGGCGCAGGCGAGACATTCGCGGTGGTCGGGGAATCCGGTTGCGGCAAAAGCACGCTGGGACGCTGCATAACGCAGCTTGAAAAACCAAGTGCGGGCGAGGTTTGGTTCGGCAAGGCCGATCTGGCGCAACTCGACAGCGCCGGGATGCGCGCGATGCGGCGCGACATTCAGATGATCTTTCAGGACCCTTATGCCTCGCTCAATCCACGCAAGACGGTTGGCGCGACGCTGGCCGAACCGATGCGGATACACCGGCTTTATCCGCGGGCAGAGTGGCGGCAACGGGTTGCCGAGGTCCTGGCCGAGGTCGGGTTGGCCCCCGACCACGCCGACCGGTTTCCCCACGAGTTTTCCGGCGGGCAGCGCCAGAGGATATCCATCGCCCGGGCGCTGACGCTGCGGCCCAGTCTGATCGTCGCGGATGAGGCGGTGTCGGCGCTGGATGTCTCGGTGCAGTCACAGGTGCTGAACCTGATGACCGAGCTGCAAAAGACCTATGGCATCGCCTATCTCTTCATCTCGCATGATCTTGGCGTGGTGCAGCATGTCAGCGACCGCGTCGGCGTGATGTATCTGGGCCGCATGGTCGAGCGGGCCGAGACGGCGGCGCTCTTCCGGGCGCCGATGCATCCCTATACCCGCTCGCTCCTGTCGGCGGTTCCGAAGATGGGACGTCGCCAGAACCGGGACCGCGAGATCCTGCAGGGCGAACTGCCTTCGCCGTTGCGTCCGCCATCGGGCTGCACGTTTCACCCGCGCTGCCCCCTTCGGCAGGACCGCTGCATGTCCGAGATACCCACCCTGAGAGAGGTGGCGCCGGGGCGCCATGTCGCCTGCCATTTCCCGCTAGCAGACCAGAAACCAGAGCCGGCGATCAACGCCGCCTAGTCCCGCGGCCCGTATGGCCGCCGCAAACAACAGGAAGGCCGAACCATGAAGAACAGTTCCCCCCGACGCCTGCGCCCTTTACCGACAAGCCTTGCGGCGCTTGTCCTTGCCCTTGGCATGGCCACGGGCCAGACGGCGCAGGCCGATAATGTGCTGGTCGTCGCGATCCCCGGCGATGTTCCGGTGATCAACTCCGGCATCACGACCGATATCGCCTCAAGCCACATGTCCGGGCAGGTCTACAGCACGCTGGTGCGGCTTGATCCGCAGGGCGGTGTCATCCCCTCGCTTGCCCGGGAATGGGAGATTTCGGAAGACGGGCTGACCTATACCTTCCACCTTTACGAAGGCATCGAATGGCATGACGGGCAGCCCTTTTCCGCCGAAGACGTGGCCTGGAGCCTCTGGAACATCAACAAGGAGTTCAACGGCCCCTCTTCCGGTCTGCTTGAAGCGGTGGAGTCGATCGAGGCGCCCGACCCGTTGACGGTGGTGTTCCACCTTGAATACCCCTATCCGCCCCTGCTGCGCGGGCTCGCATATTTCAACAGTTCGGCGATCCTGCCGAAACATATCTACGATACGGATGTCTCGCCGCTGGAAAACCCGGCCAATCTGGCGCCCATCGGCACCGGCCCGTTCATCTTTCGGGAATATGCGCGCGGCAGCCACATCACCTTTGACCGCAATCCCGATTATCATCTCGAGGGACTGCCCCATGCCGACCGGCTGATCTTTCAGATCATCCCCAATGACACGACGCGCGCGCTTGCCCTGCAATCGGAGCAGGTCGATTTCATTCCCTATTACGCCATGCCGCTGGGTGAGGTCGAAACGCTGCGCAACGATCCGCGCGTGGAGGTGGAATTTGCCAAGCGCATGATCGCGGGCATCTACATGGCCTTTCTCAATACGCGGCATGAAGCGCTCGGCAAGCGCGAGGTCCGGCAGGCGCTTTACTACGCGCTCAACCGTGAAGAGATGCTGGAAAAAGCCGGGTTCGGATATGGGCGCGTCTCGGCCGGGCCGATTTCGTCGGAACAGAGGGTCTTTTACACCGATGACGTGCCGCGCTACGACTATGACCCCGCGCGGGCCGAGGCGATGCTGGACGAGGCCGGATATCCCCGCGGTGCCGATGGCAAGCGGTTCTCGCTCCGGGTCAGCTATGACCTCAAGGAAGGGCCCATGAACAACGCGGCCCAGCTGATGCGGTCCTACTTCGCGGCCATCGGCGTCGATCTGGTGATCCAGGGCATGGAGTCCGGCGCATGGCGCGACAGCGCCTTTACCAAATGGGATTTCGACATCACCATGGGCAGCTTTTCGACCGGCCCCGACCCTGCCGTGGGGGTGGAGCGTCTTTATGTCTGCCGTAACATCGAGCCGCTGATGGCGCGCAACGCCTCGGGCTACTGCAACCCGGAACTCGACGAGATCCTGGCAGAGGCGGGGCGTGAAGGCGACGAAGCACGGCGGGTCGAGCTCTACCATCAGGTCCAGACCATCCTGGCCGAAGACGCCCCGCACTGGTGGCTCTGGGACCGGTTCTATCCCATCGCCTTCAACGCCGAACTGGACGGAATTCTCGACGATCTGACCGGTTATGGCGCGCTCGAAACGGCACGCTGGAAGGAATGACACTGCGCGAGTCGCGCCTCAACAGGGAGAATGAAGATGAAGAACGGATTGCGACGCCGGCTTTTGAATGCCGCCCTGCCGCTTGTACTCAGCCATATCCCGTTTGCCGCCCTTGCCAATGACAGCATCATCGTCGGTCTTTCGGGAGACCCGACCCTGATCAATTCCGGCATCACGACCGAGATCAATTCGAGCGTGGTGGGCGCGCAGGTCTACAGCACGATCGTGCGGCTCGACAGCGAGGGGGAGCCGATCCCCTCGCTGGCCCGGACGTGGGAAATCTCGGAAGACGGGCTGACCTATACCTTCCTCTTTTTCGAGGGGATAAAATGGCATGACGGCACGCCGTTCACCTCGGACGATGTCGCCTGGAGCCTTGAGAACCTGAACCGGCAGTTCAACGGGCCCGCCGGCGGGCTTCTGGCGGCGGTCGAGGCAATCGAAACCCCCGACCCCCATACGGCAGTGTTCCGGCTTTCGCGGCCCTATCCGCCGCTGTTGCGCGGGCTTGCCTATTTCAACAGCTCGATGATCCTGCCTCGGCACATCTTCGACGTGGACATCACGCCGCAGGAAAACCCCGCCAACCTTGCGCCCGTCGGAACAGGCCCGTTCGTGTTCCGGGAATACCGGCGGGGCAGCCACATCGCCTTGGAACGCAACCCGGACTATCACCTGGACGGGCCGATGGTGGACAGACTGGTCTACCAGATCATCCCCAATGATGCCGCGCGGGGTCTTGCGCTGGAAACCGGCGACATTGACTACATCCCCTATCACGTCATGCCGCTGGGCGAGGTCGAGCGTCTGCAGAACGCCCGCGACGTCACGGTGACCTTTCAGAAACGGTCCATCGCCGGGCAGTATCAGGCGTTTCTGAACACGCGCGAGGGGCCGCTTGCCAACAAGCAGGTGCGTCAGGCGCTTTACCATGCGATGGATCGCGAGGACCTTCTGGAAAAGGCCGGTTTCGGCCATGGCACAGTGTCCCGGGGCGGGGCGTTTTCGTCGGAACTGCCGGTCTTCTACACGGATGAGGTGCCTCAATACCCCTATGACGTCGATCTGGCCAACCGGATGCTGGATGATGCGGGCTTTCCGCGCGGCGCTGACGGCAAGCGGTTTTCGCTGCGCGTGACCTATTCGCTGTCGGAGGGGCCGATGACCAATGTCGCCCGGCTGCTTCGCGCGATGTTCTCGCAGGTCGGGGTCGAGGTCATAGACGAGGGGATGGAAACCTCGGCATGGCGTGAAAAGGTCTTCGTGAACTGGGACTTCGACGTCACCATGGGTTCCTACGCCTCTGGTCCCGATCCGGCGATCGGCGCCGCGGGCTTCTACACCTGTGACCGCATTCAGCGGATTTCCGGGTTCAACACCTCCGGCTACTGCAATCCGGCGCTGGACGAGATCCTGTCCGAGGCCGGAAGCGAACTGGACGAGAGCCGGCGCATCGCGCTCTACCACCTGGCGGCGACGATCCTTGCCGAGGACGTGCCGCATTGGTGGTTCTGGGACCGTTATTACCCCATCGCCTTCCGGTCCGGCCTTGAGGGCATCACCGATGACATCACCGGCTATGGCACGATGGATCAGGTGACCTGGACGGAATGACCGCCCGGCGGGCGCCGCACCGGCGCCCGTCACCCCCCGAGAGGAAGGTTTCGCTGTGGCGCTTCTGGCATATCTTTTGAAACGGCTGCTATACACGCTGCCCCTGCTGCTGGCGGTGATCGTCGTCATATTCCTGCTGATCAATGCGGCGCCGGGCGATCCCGTCGATTTCATGATCGGCGAGGCCGGCGCGGATCAGGCGGTCATCGACCGGCTGCGCGCGCAGCTTGGGCTGGACCAGCCGCTGCCCGTGCGGATGTGGGCCTATATCCAGCAGGTGCTGAGCGGCAACCTGGGCTATTCGTTTTCCTCGGGCGCGCCGGTGCTGACCCTGATCCTCGACCGGTTTCCGGCCACGCTGTTGCTGATGGGCACCCAGTATACGCTGGCCGCCATCGTGGGCATCACGCTGGGCGTTCTGGCGGCGCGCAAGCCGCGGTCACGCACCGATACGGTCATCACCTTCATCTCGCTGGCGAGCTTTGCGATTCCGGTGTTCTGGCTTGGCCAGATGATGATCCTTGTCCTGGCCTATCAGTTCAACTGGTTCCCGATCCAGGGAATGGCAAACCTGCGGCGCGGCTACACCGGCATGGATTACGCGCTCGACGTCGCCTATCACATGGTGCTGCCAGCCGCGACACTGGCGCTTTCGAATATCGGGCTGATCACCCGGCTGACGCGCAGCAGCATGATTGGTGTGCTTGGGCAGGATTACGTCAAGGTCGCGCGGGCCAAGGGGCTGGGCGAAAGGGCGGTTCTGGTCCGACATGCGCTTCGCAACAGCCTGCTGCCGGTCATTACGGTAATCGGCGACACGCTGCCCGGGCTGATCGCGGGGGCGGTGATCGTGGAGACCGTATTCGGCTGGCCGGGCCTTGGGCGGCTGACGCTCGACGCGATCAACGCCCGCGATTACCCGCTGCTGATGGGAATGTTCCTTGCGATCAGCGTCTTCGTGATCGTCATCAACCTGATCGTCGATCTGCTTTACGCCGTTCTCGATCCCCGCATCCGCTATCAATAGGGCCGCCATGACCACGCTTACGCTTCCGCTTCGCAGACCGTCGCGCGCCTGGGGCCGGTTCCGCAGCAATACCAGCGCGATGATCGGGCTTTTCATCACGCTTGCCGTGGTGCTCCTGGCGATCTTTGCCCCGGTCCTGCCGCTTTACGATCCGATGCAGCTCGGAGCCTCGTTCCGGCCCCCGTCGGCCCAGCATCCGCTGGGAACGGATGCGCTTGGTTCGGACGTGTTGTCCAACGTCATCCTGGGCGCGCGGGTGTCGCTGATCGTGGGCCTTTGCGCGGTCATCACCTCGACCGTGATCGGTGTGTCGATCGGCGCCCTTGCGGGTTATTTCGGTGGCACGGTCGATACGCTTCTGATGCGGCTGGCCGAGATGTTCCAGATCATGCCCCAGTTCTTTCTGGCCATCGTCATCGTGGCCCTGTTCGGGTCGAGCATCTGGAACGTGGTGCTGGTCATCGGCGTGCTGACCTGGCCGGTGACGGCGCGTCTGCTGCGTGCCGAATTCCTGACCCTGCGCAAGCGGGAGTATGTCGATGCGGCCCGCAATCTGGGCATGTCGCATTTCGACATCGTGTTCCGGGAAATCATGCCCAACGCGCTTCCCCCGATCATCGTGAACTGCACCTTGCAGGTCTCAAGCGCGATCCTGCTGCAAACGAGCCTCGCCTTCCTCGGGCTGGGGGACCCGAACGCCATCAGCTGGGGGACGATGCTGAACACCGCGCAGGATTATTTCAGCCGCGCCTGGTGGATGGCGGCCTTTCCGGGGCTTGCGCTTTTCCTGACCACGTTGAGCCTGAACCTGGTCGGCGACGGCCTGAACGACGCGCTGAACCCCAAGGCCGGGTGAAGCAATTCCGGAGAGACGACGTGGCCCCCGTCCGTGGCTGATCCAGGCGACAGTGCTGGATCAGCGCAGGCGGTACGAGAACCCGCTTACAGACTTTCAGGGATCGGAACCCATAGCTCACCCGGGCTGCTGCGTGTGAATTGCGGGATATGGGCCAGTGACCGGACCAGTCCGGCATCCGACCCCAGCCGTTCGCGCCAGTCGTGGGCCTCGCTCAGGATGGTGCCGATACCGACCACCGTCGCACCGGCCTGCCGCACCAGCGCCAGCGCCCCGGCCAGACTGCCGCCCGAGGCGACGACATCATCGACCACCACAACCCGCTTGCCGGCGAGAAGAGGCAGCGCCGCGCGGTCCAGCATCAGCCGCTGTTCGCCCTTGGACGTGATTGCGGTGATCTTCTGCTCCAGCGCGTCGCCCAGATGGATCTTCGGGGATTTCTGCAGGACGACATAACGGTCCAGCCCCAGCGCCCGGGTCACTTCGATGGCAACCGGAATGCCCAGCGTCGCCGGGCCGACGATCACTTCGGGTTGTAGCGGCGCGATCTTTTCCGCCAGCTTTTCGCCGACATGGGCACCGAACCGGACGCCCAGATCAATCACCATCATCAGCGAGATGGCGAAATCGGGTTTGATCGGCAGAATCGGCAGAGGCAGCAGGAAGCCTTCGACATCGACGGTCCAGATCTGGGGTTCAGGTGTCTGTGCGGCCATGCTCGGCGGCTCCTGTGACGGGGGGAAAGATCAGCGCCGGTTCGACCATCAGGCCGACCTGCCGCCAGGTGGTCCGCTTGCGGCTAAGGTCGAAGCCATAGATCGCCAGCGAAAAGGAAATGGCATGCGCCATGCGCACCGCCTGCACCAGCAGCGGCACGCCGCGGGCCAGCGCGAAGCGCAGCCGGGTGACGAAGCCGACATCGTCGATCTCCATGCCGCGGGCCCGCTGGGCATCGCCGATCCGCTCGAATTCATCGCGCAGCATGGGGATGATGCCGAAGGTCAGCGACAGGACCAGCGTGACGACCGGCGGCAGGCGGGCGGCGGAGCAGGCGGCTAGGATCGACCCGGGGGTCGAGGTTTCCATCACGAAATAGAAGGCCGCCGTCGTGGTCACCAGCCGTGCGGCCGAGGCGAGCGACATGGGGAGGGCCACGTCGGGCGGCACGCCCTGGAACCACAGGTTCACCATCCAGCTGACCATCACCATGCCGGTGAGCAGGCCCGCGCCTTTCAGATAGCCCCGCAGCCCGGGCACCCGCAGCAGCCCGAGAGCGGCCAGCGCGCCGAGCGCCAGCGGCAGGCCATAGGCCCAGCCAGGCACCAGCCAGGCGGCACTCATCACGGCAAAGGCGCCGGCGAGCTTGACGAAGAAATTCACCTCATGCAGCCGGGTCATGCGGCCCCCGTTCTTGCGCTGGTCTGCGGGTCAGTTTGCAGCCCGAGGGGCAGCGGCCAGCCGAGCTCGCGGAACGCGGCCGAGCGCCAGCCGGCTTCGACCGGGCCGTCATAGGTCAGGCCGCCGCCGCCGACGATGACCAGCCGCGTCGCGATATCCTCGGCCAGTTCCAGATCATGGGTGATGACCATGACCGCCCGGCCAGACTGGCGCATCGTGGTCAGAAACTGCTCCAGCAGCGCCCGGCCGCGCAGGTCGCGGGCCAGCAGCGGCTCATCGATGATGGCGACCGGGGCGCCCGCCGCCTCGGCGCAGGCAAGGCCCAGCTGACCCTGCTGGCGGGCGGAGAGGGCGAAGGGATTCACCTCGTCCATGCCGGCAAGATCGTAGCGCGCAAGGCAGGCGGCAGCCTCGGCGTGCAACGCAGGATCGGTGACGCCGGTGCGGGCGGTCATGGCGAACAGTACCTCGTCCTTCAGGGTCATGTTGAACAGGATCTGCCGCATGTTTTGCGGCACATAGGCGACCCGGCGCGCCCGGCGCGCGATGGTCCAGCCCTCGGCGCGTTCGCCGCCCAGGCTGATCCGGCCCCGGGCGACCGGCAACAGGCCAAGGAGCGCCTTGAACAGCGTGGTCTTTCCGGCGCCGTTGCGGCCCAGAACCGCCACCGTCTCGCCGGCGGAGAGGGTCAGGGAAACGTCGCGCAGGATCGGCGTTCCATCCGGGCGGGCGAGCCGTGTTTCCAGCCCCTCCACCGCCAGCAATGTCTCGCCCGGCGTGACTGCGGGGCGCGGGCGGCGTTCAGGGCGGGGCGGCAGCAGACCGGCCTCGATCCAAGGCGCAAGCCGGGCCATCAGCGCTTCTGCCGGATGCGCGGCGCCCAGCCGTCCGCCCGCCAGAAGGGCGATCCGGTCAACCGCGCCGGCCAGGGCCGCGGCATCCTGATCGGCGATCAGCGCGGCGGTTTCCGGGCCCGACCCGCCCGACAGCAGGTCGCGCAGCCGGGCGCGGGCCTCGGGATCCAGCCCGGTCGTGGGTTCGTCCAGCACCAGAACCCGGGGTTCCGCCACCAGCGCGGCGGCGATGGCCACCATCCGGCGCTCGCCGCCCGACAGGGTCAGCACCCGGCGGCCGGCCAGCCGGGTCAGGCGCAGCCGCACCATCACCGCCGCAACCCGCGCCCGGATAACGGCGCGGGGCAGGGCGCGGTTCTCCAGCGGGAAGGCGACGATATCCTCGACCCCAAGATCCCAGAGCTGATCCTCGACATTCTGCGAGACATATCCAATGGCGCTGAACAGCGAATCCTTGCCGAGTTCGGACAGTGGGCGGCCGTCCAGCGTCACTGTGCCGCCATAGCCCGGATTGGGCATCAGCCGCGGAATGATCCCGACGGCGGCGGCCAGCAGCGTGGTCTTGCCGCTGCCGGTGGCGCCGCAAATCAGAAACCTCCCGCCCGGTTCCAGGTCGAACCCGGCATCCGATACCACGGGCGGCGCATCGGCAAAGCGCAGGGTCAGGCGGGAGGCAGTCAGCATCAATTCGGCTTTCGTGCTAAACGCTCAGAAGCGCTTGAATCCGGCCGGGTGAGCGGCGCTCAGGATCTTCATCCCCGGGATGACCAGCAGCGGCGTTCCGATCAGCATCGGCACGATATCCGACAGGCCGAGGTAGAACACCGCCCACCAGAAGGGGAAGATCCCCAGCCAGGCCAGGCTGGCCGAGACGGCCAGGACCATGACCAGACCGACGACCAGACAGACCACGGCGACCTTGATCAGCGCGGCGGTGTCGAATTTGGTCTTCTTCGGGTCGAACAGATAGCCCGGTACTGCGCCGGTAAGGCCGACCATGATGCCGTCGATGATCAGCGAATGCGCCGGAATGAAAGTGCCGGCCAGCAGCGACCAGACGATGGTGCCCAGATAGCCGGTGATGAAGCCGCTTTTCCAGCCCAGCAGGATGCCGATCAGCGGCGGCAGGAAGGCGAAGATTCGCCACTGGATCACGCCCGGCACCAGCTGGATCGGATTGGCATAGGCCCAGAGCACGCCGGTGGCGGCCGCGGCGACAATGGACAGCACGAGGGGGAAGAGGGTGTTTCCCTCGGCCGCGGAGGTGGTGGTGGTTTGCATGGTTATGTCCCTGTTGTGTGAGTGGTTTTTTTCAGTTCCTGCTGCGGCGGGCCGGATTTTGGTCTTCCGGCTTTCGCTCCCTCGGCGCCGCCTCCCCCGGCGCTTCGGGCAGCAGGACCGGCCGCCGCGGCCGGCCCGCAATCGGTTTCAGCCGGCCTCCTCCAGCGCGGTGTCGGGGAGGGGCACCGCGCCCGCCGCGGTGACGCGGAACTGCGGGATATGGCCCAGCCGGTGCAGCAGCGCGCCGTCGCGTCCCAGGGCCGCGCGCCAGAGCCCGCCTTCGGTCAGGATGGAGCCGATACCCCGGATATCGCCCCCGGCCCGGCGTACCAGCCGCATGGCCGCCGCCATGCTGGAGCCGGTGGCGATCACGTCATCGACCACCACCACGCGCCGGCCCTGCAACCGTTCGATGGCCTGCCGGTCCAGCAGCAGCCGCTGCCGCCCGCGCGAGGTGAGCGACTGAACCTCCTCCACCAGCGCGTCCGAAAGGTGGAATTTCGGCGATTTCTGAAGGATCACATATTGATCCAGCCCCAGCGCGCGGCTGACCTCCATCGCGACCGGAATGCCCAGCGTGGCGCTGCCGACCACGATCTCGGGCGCCAGCGGGCGGAAGGCCTCGGCCAGCGCGCGACCTGTGCGTTCGACAAAATGCAGGCCACGGTCGATGACCATCAGCAGCGCGATGGCGCGATCCTCGCCGGCTTCGAAGACCGGAAGCGCGATCCGTTCTCCGGCAACATCGACGGACCAGGTGTAGGGGGCAATCGGCTGCATGTGCGGTCTTTCAAGGGCTGCGATTCCGCACCCGATAGAAAACGCCTTGCCTCGCCGGCGCAAACACCGAAAATCGGACGAGGTGTTGAGAAAAATTCAACGCTCTCAGGAAAGGAGCCCTGCGATGAATCGGGTCTTTCTGTCTCGTTTCAGCCTCTATCTGGACGAAATCGTCCGTCAGGGGTCGGTTCGCAAGGCGGCGGAGCGGCTCAATGTCTCGGCCTCGGCAATCGACAAGCAACTGATCCGCGCCGAGGAGGAGCTGGGCGTTGCCATTTTCGAACGCCTGCCGCGCGGTATGCGTCTCACCTCGGCCGGCGAGGTGCTGATCCACCGGCTGCGCGGATGGCAGAAGGATCTGACCTCGATCCGGCGCGAGATCGGCGAGTTGCAGGGCCTCAGCCGTGGCGAGGTGAAGATCGCCGCCCCGCATGAAGCCGTCCTGCTGGGGCTGCTGCCCGATGCGCTGGCGGCATTCCTGCACGAGCATCCCCGGATCAGCCTGCAGGTCACTGTCGACACGCCGGACCGGATCCGCCAACGGGTGATGGACGGGCAGGCCGATTTCGGTCTGACCTTCAGCCCGCAGCCACTGCCCGGCGTGACCGTGGTGCGCGACATGACCTTCGAGCCGCGCGCGCTGGTGCCGCTGGCCGGGGCGCCCGCGGCGCGCCGGACGTTGCCGCTGGACCAGTTTTTTGCCCGGCCGATCATCGTGCCCGATGCCAGCACCCATCTGCGTGATGTCATGGACATTGCTGCCGCCCGCTCGAAAATCCGTCTTGCGCCGGTGCTGACGACCAACTCTCTGGAACTGATCTGTGCCATGGTACGCGCCGGGGCGGGCCACGGGATGGTTGCCACCCATCCAAAAGCCCCGCTGACGGGTCTGGAGGGGCTCGCTTGCCTGCCGTTCCCCCGGGGCAGCATGCCGGGGATGACCCTGTCGCTGATCACCGCCACCGACCGCACGCTGCCGGTGGCCGCGATTCTGGCGAAGAGGCGGTTCGAGATGCAGTTTGACGCGGGTGCCGCCTGAACTGGCCTGTGACCCTTGCCGGGCGGCGACGACCTCGCGGGTTTGCGCGAATGCCGCGACGGAGACCCGATGAGGCGACACGGGTCTGGCGCTTGAAGCTGACGGTTTGAGCTTGGCGCAGCCTTGATTTGCTCGTGACGCTCTCTCGGCGATCCTGCACCGGCTTCGCCGGCGCATGGACACCTGTAAAACGCGAACCAATCGCGCATATAAAACGCGCCCCAGCGCCTGCTGTGCCCTAACTTTAAGCACGTTTTACTGTGAAGCGACGTGGTGCTGTTACAATCGGCCTTGACGCATCGAAAGAATCTGTCCCTTGTGTGACCAATCATCAAATGGTCCGCACAAATGATCCCGGAAACCCTGTCCAGCGAAAATGCCAGCACCGCGCTTGAAAGCCTGCGCGCGATGCTGCGGTCGGGCCGGTTCCCGGAGGGCAGCCGCCTGCCGACCGAGCGGGTGCTCTGCGATCAGCTGGGCATGAGCCGCCGCGCCGTTCGCCGGGCGCTGGAGGTGCTGGAGGCCGAGGGCCGGATCTGGCGGCGCCAGGGGTCGGGAACCTATGTGGGACAAGCCCCGGACGGGCTGCAGGACCATGTGGACATGCTGGTGAACGGCACCGACTTCATGGAGATCATGGAGGTCCGGCTGCAGATCGAGCCGCAGCTTGCGCGGCTCGCCGCCCTGCGGGCGCGCCCGGCCGAGGTGCTGCGGATGCAGGAACTGGCGCAAAAGCTGCAGGACAGCACCGACGCGGATTCCCGCGAATTGTGGGATGGCGCGCTGCACCGGCAGATCGCGCGGGCGGCGGGCAACCGGCTGTTCCTTGCGCTTTTCGACATCGTGAACCGGGTGCGGCAGGATGAGGCCTGGCAGACGCTGCGCGAACGCGCCCGCAGCAGCGCCGGTTCGGTCAGCGTGAGCCATGACCAGCATTCCGCCATCGTCACGGCCATCGCCGATCATGACCCCGCCCGCGCCGGCGAGGCGATGCGCCAGCACCTGATGATGCTGCGCACCATCCTTTACGACCAGACGCTGGGAGAGACCCTTGCCCCGGTCGATCTGACCCCGCAGCCGGACACCCGCACGACGCCCAACCAGACGCCTGACCAAACGGGCCAGAAGCTGGACGATTTTCAGGAACCCCAACCAACAGGATGATGGAGATGAAGAACTCGCCGCACCTCAAGCGCACCCTGCTTGCCATGCTGCTGACCAGCGCCATGGCGGCGCCGCTTTCGGCCCAGACGCTGCGGATCGGACTGCAGGACGATGCCGACGTGCTGGACCCCGACCAGTCGCGCACCTTTGTCGGCCGCATCGTCTACACCGCGATGTGCGACAAGCTGGTGGATATCAGCCCCGATCTCGAAATCGTGCCGCAGCTTGCCACCGCATGGGAATGGAGCGATGACGCATCCACCCTGACGATGACCCTGCGCGAGGGGGTGGTGTTTCATGACGGGACGCCCTTCAACGCCGAGGCGGTCGTCGCGAACATCCGCCGCTCGATCGACCTGCCGGAGTCCCGCCGCCGGAGCGAGCTTGCCTCGGTCGCAAGCGTCGAGGCTGTCGGCGAATACGAGGTCGTCTTCACGCTCGAAAGCCCGGATGTCTCGCTTCTGGCGCAGCTCTCGGACCGGGCGGGCATGATGATCTCGCCCACCGCCGCCGAGGCCTCGGGCGCGAATTTCGGCGACAACCCCGTTTGCTCGGGGCCCTTCCAGTTCGTGGAGCGTATCCAGCAGGACCGGATCGTGCTGGACCGGTTCGACGACTATTGGAATGCCGATGAAATCCACCTTGACCGGGTGATCTACCTGCCGATCCCCGACACGACCGTGCGTCTGGCAAACCTTCAGTCCGGCGATCTGGACATGATGGAGCGGGTGGCGGCCACCGACGCAGAGGCTGTGCGCAACGATCCGGGCCTCACCTATGCCGATGTGGTGGGTCTGGGTTATACCGCCGTCTATATCAACATCGCCAATGGCGACCGTGCCGACAACCCGATGGGGCAGGAAAAGCTGCTGCGTCAGGCCTTCAGCCTGGCGGTGGACCGCGAGGCCGTGAGCCAGGTCGTGTTCGAGGGCACCCAGCCCGCCGGCAACCAGCCCTTCCCCCCGACAAGCCCATGGTACAATGCGGATATCCCCGTTCCTGCCCGCGATGTCGAGGCCGCCCGCGCCCTGATGGCCGAGGCGGGATACGACTCCGTCGATGTCGAGATCCAGACGCCGAACACGCCGGTGACGATGCAGATGATGCAGGTCATTCAGGCGATGGTGGGCGAGGCCGGGTTCAACGTCTCGCTCCGCGCGACGGAATTCGCGACGCTTCTGTCGGAACAGACGGCGGGCAACTACCAGCTGTCGCGGTCGGACTGGTCGGGCCGGGTCGATCCCGATGGCAACCTGCACCAGTTCGTCACCTGCGAGGGCGGGATCAACGACACCCGCTATTGCAACGAAGAGGTCGACCGCCTGCTGAACGAGGCCCGCACCCTGGTGGATCCGGCGGCGCGCAAGGCGCTTTACGATCAGGCCTCGGTGATCCTGACGGATGAGGCCCCGATCATCTATTTCGGCCACCAGAGCTGGATCTGGGGGATGCAGAACAGCGTGACCGGGTTCGAGGCCTATCCCGACGGGATGATCCGGCTGGAAGGCGTCCGCAAGGACGGCTGATCCATCACGAAACCGGCGGGCGGGGGTTTCTCCGTCCGCCCCCGTTGCGGGACAGGTCCCATGCTCATCTACATTGCCAAGCGGGTGCTGGTGGCGATACCCACGCTTCTCATCATCTCGCTTTTCGTCTTCATGCTGCAAAAGCTGCTTCCGGGCGACCCGGTGCTGGCCATGGCAGGCGAGGACAGGAACCCCGAAACGATCGCCTATCTGCGCGAGAAATACCGGCTGAACGATCCCGTCTGGGTGCAGTATCTCACCTGGCTCGGGAACGCGCTGCGGGGCGATCTGGGCATTTCGCTGCGCACGAACCTGCCGGTGACGGAACTGATCCTGCAAAAGCTGCCGGTGACGCTGCAACTGGCGGTGATGTCGATGATCTTCGCGTTCCTCGTGGGCATCCCCGCCGGGATCATCGCGGCGGTGAAAAAGAACACGCTGACCGACTACCTTGCGAACCTTTTTGCGCTGTCGGGCCTGTCGGTCCCGAATTTCTGGCTCGGGATCATGCTGATCCTGCTGGTATCGGTAGAACTGCGCTGGCTGCCGGCCTCGGGATATGAATCAATCTTCGTCGATCCGGTGCGGTCGATCCAGACGATGATCATGCCGGCCTTCGTGCTGGGCACCGCGCTTGCGGCGACGCTGATGCGGCATACGCGCTCGTCGATGCTGGGCGTGTTGCGGTCGGACTATATCCGCACCGCCCGGGCCAAGGGCCTGTCGGACCGCGAGGTGATCCTGAGCCACAGTTTCCGCAACGCGCTCTTGCCGGTCGTCACGCTGTCGGCGCTGCTCTTCGGAGAGCTTCTGGGCGGCGCGGTGCTGACCGAGCAGATCTTTACCATCCCCGGCTTCGGCAAGCTGATCGTGGATGCGGTCTTCAACCGTGACTATGCGGTGGTGCAGGGGGTCGTGCTGTTTACCGCCGTGGGCTTCATCGTGATGAACATCATCGCCGATGTGCTTTACGTCCTTCTCAACCCGCGCATGAGGGCAAGCCTGTGAGTGCCACCGAAACCCTGACCCAGGCCCCCGTCCCTGCCCGCTCCGGCAGCCGCGCCTGGCGCAAGCTGCGGGCGAACAAGGGGGCGATCGTGGGCTTTGGCATCGTCATCTTCTTTGCCTTCCTTGCGGTGGCGGCGCCGATCCTGCCCATCGCCGACCCGCTGCAGACCAGTTGGACGGCGATCCGGCAGCCGCCCTCGGCGGAACACTGGTTCGGGACCGACGATATCGGCCGCGATATCCTGTCGCGGATGATCTGGGGCGCACGCGCCTCGCTGATGGCGGGTGTCTTTTCGGTCGCGATTGCGGTGGCGCTCGGCGTGCCGTTCGGGCTGCTTGCAGGGTATTTCGGCGGCTGGGTCGACATGATCGTATCGCGCGTGACCGAGGCGTTCCTGGCGATGCCCTTCCTCATCACCGCGATTGCACTGGCGGCCTTTCTGGGGCCGAGCCTTTCGAACGCCATGATCGCCATCGGCCTCTCGGCCATGCCGATCTTCATCCGCCTGACGCGCGGGCAGGTGCTGGCCGTCAAGCAAGAGGATTATGTCGAGGGCGCGCGGTCGGTGGGTCTTGGACATGCGCAGATCATGACGCGCTACATCCTGCCGAACGCCTTCCAGCCGATCCTTGTGCAGGCGACGCTGACCATTGCGACGGCGATCATCGCCGAGGCCTCGCTTTCCTTCCTTGGCCTTGGGCAGCAGCCGCCGGCGCCCAGCTGGGGTTCGATGCTGAACACCGCCAAAAACTTCCTCAGCCAGGCGCCATGGATGGCGATGTGGCCGGGGGCCGCGATCTTTCTCGTCGTCATCGGGTTCAACCTGATGGGTGACGGGCTGCGCGACGCGCTCGATCCGCGCGAAGCTTGAACCAAGGGACAGAACATGACCGAATTCACCACCCGCCCCGAGATCACCGGCAGTTTCGGCGTCGTCGCCTCGACGCACTGGATCGCATCCGCCGTGGGGATGCGCATGCTGGAAATCGGCGGCAACGCCTTTGACGCCGCCGTCGCGACGGGCTTTGTGCTCCAGGTGCTGGAGCCACATCTGAACGGCCCCGGCGGGGACATGCCGGCGCTGGTCTATTCGAAACAGAAGGACCGGATCGAGGTCATCTGCGGCCAGGGACCTGCCCCTGCCGGCGCCACCATCGCGCATTACAAGGCCGAAGGCATCGGGATGATCCCGGGCGACGGATTGCTTGCGACGGTGATCCCGGGCGCGTTCGACGGCTGGATGCTGATGCTGCGCGATTATGGCCGGCTGTCGCTGCGCGAGGTGCTGGAACCGGCGATCCATTATGCCGAATACGGGCATCCGACGCTGGCGCGGGTTTCGGCCACCATTTCGGGTCTGGCGGAGTTTTTCCGCACCGAATGGCCGACATCCCATGAGACCTGGCTGCCGGGCGGGCAGGCGCCGGCGGCGCAGTCGCTGTTCCGCAATCCGGTCCTTGCCGAAACCTGGACCCGTGTCCTGCGCGAGGCCGAGGCGCGCGAAGGGCGCGAGGCGCAGATCGAGGCCGCCCGCGACGCCTTCTATCGCGGCTTCGTCGCCGAGGCGATCGACAACTACCTCCGGACGGCCGAGGTGATGGACGCCTCGGGGCAGCGCCACAAGGGCGTGCTGAGCGCGGATGACATGGCGAACTGGCGCGCCACGGTCGAGGCGCCGCTGACCTACGACTATCACGGCTGGACCGTGGCCAAGACCGGGCCATGGGGGCAGGGGCCGGTGCTTTTGCAATCGCTCGCCATCCTCAAGGGCATGGACGTCGCCGCGATGGACCCCTGCGGCCCCGATTTCGTCCATGCGGTGGTCGAGGCGATGAAGCTCGCCTTTGCCGACCGCGAGGTCTATTACGGCGATCCGGATTTCGCGACCGTCCCGCTCGATGTGCTGCTGTCCGACAGCTATAACGCGGAACGCCGCGCGCTGATCGGCAGCACCGCCGCGCTGGACCTGAACCCGGGCGTCGTCCCGGGCTATGAGGCGCAGCGCGACCTGACGCTGCGGATGCTGGAACGGGTGTCGGGGCAGGGGGCCGTCTATGAACCCACGATGGCGCATCTGTCGGAAAAGAAGGGCGATACGGTCCATATCGACGTGATCGACCGCGAAGGAAACATGGTCTCGGTCACGCCCTCGGGCGGGTGGCTGCAAAGCTCGCCGATCATTCCGGGCCTCGGCTTCTGCCTGAATTCGCGGGCGCAGATGTTCTGGCTGGAAGAGGGGCTGCCGACCTCGCTTGCGCCGGGCAAGCGGCCGCGCACGACGCTGACGCCCTCGCTGGCGCTGCGGGACGGCCGGCCGGCGATGGCCTTCGGCACGCCGGGCGGTGACCAGCAGGACCAGTGGCAGCTGCCGTTCTTCCTGCGCCACGTGCATCACCGGGAAAACCTGCAGGCGGCCATCGACATGCCGCTGTTCCACACGACGCATTTCCCGGGCTCGTTCCATCCGCGCACCCGCGAACCGGGCGGCGTGACGATCGAGGCGAACTATCCCGCCGCCGTTCTGGACGATCTGCGCGCGCGCGGGCACCGCCTGACGGTCACGCCGGAATGGTCGATCGGACGGCTGACGGCGGCGGAACGGAATGCGGACGGGCTGCTGCGGGCGGCGGCGACGCCGCGCCTGATGCAGGCTTATGCGGTGGGGCGCTGATGACCTGGTCGATTGTCGCATGTGACGAAGACACCGGCCATCTCGGCGTGGCCGTGGCCAGCCGGTTCTTTGCGGTGGGGGCGCTGGTGCCCCATATCCGCCCCGGCATCGGCGCGGTTGCCACGCAGGCCTTCATCAACCCCATGTACGGGCCGGCGGCGCTCGACCGGCTGGCACAGCTCGGCCCCGAGGCGACGCTCGGGGCGCTGACCGCCGCCGATGCAGGCCACCGCAACCGGCAGCTTCACCTTGTCGATGCCGGGGGACGGGCGGCCGCCTTTACCGGGCCCGACTGCGTGAACTGGGCCGGGCATCTGACCGCGCCGGGCGTGTCGGTGGCAGGCAACATGCTGGCGGGACCTGAGGTCGTGGCCGAGACGCTGCGGGTCTATCAGGAGGGCAGGGCGCTGCCCTTTGCCGAGCGGCTGATGGCGGCGATGGAGGCGGGCGAGGCTGCCGGCGGCGACAAGCGCGGCAGGCAATCGGCGGCGCTGGTGATCCACAAGGGGCAGGACTACCCCTGGCTTTCGATCCGTGCCGACGATCATGCCGACCCGCTGGCCGAGTTGCGTCGGCTTTACGCCGTCGCGCAGGAACGGTTCCTGCATGTGATGGAGGTGGTGCCCACCCGCGAAAACCCCAGCGGCGCGACCGACCGCAGCCATATCGACGCCCGCATCGCCGCGCTTGAGGCGCAACGCATCGCCGAGGGACGGCCCTCGCCCTCTTTCGCCACTCCACTCTGAGGAACCGCCGATGACCCCCGTTCTTTCCGTCAGGAACCTGACCACATCCTTTCTCGTGGACGGCGCGTGGAAGGACGTGGTGCGCAACATCTCGTTCGACGTGATGCCGGGCGAAACCCTCGCCATCGTCGGCGAAAGCGGCTCGGGCAAAAGCGTCACCTCGCTTTCCGCCATGGGGCTGCTGCCCAAGGGCCAGAGCCGGGTCGAGGGCGAGATCCTGCTGAACGGCCGCGACCTGCTGCAACTGTCCGAGCGCGAGATGCGGGGCGTGCGCGGCAACGAGATGGCGATGATCTTTCAGGAGCCGATGACGAGCCTGAACCCGATCTTCACCATCGGCCGCCAGATTTCCGAGGTGCTGACCCGGCACCGGGGCATGACCGCCGCCGAGGCCCGGGCCGAGACGATCCGCACGCTGGAAAAGGTGCGCATTCCCAATGCCGCCAGCCGCTTTGACGAATATCCGCATCAGTTTTCCGGCGGGATGCGCCAGCGGGTGATGATCGCGATGGCGCTGGCGGCGCGACCGAAACTGCTGATCGCGGATGAACCGACCACCGCGCTCGACGTGACGATCCAGGGGCAGATCCTCGACCTGATCAAGCAGTTGCAGGAAGAAGAGGGGATGTCGGTTCTCTTCATCACCCATGACATGGGCGTGGTGGCGGAAATCGCCGACCGGACCGTCGTCATGTTCCGGGGCGACCAGATCGAAACCGGCCCCACCACCGACATCTTCCGCAACGGGCAGGAGCCCTATACCCGCGCGCTGCTCGCCTCGGTCCCGGCGCTGGGGTCGATGCAGGGGCAGGCCCAGCCGCTGCGTTTTCCGCGCGTGGACATGACAAGCGGCGTGACCACGCCGCCCGTTCCGATGCGCGACACGGTCGATCACCGCAAGACCCCGGTGCTGGAGGTGAAGAACCTTGTGACCCGCTTCCCCATCCGGGGCGGCATCTTTGGCCGCGTGACGGGCAATGTCCATGCGGTGGAAAATGTGTCCTTCAGCCTGCAGCAGGGGGAAACCCTGTCGATCGTGGGCGAATCCGGCTGTGGCAAATCGACGACCGGGCGGTCGCTGATGCGGCTGGTGGAACCGCAGTCGGGCGAGGTTCAGCTGGACGGCTATGACGTGCTGCGGCTGAGCGGGGCGGGACTGCGGGGCCTGCGCCGGTCGGTGCAGATGATCTTTCAGGACCCGTTTTCCAGCCTCAATCCGCGCATGACGGTGGGCGATGCGGTGGCCGAACCCTTTCTGCACCACAGGCTCGGCACCCGGGCCGAGGCGCGCGACAAGGCGGCAAGCCTGCTGGAGCGTGTGGGCCTGCCCGCCAGCATGATGGCCCGCTATCCGCATGAATTTTCGGGCGGCCAGCGTCAGCGGATCGCCATCGCGCGGGCGTTGTCGCTGAACCCCAAGGTGATCGTCGCGGACGAATCCGTCTCGGCGCTGGATGTCTCGATCAAGGCGCAGGTCTGCAACCTGCTCATGGACCTGCAAGAGGAATTCGACCTCGCATTCCTGTTCATCAGCCATGACATGGCCGTGGTGGAACGCGTGAGCCACCGCGTGGCGGTGATGTATCTGGGCGAGATCGTCGAAATCGGCCCCCGCGCCGCGGTGTTCGAGGACCCGCAGCATCCCTATACGAAAAAGCTGATGGCGGCGGTGCCCGTCCCCGACCCTGCGCGGCGGGGCGTGAAACGGGGTCTGTCGGTCGATGAGCTTAAAAGCCCCGTGCGCCCGGCTGACTATACGCCCCCGCGCCGCGACTACCGCGAGGTCGCGCCGGGTCATCTGGTGATGGTCGCCTGAGCGCAGATCCTCCAGGGCCGTTCCATGACATTGCAAACGGCGCCGGCGTCGCGGTGCAGCGTACCAGCAATCGCATGATCGGGATGATGGCGTGGTCGATCCATGCGCCCAGCGGGTCAGACTGTCGCCCGCGCAGGATGGATCACCCAAAAACCCCCGCAAAGCGTTCGCGAAGCAGATTCTTCTGCACCTTTCCCATGGTGTTGCGGGGCAGTTCGTCGACAAAGACCACGGCCTTGGGTTGCTTGAACCGCGCCAGCCGTCCTTGCAGCGCCTCAAGGATCGCCTCGACGCTGATCTCCCCGCGCCGGACCACCACCGCCAGCACGGCCTCGCCGAAATCGCGATGCCTGACGCCGATCACCGCGCTTTCCAGCACCGCCGGCAGCGCGTCGATTTCGGCCTCAACCTCACGCGGGTAGACGTTGAGCCCGCCCGAAATCACCAGATCCTTGCTCCGCCCGACGATCTGCAGATAGCCGTTCGCATCGAACTGCCCCAGATCGCCGGTGATGAAGAAACCGTCCGCGCGCAGTTCCTCGGCCGTCTTTTCCGGCATCCGCCAATAGCCCTTGAACACATTGGGGCCGCGCACCTCGATCATGCCGACCTCGCCGGGCGGTACCGTCTGGCCGCTTGCCGGATCGGTCAGCCGCAGATCAACGCCGGGCAGGGGCAATCCGACCGTGCCTGCGATGCGCGCCCCGTCATAGGGGTTGGAAATAGTCATGTTCGTTTCGGTCATGCCGTAACGCTCAAGAATTGCATGTCCCGTACGCTCGGACCATGCGTGGTGGGTCTCCTCCAGCAACGGCGCCGAGCCGGAAACGAAGAGCCGCATTCCCGCGCAGGCCTCGCGTGTCAGGCCGGGCTGATCCAGCAGACGGGTGTAGAAGGTGGGCACGCCCATCAGAACGGTTGCCCGCGGCATAAGCGACAGGACCTGCAAAGGGTCGAATTTCGGCAGAAAGATCATCGATGCGCCAGACAGAAACGCCACATTGATCGCCACGAACAGCCCGTGCGTGTGAAAGATCGGCAGCGCGTGGATCAGCACGTCGTCGGCGCTGAACCGCCACGCCTCGCACAGGGTCCGCGCATTCGACAGAAGGTTGCCGTGGGTCAGCATCGCCCCCTTGGAACGCCCCGTCGTGCCCGAGGTATAGAGCAACGCTGCCAGGTCATCCTCGCCGCGCGGCACGGTGTCGAATTCCGTCGACGCCCGTTCTGCCGCCTCAGCCAGCGAGCCATCCCCCGCCGCGCCAAGGGTCACAAGTCGGGCCCCGGCCTCTGCGGCGACACCCGCCAGCGCATCTGCCTGCGCGGGGTCGCAGACAAAGACGGCAGGCTCGGCATCGTTCAGGAAATAGCCGATCTCGGCGGCGGTGTAGCCGGTGTTGAGCGGCAGGAACACCGCACCGGCCCGGATCGTGGCCAGATAGAGGACGATACCGTTCACCGACTTCTCGATCTGTGCGGCGACGCGCGCGCCGGGCGTCACGCCCAATTCGACCAACGCCTGCGCCATCTGCGCGCTGCGCCGGGCGAGGTCGGAGTAGCGGCTCGGATCGCCGCCGTCCGTTTCCATCGCCACCGCATCCGGTTGCGGGGCCCGTGCGATCAGGTGGTCGTAGAGATTTGCAGTCATCGGTACATCCGTCAGTGTCAGGAAGTCATCTGGGCAGGCAGAGCGCGGCGCACCGGGTCCGAGGCGACAACCTCTCCCCGTTCGGCGAAGGCCTCATGGTTGCGCTCGATATCCTCGAGCGCATAGCGGTAATTCACCATCAGCCCGTGCGACTGGCGCAGCCCGTTCGGGGACAGATCGCCCAAGGGGTTCAGCCGTTCGAGCCGTGCGCCGTTGCCCAGATGGAAACGCGCCACCGGATCCAGGACACGCCCGCGTCTGTCACGCGCGCTCAGGAAATAGAAGGCGGCGGCCGGCACCAAGGCCGCGCCTATCGCCGTGGCGCGGTCGGGGTCCTTTTCCCAGCCGGGCACATCCAGCCCCGTCAGGGCCTCGCGCAGCGGCGCAGGCAGCGATTGGCCGGTCTCATCGCGCCGCATCGTCTCCAGCCAGCGCGCGAAACCGGGGACCGGCGACAGGGTGACGAAGACCTGCACCTGCGGAAGCTCGGCGCGCAGCACTTCCACCACCTGCTTGATGAGGAAGTTGCCGAAAGACACGCCCGCCAGCCCGCGCTGGGTGTTGGAGATCGAATAGAACACGGCTGTCGCGGCCTCGTGCGCGCCGATCGGCTGACGAGCCAGGTCGAGGAGCGGGGCAATGGCGGCAGGCGTCCCGGTCGTCAGCGCGACCTCGACGAATATCAGCGGTTCATCGGGCAATTGCGGATGAAAGAACGCATAGCAGCGGCGATCAGGGGGTTGCAGCCGGTTGCGCAGATCGTCCCAGTTGCGGATTTCGTGCACGGCTTCGTAGCGGATGATCTTTTCGAGGATATTCGCGGGCGTGGCCCAGTCGATCTGCCTCAGGCTCAGGAAACCGCGATTGAACCACGACGCGAAGAGATGCACAAAGTCGTCGTTGACAGGGCGCAGCAGCGGCATCTCGGGCAGCGCGTCCAGCAGGTCGACCCGCATCTGCAACAGGATCTGGGTGCCGCCCGGCGCCTGGTTGATCCGTCGGAACAGTTCTTGCCGGCGCGGCTCCGAGGCAGCGTGAAGTGCATCCAGCGCGCCTGCCTGCCCATGCGTCACCGCGTTCATGGCTTCGGTGGCGCGGGCGGGATCGGGCCCGAACTTCTCGGCCAGCAGGATCAGGAAGGCCAGCCGCTGATCGCGCGCCGCCGCGGCATAGGCCCGACCCAGCGAATCCGCCAGCGCCACCCCCGCCGCCTCGCCGCGACGAGACAGAAGAACCTCGGCCAGCTGCGCCAGATCCGGCGCGGCCATCAAGGGGACGTCGGTGCGTCCCCCGAGCAGGGCGCGCCCGCGCTCGGTGAGGGTGTCGAGGATCTCGGCCAGAAAAGCCGGGCGATCCGGGCGAAACGGACGGAACATGGCGCCTCAGGGGGCTGATCGAGGGTGACAGAAGATACAGAGCATCATATACTGATCTCCTCCTGTTGTATATAACATTAGCGCGGATAGATAGAGAGAGTAGCCTTCATTGCCGTCACAGCCGAATGTAAGCCGCATACGCCAATCTCTGGAGACGGCGATCCTGAGCGGCGACTACCTGCCCGGGGCCCGACTTGACCCGGAAGCGCTGGCCCGCAGCTTCGGCTGTTCGCGCACCCCGATCCGCGATGCGCTGCAGCAGCTTGAAAGCTCCGGACTGGTGCAGGTCCAACCGAAATGCGGCACCTTCGTCACGCAATGGAGCGTCGAGGAACTCGCCGAGCGGTTCGAGGTGATGGCCGAGGTCGAGGCCAGCTGTGCCCGTCTCGCCGCGCGGCGCATCTCCGAGGCGGAACTCGCAGACTTCACCGCCGCCCATGAAGGCTGCGTCGCGGCGGCGCAGACCGGCGATGTGGAGGACTATTATCTTGCCAATACCCGGTTTCACCGATGCCTCTACATGGCGACCCATAACCGCTTTCTGGTGGACGAGGCGACGCGGCTGCACCGGATGCTTCAGCCCTACCGCCGCCTGCAATTGCGCGGCCGCAATCGTATCGCCGGATCTCTGGCCGAGCATGAGGCGATCCTGACCGCTGTGGGCCGCGGCGATGCCGAAGGGGCAGGGCAGGCGACCCATACGCATATCATCGTGCAGGGGGACCGCTTTCACGATCTGATCGCCGCGATACGCGATGCGGCGCCAACCGCCTGACAGGCGCCCGGGTCCGCCACCCGCGCCCGTCATCGGATCTGCACCACCTGATCGCGCGCGGCCGCAGCCCAGACCGGGGCGCCGACCTCGTAGATCTCATGCGGACGGGCGACCACGCGCATTTCCAGCCCTGCCTCGGTGGCGAACACGTAATCCCAGGTCTCGCCCAGAAACGCGCGCGCGGTGATGCGCCCGGGCAGCTTGAGCGCATTTTCGGCGGGCTCCTCCACGCTCAGATGCAGGGATTGCGGGCGGATTGACACGAAGACCTCGGTATCCGCGCCGGTGAACAGCGCGTCCGGCAGGGTGAAGCCTGTAAAATCGACCCCCGCGGCGCCGCGCCGCCCGGTCAATTGATTGGTCCGCCCGATGAAGCCCGCGACGAAGCGTGTCTTGGGACGGGTGTAGATCTCGTACGGCGTGTCGATCTGTTCCACCCGGCCGTGATTGATCACCGCGATCCGGTCCGATGTGACCATCGCCTCGCTCTGGTCATGGGTCACATAGACCGAGGTAATGCGGAATTCATCATGGATGCGCTTGATCTCGAAGCGCATGTCCTCGCGCAGCGAGGCATCGAGATTGGACAGCGGCTCATCGAGCAGCAGCAGCTTGGGCCGGATGACCAGCGCCCGCGCAAGCGCCACCCGCTGCTGCTGCCCGCCGGACAATTCGGACGGATAGCGGTCAGCCAGCATGTTCAGACGCACCGCTTCCAGCATCTCGCCCGTCCGGCGCTTTACCTCGGCCCGGTCCAGCTTGCGCAGGTTCAGGCCAAAGGCCACGTTCTGTGCCACGGTCATGTTGGGCCAGATCGCATAGCTCTGGAAGATCATCGACATGCCGCGCTTTTCCGGCGGCAGCGAATTCTGCGGCGACGATACCTCGACCCCGTCCAGAATGATCGAGCCCGAGGTCGGCGCCAGAAACCCTGCAATCATGCGCAGCGTCGTGGTCTTGCCACAGCCCGACGGACCCAGCAACGACAGGAACTCGCCCGGCTGAAGCTCGATATTCACATCCTTGACGGCATCGACAGCCCCGAAGCGGCGCCCGAGGTCTTTCAGGACCAGACCCTTCATCAACTTCTCCTCAGCATGAAATCACGGCCCAGAAGCCTGACGCCCACCAGCACGATGGCGGCAATGATCAGCAACAGCACGCTGCCCAGGGCGGCGAGGCGCTCGAAAGTTCCCTCCTCGCTCATGTCCAGCAACACGACAGAGACCACCCGCGTGTGCGGTCCCACCAGAAACACGGCGGTGGAAAGCTCCTGCGCGGCGGGCACGAAGATCAGGATCCAGCCCGAGGCCAGCGTCCGCTTCAGGAGCGGCGCCACGACCTTGCGGATCGCGGTGAACTGGCCCCCGCCCAGGATGCGCACGGCCTCCTCCATCTCGGGGTTGATCGCGCGGACCCCGTTGTTCGAGGTGGTATAGGCGATGGGCAGAAAGCGGGTGGTAAAGGCGAGGATCAGGATGATGTAGGTGCCATAGAGCCCCACCGGCGGCAGCGCATAGACCGCGTAGAAGCCGATGGCCAGCACGATGCCCGGAATGACGTAGGGCGACATGCACAGGAAGGCCAGTACCCCGCCATAGGGCAGCAGGCGGCGCTGCACGACATAGGCGATCGAGAGCGCCAGCATGATCGCCAGCGTCGCCGCCGCCGCCCCGGTGAAGACGCTGGTCCAGAGGGCTTGTTGCGAGCTCGAATGCTGGAACAGCACATAGTGGAAATGACCGAGCGTGAAGTTCCCCGCGCTGAAGCCGTTGACCCAGGATTTGCTGAAGGCGGCCAGGATCAGCACGATCAGCGGCATCGCCACGGCCAGCAGCACGACGACCAGCACATAGGCCAGCACCGCCCATTTCCAGCGCCCCAGTTCGGTGATCCGGCGTTCGCCGCCCTTGCCGCCCAGGGCGGTATAGCCCTTGCGCCCCAGCACCCGGCGTTGCAGCAGCAACAGCCCCACCGTGATGCCCAGCAACGGGATCGAATAGGCGGCCGCAACCTCGATGCGCACGGGGAAAGAGAAAAACTCGGCCAACTGGATCACCACCACCGGAAACCGCGCCGGGATCGAGATCAGCGCCGGCACCCCATAAAGCGCGATCGAGACCAGAAAGGTGAGGAGCGCGCTGCCCAGAATGGTCGGCAGGACCATGGGCAGGGTGATCTTGAACGCGGTGCGGAACGGGCCGGCCCCGAGGATATTGGCCGCATCCTCCATCTCGCTCGACAGAAGTTCGAAAGCAGCGCTGACCAGAATGAAGGTGGTGAAGAAGGTGCTCAGCGCCATGACAAGCACCAGCCCGGGAAAGCTGAAGATGTTGACCAGTGGCACCGAGGCACCGGTCAGTGCCACCCAGGCCTGATTGATGAAGCCGGCATTCGGCCCGGCAAGCAGGATCCAGCCCACGCCGGTCAGATAGGGTGGCATCAGGAACGCACCGAAGAGAGCGAACCGCACCAGATTGCGCCCCGGCATGTTGGTGCGCGTGCAGGCCCAGGCGGTCGGCACGGCCATCAGCAGGGCCAGAACGGTGGTCGCACCGCCCATCAGCAGCGTGTTCCACAACGCCTGCACATGCCGCGCGCGGCCATAGGCGGTGACGTAGTTCTCCAGCGTGAAGCCGCCGGTTGCCGCGCTGGTGAAGCTTTTCACCAGCAGCATGGCGATGGGCGCGATCACCAGGATCGCAAGGGTCAGGGCAAGGCCCAGCCAGACCAGGCGGCCCGGTTGCAGCACGCCCAGACGGATTGCAAGGTGGCGCGCCGGCGCGGCCGGTTGTGTCTCAAGGGTCATGGGAATTCCCCGCTGCGTTCAGGATCGGCCGGCCGCCCTTTCGGGGCCGCCGGCCTTGGCGTGGGGTCAGATGCCGAAGATATCGCGGAACATCTCGACAACGTCCTGCTGATATTCCAGCGACTCCTCGATCGAGACGGACAGCACGCTGACCTCGTTGAGATCCGGCGTACCCTCGGGGGTTTCGACGTCGGTGCGCAGCGGGTTGCGTCCCATCGAGGCCAGCCATTCCGAGAAGGTCGTCGAGGCCATGAACTCGGCAAAGAGCCGGGCACTGTTCGGGTTGCGCGACCCGGCCAGCACGGCGGCGGCGCTCGGTGGCAGGAACATCCCCTCTTCCGGCACCGAGAGGCCGACCGGGCGACCCTCGCGCATCGCATCGCGCCCAAGCGCCAGAGAGGTCACGGTCAGCGACCGTTCGCCCGTGGTGACCAGCGTATATCCATCGGCGATCGAGCGGCCGATCTGGGGATCGTTTTCGGCCATATCCTCGAAGAACTCGCGCCCATAGAGCAGATACATCGCGATCGCCCATTGCCCCGCGCTGCCCGAGAAACCGGGATGCGCGATGGCGGCCTGATTGCGCCAGCGCGGGTCGGTCAGATCGGCCCAGCTGGTCGGCACCTCGTCCGGCGATACCAGATCGGTGTTGTAGACAAAACCGAAGGGCGAGACACCTGCGACGAAATAATAGCCCTCCTGGTCGTTGAGCGCAGCCAGCGAGGGCTGCATGCCGGACAGGTTCTCGGGCATGTATTGCGCCAGCCCGCCCAGGGCCTTGAACTCCTCGAAGTCGGAGACGCTGTTGGTGCTGACGACATCGCCCTGCACCGCATTCGCCTGGATTTCCTGCACGACCCGCTGCAACGTGCTGGCGCCATTGGCGCGCACGGGAAAACAGCCGATCCCCTCGAACCGCGCCGAGAACAGCGCACAGACCTGTTCGGCCTGTTCGGTGGTCAACTGCGAGGTGTACCAGGTGACCCCGCTTTCCCCCCGCGCCGCCTCGTAAAGCGCGGCCTCGGTGGTGGTCATTTCCGTCGCCTGCGCCATCGACGCAGGCAGAATAAGACTGGACAACACCAGCCCCTTGATCGTGTTCATCAGATCCTCCTCCCTTTGGCGTCGCGCTCCCGCGACGGTTGGCCGGCTCTCACCCCGGCACGACGACAGGGTCTACGTTTCCTCCTCCGACCCCGCCGTTTTCCCCTTGTGCAGCCGCTCCAGCGCCGAACGCGCGGCCAGCGCGCCGTCTGCCGCGGCCCCATCCAGCATCGCCCGCGTTCCGTGACGCAGATCGCCGGCGGCAAAAAGCCCTGCTGCGCGGCTCTCCAGCCTGTCCGAAACCATCACCCGGCCGTCGCTGTCCTTGTCCACCAGCCCCTCCACAAGACCGGTATTCGGCGCAAGGCCGATATAGACGAAGAGCCCCGCCGCGGGCAGCAACTGCGTCCCGCTTGCGCCGTGCAGCATGACGCCGGTCATGCCGGTGTCGTCGCCTTCTACGGCGGTGACCTCGGTCTGGAACAGCGTTCTCACATTCGGCCGCGCCTGCAAGTCGGTTTCCTGTCCCTGTGTCGCATCGAAGGTCGTGCCACGATGCACCAGCACCACCTCATCCACCATGGGGGCAAGTACCAGCGCCTCGTCCAGCGCCGAGTCACCGCCGCCGACCACGACCACACGCTTGCCGCGGAAGAACCCGCCGTCGCAGGAGGCGCAATGCGACACCCCCCGCCCGACAAACGCGGCCTCGCCCGGCACACCCAGCGGTTTGCGCGTCGATCCGCAAGCCAGGATCACGCAGTTCGCGCTCATCTCGCCCGCGTCGTTCTGCACGCGCCACAGGCCGCCGCTGCGGGAAAGCCCCGTCGCCTCGGCCAGCGCCATGCCGGCGCCCGCAGCCTCGGCCGCGTCCTGCAAGAGCGGGCCGAGTTCATAGCCGCCGATCTCCGGATGCCCGGGGAAATTCCCGATCCTGTCGACGGTCGACACCTGCCCACCGGCCCCCAGCCTTTCCATCAGGAGAACGCGCGCGCCACCCTCGGCCGCAACCCGCGCGGCGGTCAGCCCCGCCACGCCGGCCCCGATGACGATAATGTCGTGATCCGCAGCCGTCACCGCATCACCGCCATTCATCCACGCTCAGCGTATCGTGCCGCGAGGCGCTGGCGATCTGCCAATAGCCGTTGGTCTCACCGCCGGTGACGACCACGTTGATCCGCTCCTTCACGAATTTCGGGATCATCTCGTCCGGCGCTGCCTTGAGCCGCGAGGCAAAGGGTTCTTCCCCGAAGGTCGCGCGCGGATAGACGTAGTTCTGCACCAGCTGCAGATCCCAGAATTCCCGCGCCTTCACCTGCCCCAGTTCATGGATCAGGTCGATCAGCGCCGCCTTGCTGTCGACCCCGGCGCGGTCGACGAACTGGCGCGCGCAGATAGGATCGAGCAACAGGCAGGGCGCGGTGATCGCCTCGGTCCCGCGCAGCATGTCCGCGACATGCTCGCGCCAATGGGTTTCGCGCAGGCCCAGACTGTGAGTGACGGCGCGCAGGCCCTGAAAGATGGTCACGGTGCTGTCCTCGGGCCTGAACCCGTGCTGGACATGCAGGGGCTCCCAGGGACTCAGTTCCTCGTTCTCGGCAAAGGTGACGCCGGAATAGGTGAAGGCATTGCCCAGCGAGCCCATGTAGGAAAGCCCCGGTTCGGACCCGCCTTGCAGGTTCTGCGACAAGAGGCTGTAGGCCCGGCCGATCGTCGCATTCGCGTGGTTGTAGGGCCCCATGGCGCCGATGCCGAAGTTCATGCCGATCTCGTGCCGGATCGGCCCGTTCACCACCACCATCGTCGCCACCGAGGACGAGGACGACCGGCGCGATGAATATTCCGACGCCGCCAGCGCCAGGATCACCGGAAAATACTCGGGCTTCGCGCCCGCCATGACCGCATTCACGGCCACCTTTTCCACGGTATAGCTCCAGGCGCCGCGGTTGGGCGTGGGCTGCATGCGGCCGATCACCTCATCGCGCGAACGGCTGGTGCCCTTCAGCATCGCCTCGACCCGCGCCTCGGTCGGCAGCACGATAGGCAGGAAATCGGTCCAGCGGTTGCGCTGATAAAGGTCGTGCAACGCCTCGTCGCTGTCCGCCCAGACGAGCCGTTCGCGCGGCGCCGCCGGCGCCTTGTCATCGCTCATCGGGGCCAGACCCTGGGTCAGCGCCTCGACGATCTCCTGCATCACCGGCGCGCCGCGCACCGGGTCGATGCCCTCGACATAGTCGCACAGTTCAGCCTCGGTCTTGCCCATCACCGGCTGCGGAACGAAGACCAAGGGCGCCTGGGGCAGGCCGGCCATCTTGATCACCGACCGCACGACGCGGTGAAACTTGTCCGTATGCACGGCCACCGTGGGCACGCCGTATTGCGTTTCCAGCGTGATTGCATGGGTGGAAACCGCGGGCGCGCAGGTACTGCAATGGCCGACCCCGATGATCGCGGCATGGCCCTTGTCGCGGATTTCCTGCCACAAAGCGGGATCATCCTTGGCATAGGTTCCGGCAAGCTGCCGGATCTCCACCGTGACAGAAGGCATGTTGCGGGCGAACCAGAGCTTGATCTGCTTGAGCAGTTCAAGCGAGTCGTCGAACCGGCTGTCCACGAGATAGATCGTCTTGCCATCGAGCGTCGAAAGTCGGGGCGCCGGCACCTTGCCCGTCACCACAGGCGGAAATCCGGTCGGATCCAGGGCGACGGCGCGGGTTGGGCTTCCGATGGCCTGTGGTTCGTGGATGCTCATGGGCGACGTCCTCTCTCGGCTATTCCCCACAGTCTAGACTTGCCGCCGGAAACTAAAAATTACATTGTTTCGACGCCACATCTCTAAAATTTAGGAATCACGCGCTTTGGACATCCGGCAGCTACGGTATTTTCAGGCTATCCATGAACACGGCTCGTTGCTGGGTGCCTCCAGGCGGCTCCATGTGGCCACGACGGCGCTGAGCTATCATCTGGGCCGTCTGGAAGAGGAACTGGGCCAGCGCCTTTTCGAGCGCCGGCCGCGCGGGCTGACCCCCACGGCGGCGGGGGAACGGCTGCATGACCATGCCACGGCCATCCTGCGCGCGGTCGATCACGCGGTCGCCGATATCCGGCAGGGGGGCAAGGAGATTTCCGGCGTCGTCCGCGTCGGTATGGCCTATTCGGCGGTCAAGGCCATCGGCATCGCGCTGGCCAAGCGGATGATGGCGGATCACCCGCGCGTGCAACTCAGCCTGAACGAAAGCCTGTCGGGCGCCACGCTGTCGACCCTGCTGCGCAACGAGGTCGATCTGGCGCTGATCTACAACCCGCAGACCGATCCGCGGATCAAGGCCGAACCGCTGCTGATCGAACGGATGGGCTGTGTCGGCATGGCGTCGCTGATCGGCGAGACCGGGACGCCGATCACGGTCGAGGAATTGATGACCCTGCCGATCATCATGCTGCAGCAGGGCGTTTCGTCGGGGATGGTGCTCGACGAGGTCGAAATTCTCAAGCGTATCGAGAGCCGCGCCGTCCTGAAGATGAACTCTGTCCAGGCAATTTCAGGCGCGCTGCGCGAGCAGTTGGGCTGTTCCATCAGTTCCCGGCTTTCGGTCAGCGAGGCCGTCGCTGACGGGACCCTGTCCTTTCGTCCGATCATCGAGCCGTCCCTGTCGCGGACGCTCTGCCTCTGCGTCCTCGCTGATACGCCGCAGACCTATGTGCTCGAAACGGTGCGGTCGATCCTCTGCGAACTGATCCGTGATGCCATCGAAAACGGGCGCTGGGACGCTCAACTCGTCGCACCAGAGGCGCGGTGATATCTCAGCCCTGCGCGGACAGCCAATGTTCCGCGTCGAGCGCGGCCATGCAGCCCATGCCGGCGCTGGTCACCGCCTGGCGGTAGCGGTCATCCGTCAGATCCCCGGCGGCAAAAACCCCCTCGACCGAGGTGCGGGTCGAGCCGGGTTCCACCCAGACGTAATTCCCCGAATGCAGTTTCAGCTGGTCCTTGACCAGTTCCGAGGCCGGCGCGTGGCCGATGGCGACGAAGACCCCGTCGCAGGGGATGGTCTGCCCGGCGCCGCTCTTCAGGTTGCGGATCCGCGCGCCGGTCACACCCGGCGGCGTCTGCGCGCCCTCGATCTCGACGATCTCGCTGTCCCAGATCACCGCGATCTTCGGATGGCTGAACAGCCTTTCCTGCATGATCTTCTCGGCGCGGAGGGAATCGCGGCGATGCACCAGCGTCACCTTCGACGCGAAATTGGTCAAGAACAGCGCCTCTTCCACGGCGGTATTGCCACCACCCACGACGACGACCTCCCGCCCGCGGTAGAAGAACCCGTCACAGGTGGCGCAGGCTGAAACTCCGAAACCCTTGAACTGCTCCTCCGAGGGCAGGCCAAGCCATTTCGCCTGCGCCCCGGTCGCCAGGATCACCGCGTCGGCGGTATAGAGCGTCCCGCTGTCCCCGGTCGCGCGGAACGGCCGCTGCGACAGGTCCAGATCGGTGATCAGGTCGGTGACGATTTCCGCCCCCATCTCGCGCGCATGATGCTCCATCCGCGCCATCAGGTCCGGGCCCATGACCGAGGCGTCGCCCGGCCAGTTTTCCACATCCGTGGTGATGGTCAACTGCCCGCCCGGCTGCATCCCCTGTACCAGAACCGGTTTCAGCATCGCACGGGCGGCGTAGACGGCGGCGGTATATCCGGCCGGGCCGGAGCCGACGATCAACAGGCGGGTCTGACGGGATTCAGCCATGAGGGGGATCCTGATTCAGCGGACTACGATCCCATGAGTATCATCGCGGCTATCATATATACAAGTTCGTTTGTGTGAAACATAAAGTGGCCAACCTGTTGAAAGGCACACCTAGGTTGCCCGGGCTGGAGGCGACGAAACGGCTATCATGCCAGAAGCAGGGCAGAGGCAAAGATGCGCTGTTTCAAGCCCTTCGCTGAGCGCATCGCGGCTCGTGATCCAGAACGCCGAACCGCCGAAATCCAAGTGCGCGACGCACTCATCAACCGCTTCACCGCACGCCATCGCGCTTCAAATCCTTCGCGAATAGCCGGCAAAGGGTTGATTGATGCGCAAACTTCCCGGGATGGACCGCTGCATGCATAGCCTGAAGTTCCTCCGGCGACCGCTTCGCGTCATCGTGTGGCAGTAACTTTGCCGAAGCGGAGTCCGGCTGCCGGAGGAAGTCCTGGGCATTCCGGGCCGGCTGCAGGCCGCTCCGAAAGCTGCCTGCCATTTGGCCCGGCTCCTTGACCTAGTCCAAAATCGACTGACGCAGATCGAATTGTCATTGGACAGTTCCACACGCCAGGCGCGAGTTTGGGTTGAAATACCATGGAGGTTTCATGCAAAATGTCGATCCCATCTGGGCACAAGTCGAGGATCATCAGGATGATCTGATCGCGCTCAGCGACCGCGTCTGGGGCATGCCGGAACTCCTTTACGCCGAATACCGGTCCTGCGCGGAACATACGGCCATGTTGCGGCAGAAGGGGTTCCGGGTTGCCGAGGAAGTTGCGGGGATACCCACGGCCGTGACCGGCGAAGCGGGCGAAGGCGGCCCGGTCATCGCGATCCTGGGCGAATATGACGCGCTTCCGGGCCTGAGCCAGGTCGCGGGTATCGCCGAACCCCGGCCCGTCGAACCGGGCGGCGCCGGGCACGGGTGCGGGCACAACCTGCTTGGTTCGGCGGCGCTTCTGGCGGCCTGCGCGCTGAAGGACTGGCTGGAGAAGACCGGAACGCCGGGGCGTGTGCGCTACTATGGCTGCCCCGCCGAGGAGGGCGGTGCCGCCAAGGCCTTCATGGTGCGCGATGGTGCCTTCGATGACGTGGACGCGGCCATCACCTGGCACCCCGCCACCTTGACCAAGGTAGATGAGGCCGAGAGTCTGGCCAATACACGTATGGATTTCGTATTCACCGGCCGGGCCAGCCATGCCGCCGCCGCGCCGCATCTTGGCCGCTCGGCGCTGGACGCGGCGGAGCTGATGTCTTCGGGCGTCAACTATCTGCGCGAACATGTGCCCGACAGCAGCCGCATCCACTACGCCTATCTCGACGCAGGGGGCACGGCGCCCAACGTCGTGCAGGCACGCACCAAGGTGCGGTATGCCATCCGGTCGACCACGCTTTCAGGCATGCGCGCCCTGAACGAGCGGGTGAAGAAGGTGGCGCATGGTGCCGCGATGATGACGGAAACCGAGGTCGAGATATCGATCATGTCCGCCGTGTCGAACATGCTGGGCAACACCCCGCTGGAAGAAGCGATGCAGCGGGCCCTGGACGAACTGGGCGGCGTGCCCTTCGACGATGCGGACCGCGATTACGCCCGGGCCATCCAGGCCACGCTGAGCGCCGAGGACATCGCCGCCGCCTATCTTGCAGTCGGCCTGGCGCCGCGGAAAGATGAGCCGTTGTGCGACTACGTCGTGCCGATGGAAAAGCGCGGCAAGGCGATGATGGGGTCGACCGACGTCGCGGATGTGTCGTGGAAAGTCCCGACCGTGCAGGCAAGGGTTGCAACCTGCGCCGTGGGAACGCCCGGCCATTCCTGGCAGATCACCGCACAGGGCAAGACGCCCGCCGCGCACAAGGGCATGACCTATGCGGCCAAGGCCATGGGTGCCGTCGGGCGCATGCTGTTCACCGACGATCTGCTTCTGGCGCGGGCGAAAAAGGACCATGCCGACCGGCTGGAGCGGGAGCCGTACATCTGCCCGATCCCGGATGAGGTGCGTCCGCCGCTGCAACCCCGTCCCGCCGCAGAATGAGAAAAGGCCGACAAGGCCCTTCATAACAGAAACATACCAACAGGATGAGATGATGCACATGAAATCAAGGCTCCTCAGCGCGGCCGCAACGCTGGCCATGGTCCAGTCCGCCGCGGCGCAGACCCCGCCCAACGCGCTGGTCATGGCGTGGAACATCGACTCGATCTCCACCTTCGATCCGGCGCAGGTCGGCGAGGTGGTCACGAACGAGATCCTGCAGAACACCTGCGATGCGCTGGTGACCTTCGATCCCGAGGACGAAGCAGAAGTGCAGCCCGCTTTGGCCGAAAGCTGGGAGGTGAGCGAGGACGGCCGCAGGATCACCTTCCATCTGCGCGAAGGCGCGGCCTTCCCCTCCGGCAACCCGGTCACGGCGCAGGATACCGTCTGGTCGCTGCATCGCGTGATCACGCTGGGCTTCGGCAATTCCGCCCAGTTGACGGATTACGGCTTTACCACCGACAACATGGAAGCGCAGATCCACGCGCCCGATGACCGCACCGTGGTGATGGAATTCACCGACACCTACCCGATATCGCTGCTGTTGCAGGATATCGCCGCCAACCGTGTGGCCAGCACGCTGGACATGCAGACGATCATGGCGGGCGAACAGGATGGCGACTTGGGCAATGCCTATCTCAACACGCGGACCGAATGTGTCGGGCCCTACCGGCTGGTGCAGTGGAACCAGGGCGAAGGTGTGGTTCTGCAGGCGAACGAAGACTACTATGGCGACGCCCCGGGGCTGGAACGGGTTCTGATCCGCCATGTCGCGGAAACCGGCACCCAGCGTCTGCTGGTTGAGCGCGGGGATGTCGATGTGGCCCGCGACCTGACGCCCGAGGACATGCGCGAACTGGAAGCGATGGAGGGTGTTCGGATCGAGACGACCCTCAAGCCGCAGCTGATCTTCTGGACGTTCAACAACCTCAACGAAAACTTCGCCGACCACCGCGTCCGTCTGGCGATGAAATACCTGATCGACTACGAAGGTCTTGGCGATACGGTGATGCAATATCTGGGCCAGCCGTGGAACAGCTTCGTGCAGTCCGGCGCGTTCGGCGCACTGGACCCGGAAGAGGGTGTGATCTTCTCGCAGGATCTGGACCGCGCGCGTGAGCTTCTGGCCGAGGCCGGCATGGAAGACGGGTTCGAATCCACGGTGTTCATCGGATCGCTGCCCTGGTCATCGCCGCTTGCGCAGCATGTGCAGGAAAACGCGGCCCAGGTGGGGGTGACGCTGAACATCGAGCAGATGGCCAATGCCCAGTTCTTCGCCCGCGTCCGCGCCCGTGATTTCGAAAGCGGCATCATGGCCTGGCAGACCGGCGTGCCGGATGCGCATGGGAATGCATCGCGTCTGGTGATGAACCCCGACAATTCCAATGAGGCGCAGCTGACGCAATATCCGTCCTGGCGCGCGGGCTATCAGGACGAAGATCTGAACGCGCTTGTCATGGAGGCGGCGACCGAGACCAATGCCGATCGCCGGCTGGAACTCTACGACCAGATCCAGCAGGAATGGATGCAGACCGGCGGGATGGCGATCATGTTCCAGACCTACCACGCCGCCGCCATCCGCGACGCGGTGCAGGACTGGACGTGGCACGGCTTCAAGGTCTACTACACCGCCGCGCGGAAGTAACCGATGGCAAACGCGGTTTCTGCAGCGCATGAGGAAGGGGGGTGGGCACGCTTCCTCCCCCCGGCCTTCGCGGTTCTGCGACGGCTGGGTTCGGTGCTGATCACGCTGATCGGGCTGGCGGCGCTGACCTTCATGATCGGGCGCCTGCTGCCGATCGATCCGGTTCTTGCGGTTCTGGGCGACAATGTGACGGCGCAGGCCTATCAGGCGATGTATGTGCAGCTGGGGCTGGATCGGCCGCTGATCGTGCAGTTCGGAAGCTACCTGTGGGACGTCATGCATCTGGATTTCGGCCGCTCGCTGATTTCCGGCCGACCTGTCATCGAGGAGATCGGGCGAACCTTCCCCGCCACGCTGGAACTGGCGACGCTGGCGATGCTGATCGGCACCGGCATCGGTGTGCCGCTGGGTGTTCTGGCCGCCGTTTATCGCAATTCGGTCATCGACCATGTCGCGCGCGTCACCTCGCTGATCGGATATTCCGCGCCGAACTTCTGGCTGGGGCTGATGGGCCTCGTGCTGTTCTATGCCATGCTTGGCTGGGTGAACGGGCCCGGGCGGATCGGGTTCATCCATGAATTCGACCTGCGGCCAGTGACGGGCTTCCACCTGGTCGATGCCGCGCTGGCCGGCAACTGGCCACTGTTCCGTAACGTATTCGGCCATATCATCCTGCCGGCCCTGATCCTCGCGCTGTCGTCGCTGGCCTATATCAGCCGCATGACCCGCAGCTTCATGATCGAACAGCTGGAGCAGGAATATGTCGTCACCGCCCGCGCGAAGGGGCTTGGCATGTGGCGCATCGTCTGGCTCCACGCCTTCCGCAACGTGGCGGTGCAGGTGATCACCGTGGTGGCGCTCTCCTACGCTTTCCTGCTGGAAGGTGCGGTGCTGACCGAAACCGTCTTCGCCTGGCCGGGCTTTGGCCGCTACATGACGAATTCGCTTCTGGCGGGGGACATGAATTCGGTCGTCGGCTGCACGCTGCTGATCGGGGTAATCTTCGTCGTGCTGAACCTGATCTGCGATCTGCTCTATCGCGTTCTGGACCCGCGGACCCGTTAGGAGGACGAGATGATTGCACATTCGCAAAAAACAGCGGCCCGCCCATCCCTTGGGGCGTGGCTGCGCGATCCCGAGCCGCGCACGCCGGCCCAGGCACGCGTTCAACAATTCTGGCTGATGTGGCGCAAGCTGCGGCGCAACGGGTCGGCCATGCTGGGGCTGGCGCTGTTGCTGGCCATCATCGCCGCCGCGATCTTCGCGCCGTATCTTTCAACCCATGGGATCTATGCCCAGAACCTCGGCAACCGGCTTCAGCCCCCGTCCGCCGCGAATTGGCTTGGAACGGACGAACTGGGGCGCGACATCTATTCGCGCACGCTTCATGGCGCGCGGATCACGCTTTACATCGCCTTTCTGACGGCCGCGATTTCGGCCCCGATCGGGCTGATCGTGGGCACCCTTTCGGGCTATTTCGGCGGCATCGTCGATACCGTCCTGATGCGCGTGACCGAGATATTTCTTGCCTTCCCCAGCCTGATCCTCGCGCTGGCCTTCGTCGCGGCGCTGGGGCCGGGGATTGAGAATGCGATCATCGCGATTTCGCTGGCCGCATGGCCGCCCATCGCGCGGCTGGCGCGGGCCGAGACGATGATGATCCGGCGTTCCGATTACATCGCCGCGGTGCGGTTGCAGGGCGCATCGGCCATGCGGGTCATCGTGCTGCATATCGCGCCGATGTGCGTTCCCTCCGTCGTGGCGCGGGTGACGCTGAACATGGCCTCGATCATCCTGACGGCGGCGGGTCTGGGCTTTCTAGGCCTGGGCGCGCAGCCCCCCTCACCGGAATGGGGGGCAATGCTGTCATCTGCGCGGCAGTTCATCCTTTCGCACGGGCATGTGGCGGCGGTGCCGGGCATGGCGATCCTGTTGACCAGCATTGCCTTCAACCTTGTGGGCGACGGCCTGCGCGATGTTCTGGATCCCCGCAATGAATGATCCGATCCTGTCCGTGCGCGACCTGAACGTCCGCTTCCACGGCGCAGGGCGCATCACCCATGCGGTGCGCGGCGTAAGCTTCGACCTCGGCAACGAGAAGCTGGGCATCGTGGGCGAGTCCGGTTCGGGAAAGTCGCAGACCGGGCGTGCCCTGATGCGCCTTTCGCCCCCCGTTGCGCGGGTGACGGCAGAGCGGCTGGATTTCCGGGGGCAGAACCTGCTGAAGGCGGCTGAGCGTGACATGCGCCGCATCCGGGGCAAGGATATCGCAATGATCCTGCAGGATCCGAAGTTTTCGCTCAATCCGCTGATCCGGGTGGGCCAGCAGATTTCGGAAGCCTACCGCACCCATCACCGCGCCTCGCGGCAGGAGGCGCGGCAGAAGGCGCTGGCCATGCTGGAAAGCGTCCATATCCGGGACCCGGAACGCGTCTATGACCTGCTACCGCACGGGGTTTCGGGCGGCATGGGGCAGCGGGTGATGATCGCCATGATGCTGATTTCGGAACCCAAGGTCATCATCGCGGATGAGCCGACCTCGGCGCTGGATGTGACCGTGCGCCGGCAGGTCCTGTCGATCCTGGATGAACTGGTGACGCGCACCGGCGCAAGCCTGATCTTCATCAGCCATGACCTCAACCTCGTCGCGGATTTCTGCGACCGGGTGCTGGTGATGTATGCCGGCCGTGTGGTCGAGGAGGTTGCCGCCCGCGATCTGGGGCAGGCCCGCCACCCCTATACACAGGGGTTGCTGAACAGTCTGCCACGGCTCGATGCCCCGGTTGATGAGCTTGCCGTGCCCGAACGCCGTCCCGAATGGCTGGAGGGCACCGGACTTGCGTGACGACATCCTTGAAATCGTGAACCTTGCCGTGCATTTCGGCAGCGGTCGCAACCGGATGACCGCGGTGCGGGACGTATCCTTCCGTGTCGCCCGCGGCGAGGCCTTCGGCCTGATCGGGGAATCCGGCTGCGGGAAGTCCACCATCCTGCGTGCCGTCGCCGGCCTGAACGAAAGCCATGAAGGGTCGATCCTGTTCGACGGGCATGAACTGCCCACCCGGCGCAGTCGCGAAGTCCTGCGGGCCGTGCAGATGGTGTTTCAGGACCCGTTCGCATCGCTGCATCCGCGCAAGATGGTGCAGACGGTGCTGTCGGAATCCGTGCGCCTGATGCGGATGGACCGCCCGCAGGAACGGATCGACGATGTGCTGCGTGCCGTCGGGCTGGGGCCGCAGTTTCGCTATCGCTATCCCCATGAACTGTCGGGCGGTCAGCGCCAGCGCATCGCCATCGCCCGCGCCCTGATCGTGGAGCCGCGGATGCTGCTGCTGGATGAGCCGACCTCGGCGCTGGATGTGTCGGTGCAGGCAGAGATTCTGAACCTTCTCAACCGCTTGCGGCGCGAACGGGGCCTCAGCTACCTGATGGTGAGCCATGACATCGCCGTGGTGGCGCATATGTGCGACCGTACCGCAATCATGAAGGACGGCTGCATCCTGGAGATGGTGACGGCGGACCAGTTGCGCCGCGGCGATGTCCTTGAAACCTACACCCGCGAATTTCTTGCCGCCAGCGCGCCCGCCGTGGTGCGCCAGCCCCCCCCTGCCTGAGAGGACCCATGCCAGCAATTCTGGACAAGATTGCGGCGCGCGCCAGCGACGCCGCCCTGATCACCATCGCCGCACGGCAGGCCGCACAGGATGCGATCGCCGATACCTTCGCCTGCATGATCGCGGGCCAGACAGACGAGGCGTCACGTGCCGTCCGCGCCGGTCTGCTTCGCGGCGGCATGGATGGCGGCCCGTGCACGCTGGTGGGCGGGGGCAGGGCGTCCGCACCTGCCGCGGCGATGCTGAATGGCACCGCCGCCCATGCGCTGGATTATGATGACAACTTCTCGCCGGCGCTCAGCCATGCGTCGGCGGTGCTGGTGCCCGCGCTTTTGGCGGCGGGTGAGTTGCGCGGCACCAGCGGGAAGGATCTGGTCCATGCCTATCTGGTCGGGTTGGAGGCACAGGCCCTGATCGGGCAGGGCGTGGGGCGGCATCACTATACCATCGGGTGGCACGCCACATCGACGGTGGGGGCCATCGGCACGGCGGCGGGTGTCGGCTGGCTTCTGGGGCTGGACCATGACGGCCTTGTGCGGGCGATGTCGCTGGGGGTCAGCATGGCCGCCGGCGTGAAGGGCCAGTTCGGGACACCGGCCAAGCCGTTCCACGCCGGAATGGCGGCGCGCAATGCCGTCGATGCCGCGCTGCTGGCGGCAGAAGGGTTGTCCGGGCGGCATGACATCCTTGAAGCGCCACAGGGGTTCGGGGAGCTTTTCAGTGCCGGGAAATCCCCCGGGTGGAACATTCCGCACACCGCACATATAATCGAGACCGAAGGCCTCGCGCCGAAGCTGCATCCCTGCTGCGGCTCCACCCATTATGCGATCGACATGGTGATGGACCTGCGCCGCGAACATGCGTTCGTTGCCGAAGATGTCGCGTCGGTTCATCTGGTCGTCGGGCTGGCGAATTACCGCAACCTCGCCTATCCCGATCCGCAGGATGAGATGGAGGCGCGGTTCTCGATGCAATACTGTGTCGCCCGCGCCCTGACCCAGGATGCGCTGCGGCTGGCGGATTTCACCCCGCAGGCAACCGCCGACCCGCATATCCGCGCCCTGATGCCCCGCATCACCATGGAACCCCTCGCACCCGAGGAGGAAAGCGCCGCGCCCCGGCCAAGCCACCGGATCCGACTGGTGCTGACCTCGGGGCAGGTACTGGAGGCCCGCCGCGGCCATGCCCGCGGGACGCTGGCAGAACCCTTCACCAGGGCGGAGCGGCGCGAGAAGTTCTTCGACTGCGTTACCCCCCATCTGGGTCAGGGGGGTACGGCCAATGCCTGGGAGGCGCTCAACGCAGTGGAAGATCTTGCCGCACCGGCCTCGCTTCTGACGCTCAAACAGCCCGCGCCTGCGTGAAGTCCCTTACGTCTGCCGCAGCCGGGCCACGACCGGCACGGCATGGGCCGCAAGGTCCGCACCGGCGGCACGCCAGATCTTCTCGATGATCGGCCGTGCCTTTTCCCGCCGCCGGAAAAGGCCGATCTCCACCCGCAGGAACCATTCCGGCCCCCCCGCCACCACCAGCGCGCCTGAGGCGAGATCCTCTTGCGCCAGGGATTCCGGCACCCAGGCGACACCGGCACCGACCTTGGCGAGCGATTGCAGCCCCAGGCTCATCGCATTGGAGGCGACGACGTTCAGCGCCAGCGGCCGCTCGTTCAACAGCACCGTCAGGGCCTGCGCAAAGAAGGATGACGTGCCATAGCTGAGGAAATGCACCGGCTCTCCGCTTTCCAGCCGGTGCAACGGCGTGCCGTCATCCGCCGGCGCCGAAAGGGGCAGCACGTTCTCGCGGCCCAGCATCATGGTGTCAAAGTGGTTCGGGTCCAGCCCCATCGCCACGGACGGATGCACATAAGTCAGCAGCAGATCCGTTTCGCCGTTTCGGAAATGGCGCAGGGTCTGGGCATAGGCCGCGGGGGAGCCGACCGGCGTGACCGCCCAGGGGCCCGTCACCGCTTCGATCCGCCGGCGCCATTCCGGCAGGAAGGTGACCCGGAGGGTATGCATCGCGCCGATGCCGACCGCATTTTCCGGCGGGGTGTCGAAACTCCGCATGCCGGCCCGCATCCCGTGCAGCATCGAAACGATCTCACGCGCCTGGGGCGCCATGGCGGTGCCTTGCGGTGTCAGTTCGATCGGATAGCTCGACCTGTCGATCAGCGTGGCGCCAACCCAGCTTTCCAGCTGCCGTATCCTCTTGGATAGGGTCGATTGCGTCACGTGCCGCAGTTCAGCCGCGCGCGAGAAGTTCCGCGTGTCATTCAGACAAAGGAAATCCTCGAGAAGTTTCAGCTCCATCCGCATGCTCCCGTTGTCACGGGGCCATGACAACGCAGGGCACAGGAGGCGTCAACGGTTTAGCGCCGGAAAGCCACGGCCGTCTCCTGCGCTGCCCGTCTTGCAGCATCCCGCGCACATAGTTTGGCGCGTCTGCGAACTTCGCCCGTTGCAAGGATCGCGGCAATTTGACGGGCGGTGCTTCAGGATGCTGAACGTGGTCGATGACGCCACGCGCGAATGCCGGCAGCGGTCCCGTTCGCCGTCGGTCCCGGATCCCGGAGTGGTGCGGGGCATTCAGGAATGCTGTTCGAGGACACTTCCCGGCGCTCTGACGGCAGGGCCAACACGGTCGCGAATGCCCGTCCTGGCATCGCCCGAGAGGAGTGACGCAAGTGGAGTGCCCTCCGGGCCTGGCCCAGAATCGGCCGGCTCCGTGGATTGATGGCTCGTAGCCCTCCGGTCGGGCGGCCCGCTAAACTGGAACGTCGTCGTAGCCCCGGGAACGCCCCCGTTTCATGTCTTCGGCGATGGCTTTTGACGCGTTCATGGTCATATTGATGACGCGGGCGGTTTGGTCTGCATATTGCTGCAAGGCCGTTCTCAGGAACTCCGCCTGGACCTCCATAAGCTCTGCAGGCGTCTTGCAAGCCATGAGCGCCGTCCTGGTCTCCAGATCCGTCTGCACACGGGTCGAGACGAAGCGGGCGCTCTCGACCAATATTTCGATCCATGCCGTCGAAGAGACGGGATTGACGGGCATCAAGGTCGCCAGCGCGGCGGAGGCCTCAAGTCCGACGTCGACATCTGACGTGTTCTGCATTGCCATGATCTGTCTCCTTTGTGCGATTGCGGCCGGAGGGCATCCAGCCGAGCGCTGGTCCAAGGCCGGACGGGCGGTGCGGACCTATTCGTCCCGCCATCGCTCTCTCCGGTCATGGCGTCCCAATGCCTATCCATGCCACCTTAGGGGCAGACTGGCGAACCCACCTTGATCTCTCGCAAGTCCGGATGGCCTGCGCGCGCAAAAAGCGCGGGTGTCGGTGGCTGAAACCGACCGGCAGGCGCAGCTGGATCCGTCGATCAACAAGATCTTGAGCACGAACCGAGCGGTACGCGGCCTCTGGCCGGGGCGCTGACCGGGACGGGATCGGCGCAAGGTAGTGAAAGGCGCCCACATTGATGTGGATCAGGGATGACGAACGCATCACCGTGCGATGCAATGGAGAGCGCTCCGTCGCGAAGGAAGTGACTGATGACGATTGATCCATACAAGACGCTTGGCCTGACCAGAAGCGCGACGGCCGAGGACATCAAAAAAGCCTAGCGCAGACTGGTGCGCACAAGCCATCCTGACCTGCGGCTCTTCTTCGGCAGTCTCGCGGGCACCTTTGGGCCCCCCTGCCGCCATATCCGCTCCACCGGCTTCACGTTCATCGCCCAGCCGGCCTTCCGCAGGAGCGCCATGATCCGACATTTGCCGTAGCGCCCATACTGCGAGGCGACCACGTTGATGTCCGCGGTCAGTGCGGCTTCATCGGCCCGAGCGCGAGAGGCGAAAGATTCCGGCACCTAGGGCTTCTCCCGGACATGATCTATTCAGGCTCTGCGGTGCGCGCGGCTCAGTGGTTTCGATGACGCGAACCTCCGGTTCCCGAGCCAGCCTCGCGCAGGACGGGCTTCTCGAGCGTCAGGTCGGAGACGGCCTTCCGGAGCCGGCCCCTCGCCATCGGGCTTGGACCAACGGCGCCTCAACGGCTCGATCCTCGTCGAGCTCCTTCAGCCGCTTCACCAAGTCGGTCTTCAAGCCGCCGAACTCCTTGCGCCGCCGATAGCAGGCGAATTGGGCCACATCGATCGAGCGCACCGCCTCGGCCACCGAACGACCTTGCGCCTCCATCTCGCCCGAAGCCTATTCCAGCGCGGACCCACTATTCAGGGGGCAGGCCACGGAGGGGCTGGATGACCTGCCTGTTCGGGACTGCAGTGGCGGGTCAGCAGGCGGGCTGCCAGACTGGCAGCATGTGCGCGCCACCGCGGGAGCAAGCGCTTCAAGAGCCTGATAGTGCGACAGGAACACCTCCCCCGTGAGATGCCGGAGAAAGTCGCTGCGCTTCAGGCGGTCCATGACGGGACCCTTGACCTCGGACAGGTGCAGGCAAATACCAGCGTCCTCCAGACGATGCATGACCAGTTCCAGACTTTCGAGGGCGCTTGCGTCTATGCTGTTGACGGCCGCACAGTTCAGCACAACGTGGCGCAGTTCAGCGCGGGATGCGACCTCTTGCTGAATGACGTTTTCAATGGAACGCGCGTTGGCAAAGAAGAGGCTTTCATCAATGCGCAGTCCGAGGATTTCGGGCGTGCATACCACATCGTGACGCTGCACATTGCGGAAATGCTGCGTACCGGGCACCTGGCCGATAACCGCGACATGCGGGCGCGACGTCGCCCAGAGATGCAGCAGGACGGAAACGCCGACCCCGGCGATGATCCCCGTCTCGACGCCGCCGCCCAGCGTCACCAGCAGCGTCGCGGCCAGGGCTGCAAAATCCGCGCGGGAATATTTCCAGGTCCGGGACAGGGCGCCAAAGTCTGCCAGGCTCAGCACCGCCACGATAATGGTGGCCGCCAGGACCGCGATGGGCAGATGATAGAGCAGCGGCGTCAGGAACAGCGAGGCCAGTGCAATGCCGATGGCCGTGAAGGCGCCCGCCGCCGGGGTCTGTGCGCCGGCGTCGAAATTAACGACTGATCGCGCGAAGCCGCCCGTAACAGGGTAACCAGATGAGAACGCCGCGGCCACGTTGGCCATGCCCAGACCGATCAGTTCCTGATCCGGACTGATGGACTGGCGTTGCTTGGCTGCCAAGGTCTGCGCGACCGATACCGACTCCACGAAGCCGATCAGGGCGATCAGAGTGGCGGCCGGCAGAAGTGTGATCCAGAGCGACAGGTCCAGGTCCGGCAGCGTCAATGGCGGCAGGCCCCGGGGGATATCTCCAACCACGGCCACTCCCCTTCTGCCGAGATCCAACCCCATAACAATCAGGATCGCGGGGATGACGACCATAACCGGACCCGTCCGAGCCAGAAGAACAGCGATCCCTTCCGGGACATTCAGAGCACAAAGGGACCGCTTGAGATACGTGCGTGACCACAACAGGAAAGCTGTCGCTGTCGCCCCGATCACCAACGTCGGCAGATGTGTGTCACTCAAGGCCCCGATCAGGGACGGTGCCATCTCGACCAAGGTGTGCCCCTGCGCCTCAATGCCCAGGATATGCTTCAGCTGACCCGCAGCGATCAGCAGGCTGGACGCAGTAATGAACCCCGAGATGACAGGGTGCGACAGCAGGTTCGCAACAAAACCGAGACGGAATATCCCCATCGCCAGCAGGATCAGTCCCGACAGAAGGGCCAGCGCCAGGGCGGCCGCGATGTATTCGGGGCTGCCAGGAGAAGCAATGCTGCTGGCAGCCGTGGCGGTCAGAAGCGAGACGACCGCCACAGGACCCACCGACAGGGCACGGCTGCTGCCAAAAAGGGCGTAGATGACGAGCGGCAGGATCGAGGCATAAAGCCCGATGACCGGCGGCAGCCCGGCGAGCATGGCATAGGCCAGGGACTGAGGGATCAGCATGATCGTGACGATCACCGCCGCCATCCCATCGCTGAGGAAGGCACGCCGGTCATAGGCACGCCCCCAGTCCAGGATGGGCAGGTAATGCCTCAGCCTTGCCATGCCTCAGCCCTCGACGGGAAGGCCCTCGGCCATTCGGGCGGGCACAGCCCACCTTCGATGAGGTCGGACTCATACCCCATGGCGTCAAGCGTATCAGCGCATAGATGCCCGCGGCCGCCAGAGGTACAAAGGACGTGCACCCGTCCCGTGCGGCGCATACCGGTCAACTGCGCCACTGCGGTGGCATCAGCGGGCGAGACCGCCGTCACGCGGCTGCGGGCGTCCTCGACCAGCTGTTTCATGGTCATGCTCGGTCTCCTCAGAACCGGTTGACGGGGATCTTCAGGTAGTTGTTGCCATCTTCTTCGGCCGTGGGCAGGCGCCCGCCGCGCAGATTGATCTGCAACGCGGCCAGGATCCGGTCAGGCAGCGGCAGGGTCGCGTCCCGCTTGTTGCGCAGCTTGATCCAGTCGTCGCGCCTGGTGCCGTCCTTGACGTGACGGTTTCCGGCACGGTGCTCGGCCACGGTGGCTTCCCATTCCGGCTCGTCACGCGCGTCGGTGCCGTAGTCGTGGCCGACAAAAAGGCGCGTGTCCTCGGGCAGGGCCAGGATCTCCTGGATCGAGTCCCACAGCTCTTCGGTGGCGCCACCGGGGAAATCGGCGCGCGAGGTGCCGACATCGGGTTGCATCAGCGTGTCATGAGTGAAGGCTGCGTCTCCGCAGACATAAGTAACCGAACCGAGCGTGTGGCCGGGCGACAGCATCACCCGGACCTCCAGATCGCCGATCCGGAAGGTCTCGCCATCGGCAAAGAGCCGGTCGAAGTCGCGAGCCGGATCGAAGGCATCAGGGAGGTTGTAGAGACCGGCCCAGATGCTTGCGATATTCGCGACCTTCTCACCAATGGCGGTAGGCGCGCCAATGCGCTCCTTCAGAAGCGCCGAGGCCATGACGTGATCGGCATGGGGATGCGTGTCCAGGATCCATTCGACGCTCAAGCCGTTCTGCTGCACCAGGTCGAGGACCTGCTCCATGCTGTTGGTCGAGAAGCGATAGTTCTTGGGGTCCAGGTTCCAGACGACATCGATCAGCGCCGCCTTCCTGGTGGCCGGGTCCGCGCAGATATACTGTATCGATCCTGTATCCGGCTCGTAGATGCCCCAGACATCAGGGCTGCCCGCACCGCGCGACCGCGAGTGGCGCACGACCGGCTGCCGGAGTTTCGAACTGCTCATGTTTCTGCTCCTTTTGTATGAAGAAGTCCCAAGCCCTTGATCCGGGCGCCGGCCCACAGGCCGACCAGCATGGCCGGCAGAAAGATCAATGTTCCTGGGGCCAGAAGAGGGAGTGCGGTCAAGGCCGGGCCCGGGCAGAAGCCGCCGATCCCCCAGCCAATTCCGAAAAGCGTCGCCCCGGTGAGCAGTGGCCTGTCGATGCTGCGGCTCTTGGGAATGTCGAAGGTCCGGTCAAGGAGGGGCGCCTGACGCCGCCAGATCAGGCGGTAGCCTATGAACGTCGTGACCGTGGCCCCGCCCATCACGAAGGCCAGGCTCGGGTCCCAGCTTCCTGCCAGATCGAGGAAGTTCAGGACCTTTGCCGGGTCGGCCATCCCCGAGATCACCAGCCCCAGCCCGAAGACGAGCCCGCTCAGAAAACCCCACAGAATGCGCATCACAACCCTCCCAGGACGTGGCGAAGAAGGAAGACGGTGACGAAGCCCGCCGTCATGAAAGTCGCGACGGCAGCCAGTGAACGTCCTGACAGGCGCGCCAGGCCGCAAACACCGTGGCCCGACGTGCAGCCTGAGCCGAGAGCGGTGCCGGTCCCGACCAGAAACCCGGCAATGGCCATGGCGAACAGGTTCTGCGGGACCGTCTGCGTGACGGCTCCGCCCGCCGCCAGGATGACCAATGGGGCCGCCAGCAGTCCCAGCAGGAACGCCCACCGCCAGTCCCTGTCCCGGGGAGCGCTACGGAATGGCACGACCCCGCCCACAGCGCCTTGCGTGATGCCAGCGATCCCCGCGATGCGGCCGAAAATCCCCATGACCATCACCGCGCTCAACCCGATCAGCACGCCGCCGCCAAGGGACGCCCATGGCGTGAATGCGGTCTCTATCTCCATCTCCATTGCGGGACTCCATCCTGTCGGCGGCCCTTGCCTCGCCGCTGTTGCAGCGCTATATATTAACAATAACTAAATCAGTCAAGGCTAATATAATGGAACTGGACAATCAGGCCTCGCAAGCTCTGCAAGAGCGGGCGGATTATGTTGCCGGACGGCTGGCGCTGGTCGCCAATGCCAAGCGCCTGTTGATCCTTTGCGAGCTGGCCAAGGGAGAACGGTCTGTCGGGACGCTCCAGCAGGCGGTGGGCCTGAGCCAGTCAGCGCTCAGCCAGCATCTGGCCAAACTGCGCGACGCCGGCATGGTCGACACGCGCCGCGAAAGCCAGACCATCCATTACCGGATCAGCGACCCCGACCTCGCCGTTCTGATGGCGGCCCTTTATGAGGCCTTTTGCAAGGACATCTGACTCGGAAGGTTTCCCTGGACCTGATCGCCATTCAGATGATCCGGGCCTGGATGCCGGCAGGACACATGCGAACAGCTCTTCGATCGACCCGTTGTAGAGGCGAGGCAACCATCCGAGGACATGCGCCCGATCTTGCGGGTGTCATGGATGCCGTGGATCAGGCAGGCGGACGAGGAGCGATACATGGCATACGTGCCCGGGGGATGACTGGTCCGGGGCTCCATCGGGCGGTAGCGAGGGAGACCGTTCCATCATCGAAGCGCGGAGCGTCCGGGCGATGGACAACACCGTGGCGCGCAAGGGCCGCGTCGAAGCGCTGTAGCCCCCTTTGGCCAACGCGCACGCCAATCACCTTCGGCCGACTGCCGTTCGCCGTCTGGCGATCCGCTGCGTGGTTGGCCGCATCGTAGACGGACTTGAGACTGACCCCGTAGCGGGTGGCGAGATTGCCAGCACCCGCGCCTCTCGATCGCTATCGGGCGATGCTCAGGCCTCAGTCTCGGTCAGTCTGCGGCCGCGTGACATTTTGAAGTATACGTTCCTATTTCTTGCCAACTTCGTACAAGCCCGCCTTCCGTAATGGGGCGGGCCTCTGTCAAGGGTTTCGGGCAAGTCAAAAATCCCGGCGAAGATCTCATTCTTCACCGAGTTTTAAGGCACAAATTCAGAAGCTTGCTTTTTCTTTTTCACTGCATCCGCACGTCAGGACTGAGGGACACCCCCTACCCGGGCTTCGCTCTTCCGTCCGTAGTCAGCCGCATGGCTGCCACTCTATGCCTGGTCCAAATCTGGTCCCTGGGTACCTATCTTTTACGCGTATTCAGCGTTAGCCGATAACTTGCGGGCTTCCGGCATCTCCAGGAACCTCGTCCCGGCAAGGGACCTCGTCGTACCTGTCGTCAGGTGCAGTGCGTTCCTCCGTCCGATCAAGTTCTGGAATTGTTTTACTCAGACCGTTGCCGTGGAGCTCTGCGCATGGCGGAATGGTGTGCCGTCTCGCCACATGCGGTGCAAAACAACGCCAATGCGCCGCGCAAGTGCAATCAAGGCCCGTTTCGATCCACGCCGATGGGCCACTCTGAGCGCCCATGCCTGGAGCCAGTTTGGTGACCCACGGTGCATCAAGATCATCGCCGCTTGATACAAGGCCGTTCGAAGGGCCCGGTCGCCGGCTCGAGTAATTTGCCCGACAATGTCCATCTCCCCGGATTGAGTGCGCCTCGGCGTCAGCCCCACCCACGGACCAACATCCTTCGATCGCACAAAGCGGGTCGGATCGTCGATCGCGGATTTGACCGTCAGGGCGACGATCCGACCGACGCCCGGCATCGTCATCATCAGACGGCAAACGTCGTCTTGTTTTGCCAGATCCGCGATTGTCGCATCCAATTCAGCCAACTCGGCGCGCAACTGCGCACGCGCGCGCAAAAGGGCCTCTGTCGACGCCGACAGGATTTCATTTTGCTCAACCAGTTCCCTCACCCGGGCCTCGTACCTGATCCGGGTGACATGCCCGAGCTTCAGACCGAAGTTCCGCAAAACACCCCGCATGGAAAGCTCGAGGTTGATGATCACCTGCTGAACTGACTTGCGCGCTGTCAGCAACGCACGGATTTCCTGAGAGGACACGGATTTGCGGTGCACGGGCCTGTACCATCCCATTTGAAGCAACCGCGCAATCCCCTGGGCATCGCGCCTGTCGGTTTTGATCGGCATGGCTTTCAAAGCGGCCTTCACCAACCGCGTTTCCATCAAAACCACGTCAAATCCGGCCTCTTCCATGCCCTTGCTCAGCCATTGGGACAGTGGTCCGGCTTCGAGCCCGATCGCCTCGACCGCGTACGGCAATGACGCCATCGCACGCACCAGCGCCTCAGGTTCGCTGGCGGCCTCCAACTCCTCAACAACCTTCCCCTGCGGCCCCAGCACACAAATCGCCGTGCTTGCCAGAGATACATCCAGTCCGATAAAAACATTCATGTCGTTGCCCTTCTATTCTTAGGAATTGAGGCGCATGGAAACATACGACCTCGTAGACGCGCTGCAGGCGCATCAAGGGCAACGGCACTCCACATCATGCTGACAAACAAGCGAAACGTGCTCGATTCGCCGACAGCCCCATTACGGCATCTTTTTCCAGCACAAGCGGAGAAGGCCTCAAGGGCGTGTACTTAGTGTTTGACGTCTTCTGTCAAATGCATCGCGTCCCGCGTCTTCTGCACCGCGTTTCACGCTCATTGCACCGCGCATCGTGCCCTTTGCAGCACGTCTTCCACGCTCCGCATCGCGACGTCTGGCAAGTGCCCGTTGACCCGCGCTGCCCGCCTTGCGCATGATGCCGGATGCGTCCCGTCCCGCGCAGGATGCATCGCGCTCTTTGCGTCGCGGACTATGGCGCATGTCATGCGTCGCCCGTCTTCCGTGGGCTGCAGCGCGCAGTATGGATGGCGACTTCTGTCGCGCGCGCTGTGTTTTATGCCCCGCGTGCGATGCACCCGTGTGCCCGCATTCCGCCTGGGGGAGCCCGCATCCCGTCTTCTGCTTGACGCCGTCGGATTTCATCTTCATCGACACAGCGGGCGTCGGGGCGGAGTGGTCGGACGGAATTGCCGTTCTGGCCGATCACATCGTGACCCCGGTGATGCTCTCGACCTCGGATCTCGATGTCGGCGCGCAGACGGCCGACTGGTTCGAAAAGCTCCGCGCCCGCGTCGATGATCCCGAAAGCCTGCCCCGCCACCATGTCGTGCTGAACATGGTCGATCCCAAGACCACGCGCGCCGATGCCGCCCTCATCACGGCGGCAATCGCGCGGTTTCCGGTGGTCGAGACCGTGATGATGCGCCGCCATGTCTACAAGGAGATGGACGGGAGGGGCCTCCTCCACGCTATCGCGCTGCAGAAGCAGGCCGATCCCAACCCCCTCATGCGTCCCCATGTCCGCCATGTGGTCGAGGCCCTCGAAGAGGCGACCGACATCCTCAACAACATCCTGGCCGCGTGAGGGCAGGGCGGTGAGGAAGAGGATCCCGACCATCACGCGACCCGATCCGGCCTATGCCGCATCCCTACGTCCAGAGATGGAAGAAGACCCGGGAAGGGAAGAGGTGCAGCGGGCGGAGGTGTTTCCAAAGCCCGCGAGCGTGGAGACGGTGGTCGTGCAGCCTGCGAGCGTGGACGATCACGCTGCCGCACCGCCAGGGACGTCGTCTGCGCCCACACCCCACCCCAGACAGGGGACGGCCGGGCGTGCTGCGCCTGCGGCCATGGCATTTCCTGGCAGACCCTTTCCGGCGCGCCCTCGTAGTGCATTCGGCCGGCGATCTGCCCGGGTGTCCAGCCGCAGCTGAGGCAGTGCTCGACCCGTTCTCGCAGCTTGGCCTCGCGCAGGAGTTTACGCCGTTGCGACCTGCACCCGTCGGCTTTGCGTTGAGCGATCAGGCCCCAATAGCCATTCAGATCCGAAAGTTCGGCGTCTACGAACCGGTTGCGCTTGATCTCGCGATACAGGCTGGACCGATGACGACCGAGCTCCGTCGCGATCTTGCTGACCGGCATCTTCGCATTCAGCATGTCCTCGATCGCGCGTCGCTCACGTAGATTCAGTTCCGTGTGGGCCATCTTCCTTCTCCTTGCTTGCCAGCAAGATAGGCGATTTGTCGCAACCCAGTTTAGAATGGGCCCCGCTGTGGAATCGTCCAGCGAATAATAGGGATTATGTGACTATTGTGGCGAACGCCATGTACGACGCCCCGGCGACTGCGGTCATTTCGGGTCGTGTCAAAGATATTTTGCGCGTTTTTTTCAAGCGGCCGGCAGCCCCTCGCAGTGGCTTCATGAGGGGCTCGTCCGGGAGGACTTCTCTGTCTCGGTGATGGAGGCGCGCATGTTCGGGCGGCCTCCGCCGCGATGCGCTTCAAAGTGATCATCACGATGCCCGTGGGATTGTCCAGCTCGTGCGCCTCGGGTGGTTCAAGCGCGTTCACGTGAAGTCGCTCGATGCGCAGGAGACCCTCTCTCAGCCCCCGAACCGATGTCATTTCCCTCGCCGGCTGAAGGGCTCCAACCCCCCGGCGGCGAAGCAAACCGCCAGGCAATTTCCACAGCATTCGCGACACGACCACCCGCGCAATCAACACGCTTGAGGAACCGTTGCACCTGCAGTTCTTTGTCCGCACCGCAAGACGTGCAACTGACGGAGCAGGCCGCGATTTTGCCCAAGACGTGAAAGACATCGTTGCCCAGCTCAGGATGCCCTCTTGGTAGAACGGAACGCGCAAAACCGGAGTCGCTGTCCTGACCTCCCTGGCGATTGGCGGCATGCCTCAGGGGGAACATCCACTTTCTGACGAGCGGGGGCTGGGTGCCTCTTGATCGCTCGCAGAGCATGGCCTACTTATTCGACCAGTCATCTAGTTCGGGGCAAACAATGGCCAACACGAGAGCAAAAGAAAGACCCGGCGACGTGAAGATGCACATCTTGGAGAGCGCGAGGGCCCTGGTTGCGGCGCGCGGCTTCTCTGGCGTGGGCCTGAGCGAGATCGTTGCGGCAGCAGGCGTGCCCAAGGGGTCGTTCTACTATTACTTCGAGTCCAAGGAGGCATTTGGGCGGGCTCTGCTGGAGCACTACTTTGACGGCTATCTGGCTGAGCTCGAGACTATGCTGGCGGACAAGGGAAAACCCGCGCGCGAGCGGCTGTTGGCCTACTGGCGCTTCTGGAGAATGAACCAGGAAGCCGATGATCCGGAAGGAAAATGTCTTGCCGTCAAGCTGGGAGCAGAAGTGTCTGACATATCGGAGGACATGCGTCTTGAACTTCGCAAAGGGACGTCCAGGATCATCAGCCGCCTGTGCCAGACCCTGAAGAACGGGATAGAGGATGGGTCGATCGAAAGCACCCGGAACCCGTTCGATATCGCCGAGACCCTTTATCAGCTGTGGCTTGGCGCAAGCGTGATGGCCAAGATCGAACGCAAACCCGCGCCCTTCGACGCAGCGATGATCGCGACGGATCTGCTGCTGTCAGGAAAGTAACAATATACAAGCGGAGAGCCTTGACAGGCGGTCTCCAAACGCGCAAGTATAGACGACCGGTCAGTTTTATATTTCGCAAATGACAGCAACACGAAAGGCGACGGCGACACGACCACTGGCATGACTGCGATTGCCGCCACATGGGCGAAAGAGCTGGATCTTGACTTGATGCCCAGCCGCGGCGCGAGGCGGTCGTCCCAGACGACATTGCCACTCGGCGCTCAATGCAGCCTCAGCGGTATTTCGGCCCGGCGGCCATCGCCCTCGGCGCCAAGTGAGCAAACGAAACAGGAGGAGTTTTCATGAAGTCTGTGCACCCGGGTAAGGCGAAGGATATCCGGAGCAAGGGCTGATTGAGCCAAAACCGAGTCGCCACCGCGCCAACGGTGGCCACTCGGTCGGGTGGGGGCGCGAAATGCGACCCCAATCAGCGGGAAGACCAGAAGGATGTGATGGCCCAAGGGCTTCCCATAATACCACCAGGAGTAGTATCATGAATGAACATACCACGATAAAGGTTCCGCCAGAAGACGGCAATTTCTTCTCGGCGCCGTACCATCTTTCGATTGCGGGCAAGCTCGTTCAGGCCGATGAGACGTTTGACGTCATCAATCCAGCCACCGGCGAAGTCTTTGCACAGGCCCCTTCGGCAACCGCGGAACAGTTGGACGAGGCAATCGCCGCGGCAAAAACCGCTTTCAAGAGCTGGTCGGCTCTGAGCTATGACGAGCGCGAGGTCTACCTCAAGAAGTTTGCCGACGCGCTGGAAGAGAAGCGCGACGAACTCGCTTATCTGCTGACCCTGGAACAGGGCAAGCCGCTGGGCACGATGGCCACACCGGAAGTCGACCAGTCGATTTCTTACATCCGCCAGATTGCGGAACGCCGTATTCCCGTCGAGATCGTCGAGGAGAACGCCAATCACGTCGTTGAACTGCACCACGTCCCGCTCGGCGTGGTCGGTGGTATCACACCGTGGAACTTCCCGGTGCTGCTCTCGCTGTGGAAGATTGCACCGGCGTTGATCACCGGCAACACCTTCGTGCTGAAGCCGACACCGTTCACGCCGCTGACGGCTCTGCGTTACGGCGAAATCGCCCAGAGCGTGCTGCCAAAAGGCGTTCTTTCGGTGGTAACGGGAGGTGACGCCCTCGGGCCACAGCTGACCAATCACCCCGATATAGCCAAGATCAGCTTTACCGGCTCGACCGAAACCGGCAAGCACGTCCTGCGCGCAGCAGCCGGCTCGATCAAGCGTGTGACGCTCGAACTTGGCGGGAACGACGCCGCCATCGTGCTGCCGGATGCGGATTACCAGGCGATCATCCCGCAACTCTTCTGGGGTGCCCTTGGCCACCAGGGGCAGTGGTGTGTCGGCATCAAACGGCTCTATATCCCCCGCTCGATCCACGCCGAGTTCGTGAAGGCCTTCGTGGACTACGCCAAGACCGTCAAAGTCGGAAATGGCCTCGACGCCGACGTCGGTGTTGGTCCGGTCCAGAACAAGATGCAGTTCGAGAAGTTGAAAACCTTCCTGGCTGACATCAAGGCAAACGGACAAAACATCGTGCTGGGCGGCGAGATCGACGAAAGCCAGTCGGGGTACTTCTTCCCGATCACGGTGGTCGACAACCCGCCTGAAGACAGCAAGATCGTTCAGGAAGAGCAGTTCGGCCCCATCGTGCCGATCCTGGTCTACGACGACGTCGACGAAGCCGTCGAGCGCGCCAACGATTCGATCTGGGGTCTGGGCGGCTCGGTTTGGGGTCGTGACACCAAGGCCGCTGTCGAGGTCGCGAACCGGATCGAAGCCGGCATGGTCTGGGTCAACGAGATCCACACCCAGGGCGTCGACATTCCGTTTGGCGGGGTCAAGCAATCGGGTCTGGGCACCGAGCATGGCCGCGAAGGACGCGAGCTCTTCACCAACCCGAAAACGGTGTTGATCCACAAGTAAGCGCCAGTGGGGGCGGCCCATCCCCGGGCCGTCCCCTTCCGCCTTCCTTGTCCACCCCGATTTCCAACACCGCTCCCGGCCACTTCCGGATGCCAGCTCGCGCTGTGCCTGCTTATACGGAGATACCCCGATGACAAATGCCGATCCCTATTTCACTCCTGTGACGCTTGGCCGTCACACCCTTCGCAACCGTGTCGTTCTGCCTCCGCTGACCCGGCAAAGGGCTGCCCAGCCGGGCGACAGCGCGACGTCGCTGATGGCCGAGTACTACCGCCAGCGCGCCGGCGCCGGCTTCATCGTGACCGAAGGAACGCAGATCGAACCTCGTGGACAGGGCTATTCCTGGACACCGGGCATCTACTCCGGCGCCCAAATCGACGGCTGGCGTCAGGTCACCGACGCGGTGCACGCCGAGGGCGGCGTCATCTTTGCACAACTCTGGCATGTCGGCCGCGTCTCGCACAATGCACTGCAGCCGAATGGCGATGCGCCGGTCGCCCCCTCCGCGATCGCACCCGAGAAGGTAAAGGCATTCATCGAGACCGCGCCCGGCGAGGGTAAGCTGGTCGCCCCGCCGACGCCGCGCGCATTGAGCGTGGCCGAGATCCACGAGCTTGTGGGCATGTACGCCCAAGCGGCCCGCAACGCGATCGCCGCCGGATTTGATGGAGTCGAGCTGCATTCCGCCAACGGCTACCTCATCAACCAGTTTATCTCCGAGCATTCCAATACGCGCACCGACGAATACGGCGGCTCGCTCGAGAACCGCCTCAGGTTCCTCCGGGAGATTGTCGCCGCGGTGTCCGAGGCTGTGGGCGCCGACCGGCTCGGTGTCAGGTTCACGCCCCTGTTTGAAAGCACGGATCAGGACCGCATCTACATCGGCCTCGTCGAGTCCGATCCGCATAAGACCTACATCGAGGCCATCAAGGTCCTGGAACGGGCGGGCGTCGCCTATCTGTCGATCGCCGAGGCCGACTGGGACGGGGCGCCTGATCTGCCGGTCAGTTTCCGCGAAGCGGTGCGCGAGATCTACTCGGGCCGCGTGATCTACGCCGGCAAATATACGGTCGAGCGTGGCGCAAGGCTTTTGGAGAGCGGCCTCGCCGATCTCATCGGCTTTGGTCGTGCCTTCATCGCCAACCCCGACCTGCCCGAACGGATCGCCAATGGCTGGGATCTGAATCCTCTCGATCCGGCAACGCTCTACGGCGGCGGGGAGAAAGGGTTCACCGACTACCCGACGTATCAGAGGGCGACGGTGGCCGCCGCCGAGTAACACCTGTCGGCCAGCGCGCCGGCATTCCCGAGACCATCAACCCTGCGGAGGCCCGACATCGCCTCCGCCAGATCAGGGCAACCGCGCGGAACGGGAAGACCGATCCCGCGCATTTACAAGATTGGAGTACCGAAATGAGCAACAACATCGAAAACAAGGTCGTCCTCATCACCGGCGGCAGCAGCGGTCTCGGGGCCGAGACCGCACGCCTGCTGGCAGGCAAGGGCGCAAAGGTGGCCGTGGCCGCACGCCGCACGGACAAGCTGAATGACGTGGTGTCCGAGATCGAGGCGGCAGGCGGCACGGCCAGGGCCTACGCCCTCGACGTGACCGACAAGGCCCACGTGGAGACGGTGGTGGCAGGCGTCGTCGCCGATTTCGGTCGGATTGACGTGCTGGTCAACAACGCCGGCCTCATGCCGATCCGTCCCATGAGCGAAGTCAACACCGACGAATGGGACCAGATGATCGACGTGAACGTGAAAGGCGTTCTCTACGGCATCGCCGCCGTTCTGCCGCGCTTCCTGGAACAGGAAAGCGGCCACATCATAAACCTGAGCTCCGTGGCGGGCATCAAGGTCTTCGCGCCAGGCGGGACCGTCTACTCGGGCACGAAGTTCGCGGTCAGCGCGATCTCCGAGGGACTTCGTCAGGAAGTCGGCGAGCATATCCGCGTTACCTCGATCGAGCCGGGCGCAGTGGATAGCGAGCTCAAGCTCGGCACGACGGGCACGGCGGCAGACACCGTGCGCGACTTCTACGAGCGCGCGATCCCCGCCGCCAGCGTCGCCCGGGCCATCGCCTTCGCGATCGAACAGCCCGCAGACGTCGACATCAATGCGATCGTTCTGCGGCCGACCAGCCAGCAGTTCTGACCGGGTTTGGGGAGGGCCGGATCATCCTTGCAAGACATGATTGGACTATGCGATGCAACTGCCCCTGATCTACGAAAGGCGAAGTGATCCTCCCTTTCCCGTGCCGCCCCTGAAGCCACGCGCCGCGCCCCCGCGGCGCGTGGACCCTCCGGCGAATGACGGTCAGCCGCCTGTACCGTTCGGCGTAGCGGTGATCTGTCTCATCCTCGTCGCGCAGGCCCTTCGACCGGGCATCGTTTCCGTAGGGCCGCTCCTGACGGAGATCATCGACGACTTCGGGTTGGCCCACGCGCAGGCATCGCTGCTCACCGCCATTCCGACCCTTCTGATGGGCCTTCTGGCCTTGCCAACACCCTGGCTCGCCCGGCGGTTCGGTCGGGACCGGGTGATCGTGGTCGCGCTGCTCGTGCTGGCGGCGGCGACGCTGGCCCGTGCCTACGCCGGATCGACATTCGCCCTGTTCGCGACCACGGCCGGGGTCGGCGCGGGCATCGCCATCGCGGGCGCATTGGTGCCCGGCTTCGTCAAGGCCGGATTTCCGCGGCAGGTGGCGCTGCTGATGGGCCTCTACGCAATGGCGCTGTCAATGGGCAGCACCTTCGCGGCAGCAGGCACCGGCTTTCTGGGGCAGGTCTTCGGCAGCTGGCGTCTGCCGGCAGGACTCTGGGCCATTCCGCCACTCCTGGGTGTCGCGGCATGGGCCTACGTGGCCTCCCGCAACGTGACCGCCCGCATGCGGGGCACGGGCCCACGGTATCCCCTGCCAGTCGGCAACCGCACAGCCTGGCTGATCGCCACCTACTTCGCCTTCAACAATGTGGTGTTCTACAGCTTCATCTCATGGCTCGCGCAGTTCTATGTCGAGCTGGGTCATTCGACGGCGTCGGCCGGGCTGATCCTCGCCTGCTTCACCTTCGCATTTCTGGTGGCGACTCCGCTGTTCGGCGCTCTCAGCCGCAATGAGGACCGCAGGCTCTTTCTCGCTCTGGCGGCCGGTATCGGCGCGGCCGGGGTCTTCTGGATGGCCATCGCTCCCGGCTTCCTGCCGCTGGTGATTGTTTCACTCATCGCATTCGGTGCGGGTGGCAGTTTCACGCTCTCGATGACGCTGCCGCTCGACAACGCCCGGACCGACACCGAGGTGGCCTCGTGGAATGCATTCGTCCTGCTGGTAAGCTACATCGTCGGTGCGATCGGACCGGTTGCGGTCGGCCTCCTGCGCGACTGGAGCGGGAGCTTTCAGCCGAGCATATGGCTGCTGGCGGCGATCAGCGCTGCGATGCTGCTGCTCGCGCCGTTCCTGCGGCCGCATCATCCCGCCACGCAGGGCTAACGTCAGCTGGGGCGCTGAGACCGCAGCAGAACGCGCCCGGACCGAGCCGGGCTCGGTTACCAGGCTTCCGAATAGATCGAGAGCGCATCGCTCTCGACTACCGGGCGCGGATTGTTGACCAGCAGGCGTTGCTGCTTCATCGCATCCGAAGCCATCCGGGGGAGCGCCTCTTCCGGGATGCCGACGTCACGCAGCCGCTGAGGTATCTGAAGACGGGCGATCAGCGCCTGCAATTCCCGAATGAAGGCCTCTGCCAGGTCGGACTTCGGATGATCCGCGAGGTGCGGGAAGGCGCAAGCTGCAATCTCGTCATAGGAATTCCTGGCATGCGACAGGTTGAACCGAAGCACCGCTGTCAGGATGAGCGCGTTGCAAAGACCATGCGGAACGTGGAAGATCCCGCCGATCGGATAGGCCAAGGCATGGACAGCCGCGACCGGTGAATTAGCAAAGGCCTGCCCGGCCAGCATCGAACCCAGAAGCATGTTTTCGCGCGCTGCAATGTTGCTGCCGTCGTGCGTGGCCATCTCGATATTCGCGCCCAGCAACCGCAACGCCTCGCGAGCAAGGGCCTGGGAAATCGGATTGTTGTTCGCATTGGTGCAGCCATAGGCCTCGATCGCGTGGACCATGGCATCAATGCCCGTCGCCGCAGTGATCGCCGCGGGCAGTCCGACTGTCAGTTCAGCGTCCAGCAGTGCGATGTCGGGAAGAATGACCGGAGAGGAAACGCCGCGCTTTTCGTCGCCATCCACAGTCAGGATCGCAACCGGCGTCACCTCCGATCCCGTCCCCGCGGTGGTTGGCACCAAAACGAGCGGCAGGCGGGGACCTCGGGCGTTGCCGACGCCCCAGGCATCCTCCAGCGCCTCATCGGAACCGAGCAACAGGGCGGCGACCTTTGCGACATCCAGCGAAGACCCGCCGCCGAATCCCAGAACACCGGTCACGTCGGCGGCCCGGCCAGCCTCGACCGCAGCCATCAGGGTCGAGACTGAGGGATCGGCCTCGACCCTGTCGAAAACATGAACCTCTAGGCCCGCAGCCTCCAACGCAGCGATGGCGGGGTCGGCAAGCCCGAGCGATCGCAGGCCCGGATCCGTCACGATGAGGATCCGCGGCCCAAGAAGCGCCTTGGTGTGCTGATCAATCTGCGCCGCCGCCCCTGAGCGGAAGAGAATGCATTTCGTGGTATTGAAGCTGAATGGGTTCATCGCCGTATTTCCTTTCTGTTCGGCGCAGGCGCCTGCCGCCTCTTGATCGCCCGTGGGTTCTCTCTCGCGACACAAGCTGCTTCGGCTGGCAGAGCCGGCCCGGATCATGCAGCAGCGAGCTGTGCACGCTCAATTTCGCCCCGTTCGATGACATAGAGCCTGTCAAGAAGTTTGCTGGAATGGACGTGATCGGATTCGGAAAGCAGCACGGAAAGGCCTTCGCCCCGCAGCGCGGCGATCACTTCGATCAGTCGTTGGGCCAAGGCCGGCGCGACACCTTCAAACGGCTCGTCAAGCAGCAGGAGATTGCGGCCGACGATCAATGCCCGCCCGAGAGCCACGAGCTTCTGCTGACCGCCAGAAAGTGACAGGGCCTTCCGGTCAGCGAAACGCGCAATCTCCGGCATCAGGTCGTACACCCATCGCAAACGGGCCGGATCCGGCTTCTGGCCCAAGGCATACAGCGGCAAAAGGATGTTCTCCTCCACATTGAACTCGGGGATCAGCCTGCGGTCCTCCGGCATGTATCCGACCCCCATTGCCGCGCGGGTGTGGGCGGGCGCCTCGGTCAGATACTTGCCCTGAATCGCAAGCTGCCCGGAGGAGAGCTTTTGCAGGCCCATGACCGTCCGCATGAAGGTGGTTTTGCCGGCACCGTTCCTCCCGATGAGGCCTACGGTGGTCCCCCGCTCGATGGTCAGTGCGGCATTGCGCAGGATCGGCGTGCCCGCGATCGAAACTGACAGGTTCCGGGCTTCAAGCATGGACGCCTCCCATCACGAACTGGCGCACCTTGTCGTTCGCAAGCACCTCTGCCGTCGCGCCGTCGGCCAGGATGGTGCCTTCATAGAAGGCAATCGTGCGCGTTGCGAAGCGGGTCACGATGTCCATGTCGTGCTCGATGAACAGCACCGTCGACTCTTCGTTGTTCAAAGGCAGGATCACGCTCTCCATCATCCCGATCTTCTCATCCACCGAAACCCCGGAGGTGGGTTCATCCAGAAGAATGATCGCCGGGTCCGTGACGGCGGCCATCGCGATATCAAGCTGCTTCTTCACGCCCTGCGGCAAGGATCCGACAACGCGGTTCGCGAACGCATCAAGACCGAACCGTCCAAGCGAATGTCGCGCCCGCTCGATCCGTTCATCGGTCAGCGCCAGGGCAGAGAGCCCGCCCTTGTTCTCGCTCGCCGCGACGTCTGCCATCACCAGATTTTCCAGCACAGTGAGCTGGGCGAAAATCTGGCTGATCTGGAAGCTTCGGCAAATGCCCGCGCGGGCGGTATCGCGAGGGCCCATTCCGGTGATGTCCCGTCCTTTGAAGTGAATGGTGCCGGATGAGGGCTTCAGATAGCCTGTTACCATATTGACGAAGGTTGTCTTTCCGGCGCCGTTAGAGCCGATCACGGCGAGAATCTCGCCCCGGTTCAGGGTCACGCTGACCTCGCGCGCAGCGACGACGCCCCCAAAGCGCTTTTCCAGGTTCGTGGTGACAAGGAGTGGTGCAGTGCTCATTGGCGTTGCCTTTTCTGTATCAGTGACCAGAGACCCTCGGGCAGCAAGAGAATGACCGCGAGCATCACCGTGCCCAGCACGAGTTGCCACGCATTCGGGGCCAGATCGAGCGCGTAGGTCCGGACAAGTTCCAGCGCGAAGAAGCCGATGACCGGAGCGATCACCGAGCCACGCCCGGCCAGAAGTGCAACGAAGACGAAGCCACCGGACGTGGTCCAGTTCGTCATCATCGGGTCGACGTGCTGGGTCGCGATGCCATAAAGACCGCCACCAAGCCCTGAAAGCGCCGCAGCGACGACGATCGCGATGAAGACAACCCGTCGCGGCGATGCGCCGAGATAGGCAAGCCGGATCTCGTTTTCTGCCACCGCCTCGCAGAGCATCCCTGCGCCGGATTTCAGATAGCGCGCCGTCGCCAGGCAAGCCGCAAGCACAAGCACAACAGTCATGATGTAGTTCGCGTTAGCGCGGATGGCGCGTTCGGGCATCCACCCGAAATAGCTGACAGGGGGTATGTTGAAGCCATCGGTTGACCCGAGCCCGGCCGCCTTCACCAGCACGCCGTAAAGGATCATCGACACCGCCAGCGAAAGCATCGCATAGAAGATCTCCCGGTAGCGCGACAGCAGCAGCCCCAGAAGCACGCCGGCAACCAGAGAGACCGCAATCGAGGCGACCAGAAGAACCGCCACATCGGTGATCCCGGCTTTGGCGGCCAGCATGCCGACGGCGTAGCCGCCGAGGCAGAAATATAGCCCCTGACCGAAGTTCACCAATCCGGCGCGCATCTGTATCGCGACGCCCAGGGAAACCAAGCCGCCCGCGATCGCCGTCTGCAAAAGAAACCGGAGCCAGGAGGGCAAGAAAAAGCCGAGAATGAGCAGCAGGCCGAGGATGGCGATGTACAGGTGCTCGCGGCGAAAATCTGTCTTCATCATATTTTGCGTCCCGCTGCCCGGGCAAACAGCCCATGAGGTTTTATCGCCAGCACCAGGGACATGACCGCGTAGATGGCGAACAGTTCGAGTTCCGGCGCAAGGTGCACGCTCAGCGCCCTGGCATAGCCGGCAAAGATCGCGCCGATGGCCGCACCGGGGATGGAACCAAGTCCCCCGATCACGACGACGGCGAAGGCAAGGATGATGACCTCGACACCTATGCCCGGTGTCACGGCGATCTTGGGCGCCGTCACCACTCCGCCAACCACGGCAAAGATTGTCCCGATGGCGAAGGTGGTCGCGAAGATGCGGGTTACATTGATACCAAGCGCAGCGGAGATTTCGCGATCAGCGACGACCGCGGTCGTCAGCCGTCCCATCCGGGATTTTTCCAGCCAGAACCAGAGCCCGATCCCAAGCGCGATAGCCAAAGCAATCATCAGAAGATCGTAGATCTGGTAGGGAAGCTCGTTGATCTCGACATAGCCAAGGTAGGCATAGGGCTGCCAGGCAAAGTAGCTTTCAACCCCCCAGATCAGTTTGACGGCATCTTCAAGGATCAGGAACAAGGCATAGGTCACCAGCACCATCAGCACCTCGTCCCTGCCGTAGAGCAGTTTGAGTATGCCGCGTTCCATCACCAGTCCCAGAAAAAGACCCACGATGATCGCGGCGAAACCCATGGCCAGAAACGCCAGGGCGTCAGGAAGTCCTGCGCTGTAATAGATGCCGAGTGTCGAGGCGCAGACATAGGCGCCGATGGCATAAAAGGCGCCATGCGCAATATTCAGGATCCGCATGACACCATAGATGAGTGTCAGTCCGACGGCGATGAGGAACAGCCAAGCGGCATAGTTCAACCCGTCAAGTACGATGGCCGTGACAAGAAGCATGGAGACAACCTCTCTTGATCAAGGAAACCGGGCAGGTTTCGCGAGCGCTCTGCCCGGCCGAATATGAGGATGGCCTCAGTCGCAGGTTGCGCCGGGGAAGCCGGCTTCGATCCAGCCGATCGCCGTCATGTCGTTGGGCGGGTTGACGCAGGCGGCATCATAGGAGATCACATTCTCCACACTTGGCCTTCCGTCGACCAGCTTGTAGGTGCCGTAGGAAATACCCTGTATCGCCTGATGCCCATTGCCGATGGCCATCTGGATGATCCCGCCGGGTGCCTCGAATTCCAATCCCTTGAAACTCGCTGCCGCATCGGCGCCCGTTGCGTCGGCTCCGGCAGCTTCATAGGCGGCTTTGACCCCAAGTACAGCCTGGGCCATTTTCCAGGCCGGAAAGGTCGGGGCCGATCCGAAACGTTCAGCATATGACTCGGCGAACCACCTCGCCAATTCGGTGTCCGGGGCAAATACGCTGAAGGGTCCGCGTGCGCCGACGATCGTCCCTTCGGGAATGTCGGCGCTCATGCCGGGAAAGAGGGCCTCGCCGCAGGTGAGCAGGATCGACATCCTCGCGAAGAGGCCGCGTGGCGCGGCTTGCAGGACAAATGCTTCAAGATCGCCCCCCCAGAAGGAGGTGAAGGTCACCTTGGGCGTCGATGTCAGCAAGGCCGACACTTCGGCGCCGTATTGTCCGGCAAAGAGCTGCGGAAACTGTTGCGAGACGATGCCAGATTCCGTTTCAAGGGCGGTCAGTGCAGCGGTAAAGTCACGCCAGTTATCCTGACCCCAGGCGTAATTCTGGTTGATGCCCGCTACCCGCGACATGTCGACACCGCGATCCGCCAGGTAACGCGCCGCGCCGACGGCGTCCATCGTCGACATCGCGCCGGTTCGGAAGAGGAACTGCGGGTCTGTTACCACTTCCTCGAAGATCTGCGGCGTCCCGCAATCGACCAGCACGGTCAGGGTTTCCAACTCTTCGGCCAGAGGTGCGATGGATTTGCAATTCCCGGAAGACGTGTATCCGATCACCACCTCCGCGCCGCTGCGCTGAACGAGATTGCGGTATTCCACAACCGCGTCAGAGGCTTCGTCGATATAGGTCGCCCTGATTGTTCGGCCATTTATTCCGATCGTCCCATAGGGCGCAGGGACAGATCCTTCGTTGAGCGCATCGAACAGCAGCGCGGCTGCATTGCGTTCGGGCATTCCGAAAGGTCCAGCGGACGGACCAGAAAGAAAGACAGGGACACCGATATGGATTTCCCCACCCTGGGCCAGTGCGCCGGACGCAGCGAAGGCGCCGGCCACAAGGGCCGTTGCAGCAAGTTTCTTCATGTTTTCTCCTCCCTGAGAAAATGTATGCCCGTCAGATCGACAGGCAGGCGTATTTCATCTCCAAATATTCATCGATACCGTAGCGAGAGCCTTCGCGACCAAGGCCGGACGACTTGATGCCGCCGAACGGCGCTTCGGCCGTCGAGATAAGGCCGGTGTTGATCCCGACCATTCCGCTTTCAAGCGCTTCCATCACCCGTATGATCCGCGCCATGTCACGTGCATAGAAATAGCTGGCCAGACCAAACTCCGTGTCATTGGCCATCGCGATAACCTCTTCCTCGGTGTCGAACCGAAACACGGGCGCGACAGGGCCAAAGGTTTCTTCCGCGGCGAGGCGCATTTCTGCCGTAGCCCCGGAAAGCACCGTCGGCTGGAAGAAGAGGCCGCCCTGTGCGGCCGGCTTGCCCCCGGTGGTGACCGTGGCGCCTTTCTCCACGGCATCGTCCAGATGCTGCCTGACCTTTTTCAGCGCCGCATCGGTGATCATCGGGCCGATCTCGACACCTTCGCCAAGACCTTCTCCGACCCTGAGCTGCGCGACCCGCGCAGTGAGCTTTGCGACGTACTCGTCGTAGATGCCGGACTGCGCGTAGATCCGATTGGCACAGACACAGGTTTGCCCGGCATTCCGGAACTTCGCAATGATCGTACCGTCAACCGCCGCGTCGATGTCGGCGTCGTCAAAGACGATGAAGGGGGCATTGCCGCCGAGCTCGAGGCTGAGTTTCTTGATCTGCGGCGCGGCCTGCGCCATGAGGATCTGGCCAACGCGGGTGGAGCCGGTGAAGCTGAGCTTGCGAACGATGGGGTTCTCGCAGAACTCCTTGCCAACGCCTGCCGCATCCAACGACGTCACGACGTTAAAGACGCCCGCCGGGATGCCTGCACGCGCACCCAGCTCTGCCATTGCGAGCGCCGAAAGCGGCGTCAGCTCGGAGGGGCGCGCAACGAAGGTGCAGCCAGCCGCCAGCGCCGGGGCGACCTTGCGGGCAATCATGGCGTTCGGGAAATTCCAAGGTGTGATGGAAGCGGCCACGCCAATCGGCTGCTTGAGGACGAGGATGCGCTTGTCTACCTGATGGCCCGGGATGATGTCGCCATAGACCCGCCGGGCCTCTTCCGCGAACCAGTGAATGAATGATGCACCGTAGGCAATTTCGGTCTTTGCCTCCGCCAGGGGTTTGCCCATCTCCAGCGTTAGAAGCTGTGCCAGCCGGTCCGATTCCGCCAGCATGAGGTCGGCCCAGGCCCGCAGGATGTCGCCGCGCTGTTTCGCCGTGCGCTTCGACCAGTTCGGCAGCGCGGCCGCGGCGGCGTCGATGGCAACCTTCACGTCATCGCGGCTGAGATCTGCGACAGCGGCCAAAATCTCACCGGTTGCCGGGTTCGTCACGTCGAAACGGGTTCGGGATGGCTGCCACTTTCCGTTCACGTAGGCGTCGGTTTTGAAAATATCACTGCTTTGAATGGCGTCCCCCATCAGGGCTCCCTCCGTCGTCGGCGTGGCGTATCGTCAACCTGTCTCGTGTTCAGCATACTGAACCAATGTATATATTTCGTACACGCGTCAGTATGTGAAGTCAACGATTGCTTTTCGACGATGGCGGGCTATATAAATCGGATGATCTGCTGCCATGATCCGGCTTGGCGCCGGAGAAAAATATCCGGAGAACGACCGTGAATGAGCTGCGCTGGAAACCGTCTTCGCCTGCTATCGCCCGCGCCGTACTGATCCTCGATGCAGTTGCCGAAGCGCCGGACAACCTTACGATGGCCGATCTGGCACGTAAGACAGGCTTGCCGCGGAGCAGCGTTCATGGCGTGTGTTCCACAATGGTCGAGGCAGGTCTGCTCCTCAGGAACGCCGACCAGACTTATGCAATTGGTCCACACGTCATGCGATGGGCCACCTCATTCACGCGGCGCAGCGATATCGCCACAGAATTCGCGCGGATTTGGGACGAGAGCACCGTGGAGCTGCGCGGTGCGACCATCACGCTTGCCGTGCCGGACGGCAACGACATCGTCTATATTGCGGTCCGCAATTCTAGCAAGACGCCCTGGTACACCTATCGCGTGGGAATGCGCCTCCCGATGGCCTTCACCTCGACGGGACATGCATTTTTGACCAAGGCCAGCAATTCGGACATCATAAACCGTTTCCGTGACGGATTTCCCGAGCCTCTTACAGCGAAGTCCCCCAGATCTGTGAAAGAGCTCATCGCGCTGATCGACGAAGCGCGCGCGCGGGGGTACACTCAGGACCGCGAATACGTCTCCGACGGCAAGGTATGTTACGGAGCCCCGATCCTCGGGGTGGCGAACAACGTGATCGCCTCCATCGCTGTCAGTGTACCGGTCGAGGAGCTCACCGAGGAGTTCGAGGCGAACGTTATTCAAACAGTCCAGCGACTTGCTTTGCTGACATCGGAGCGTATGGGAGCCGAGATTGAAGTGCGCTCCAACACCCTCCCGCGTCTCACATCGGCCGGTGACGACTGACAGGGGGATTACCAGGCTGCTTTTCAGCAATTTTTTTGCGAGGCGCGGCCCGGGCCTTAGCCAAAAATGCCGGGCCTGAAAGACAACGGGACCCGCGCCCTATGCCTCGTGCAGGTGGAAATCCCAGCCGAGATACTGGCGCGTCGCGTCCATCACTGCATCGCTCACCGCCGAGAAATTGGCGGCGACGTGATGCTCGAACCCGTTTTCGCAGATGTAGCGCAGCAGTTTCTGCATCGCGGGGATCTCTACCACCCCTGCCCCGCCGAAGGTTTCCAGCGGATCGTCGGTGAACCGCCCCTCGCCGACATAGCCGCGGATGCGCCCCGTGGCATCGTCGGTGCTGACGCGGATATAGGTCATGTGCCCCGACCGGATCGAGCCGTCGACGGTGCCATAGGTGTTTTCCTTGCCCACGGTGCCGGCGATGATCTCCTGGAAATCCATCCGGTAGTTCGAAAAGAACTCCTTGGGCAGGTTGCTGCAGTGAAAGCAGACCGCCTTGTTCGCCTGCCCGCCGTAATTGTTGTTCCAGTCGAGCAGAGCGCTTGGCGTCCCCGAGGCGAGGGCGAGCATGTGCATTCCGATCAGGCCGCAGACGTCAACCTCGCAGGCGCTCGACATCAGGCGGGAACTCATCATGCTCATCATCGTGCAGGGGACGACGCCGTAGTTTTCCTCGAGCGAGGTCCAGCACTGGATCGCACTGATCGAGACATCGGCCTCGGCCATCCATTCTTCCGTCACGGCGGCAAGCTTGGCCTGCCGCAGGATCGCGGGATGGGGCACGCCGTCGATGGAAATGTAGCTGCGGATGGCCTCGATCTTGTCCACCACCATCTGAGCGGTGTCATCGAGCCGCGCGACGCGGCCCAGGATCTCCGACAGGTCCAGCGTGACGACCGAGATGCCCGCCGCCTCCAGCAGCTTTTCGCTGTAGCGCACGGTGTTGAAGGCCTGCGGGCGGGCGCCGATCGCCCCGATGCGCAAACCTCGCAATCCGCCCACGACCCGGCAGGTCGCCGAAAACCGCGCGAGATCCTGCTGGAACTCCTCGCCCTCCGGATCGACGCAATGCGAAGCTGTCAATGAATAACGGATGCCGTATTGGCGCAGGTTGTTGCAGGCCGACATCTTGCCGCAAAAGCTGTCGCGCCGCCACTTGATCGACATCTTTTCCGGATCGTCCGGCGTCGCCTGGATCAGCACCGGCACCGAAAGCCGGGACAGGCGGATCGTGTCTGCGATCGGGCGTTCCTCGCCGAAATTGGGCAGCGTCACGATGATCCCGTCAATCTCCTCCGCATGCCGCTTGAAGAGCGCCGCGCATTTCCGCGCATCCTCGAACGACTGCACCGCCCCGTGTTCGGTATCCTCGGGGCCGAGGACGACGCATCTGTGGCCAGCCCTTTCCACCGCCGCAATCATGTGTTCGCGCCCTGTGGCCGCAAGATGGCCCGGGAAAAACCCGCGGCTTCCAACTATGATTGCGAATGTCATCGACGTCACTTGATTTCCCTCATGGTTTCAGGGCGGCATGCGCGCCGCCATTTTCCGGCAGCGCGAGGTTGGCCGGCTTCCAGTGCCCTGACTTGGGGCCGAATCTAAACGGCCCTCCTGCTTGATGGACGTACCTCATTGCTCGTCGAGGTGTCAACGCGGGATTGCGGGGCCCAAAGCATGCCGTGTCGGAGGATCAACCTGCCCGTTAAGACAGATTCTCGTTGAGATATATCTCGATGCGGATGGTTTCCTGCCCCGCCAGCAGCGCAGTCCTGTCGATCCGGGCCTTGAGGATACGCAAGGCGCTGCGCACCTCATGACCCGCATCCTGATGGATGATTGCGTCCACCGTTCCGTCAGCCAGGGCGCGGCGGGTGTGGTCGGTCAGCTCATGGGCGATGACCACCTGGGTCTTGTGCGGCAATCCGGTGAGCGCCTCGATCAGTCCCCTGTTCCCCGCCCCCATGCTGTAGATTCCAACCACGTCATCCCGCGCCATCAGGCTGTCGGCGACATGTTGGCGGACCAACCCGCTGTCATCCCGCGCCTCGATGACCGGCAGCACGGCAAGATGCGGATAATCGCTGCGGATGACCTGCTCAAACCCCATGCGACGTTCCACATGATCGCGCACCAGCATTGACCCCGCGATCATGAGGATGCTGCCCGAGCGCTCGCCCAGGAACTTGCCCATAAGGCGCGCCGCGGTCCGCCCTGCCGCGACATTGTCGATGCCGACATAGGCATCGCATTGCACATTCGGAAAGTCGGAGACGAGCGTGACGACGGGAACATGATGGCGCCGCAGTCGCGCCAGCGCGTCGCGGACCACGGGGGCCTCGGTCGCAACGACGGCGACGCCCGAACAGCGCTCCGGATCGATCCCGTTCAATGCAGCTGCCAGCGCCGGGCCGTCAAAGGCCGGAACCCTGATTATCGTGATTTCGGTGCGGTCATGTGCGGAATGGCGCCTAACGGCCTCGATCTCGGCCTCCAGGCCCCGCATGAAGCTGTTCGCCCCTTGCGGAATGACAAAGGCAAAGCGATAGGCCTGACGCTTTGCCAGATTGGCCGCCGACAGATCCCGCACATATCCGAGCGCGGCGATCGCCTGCTCGACCCTTGCGATGGTCCTTTCACGGACCCCCGGCCGGTTGTTCAGCACCCGGTCGACTGTGGCAAGGCTGACGCCCGCCTGTTTCGCCACGTCCTGCACTGTCGGGCGCACGCTGTTTACTCCCGCTATCAAATCAAAGGCTTACTAGCCGTTCGCCGCGTCTCGGGCAAGGCGGAGCCGCCCCCGGCCAACCGCCAGCGCGGCAACGATGAGTGGCGCAGGGCGATCTGCCTGAAAAGAGGTGCGGGGCGTCTGATGGCTGTGCCATGAGGCCTTGGACCACTGCGCTTGACCGGTGCAAATTGATGATGTACGTCGCTCATTGATAACATCATTACTCCCCCATGCCGCCAAAATCAACTGCTGCGGAAATCGCCAGACTGAAATCAAAGGCGGTATCGCCGGCTGATTATGACCGGCGCACCTCGCCTAACAATACGTAGATTGTTGACAATCTGCAAGCCTCCGGTTAGGCTTTCTTCGTGGCGCACCCGCTGCCCCAAACAAGGCCACATCATATGGTTCAGCTATCGCTCAAGCGCGAAACGATGGGTTCCCAGATCGCGGCCCTTTTGCGCCGCGCCATCCTGGAGGGAGAGTTCGCCCCCGGCGAACACCTGATCGAGACCGCGCTGGCGCTGCGTCTGGGCGCCAGCCGCGGCCCCCTGCGCGAGGCCATGCGCCAACTGATCGAGGAAGGGCTTCTGGTCAGCGTCCCTTATACCGGAACGCGGGTGGTCGAACTTTCGTTGCAGGACGTGAACGACATCTACGCCATGCGCGCCTGTCTCGAACAATTCGCGTTCGAGCTTGCCTGGCCTCGCCGCAACAATGCCTTCAGCGAGGAACTGCGTCGCCGGAATGACGCGCTCCAGGCCGCGATCGACGCGGCCGACGACCCCCGTGCGATCGAGGCAGAACTTGACCTGCACGGACTTGTCTACGAATGGGCCGGCAACGGTCTCTTGCTGGCCAGCTGGCACAGCATCCGCGGGCGGCTGCAACTCTACTGGGCGGCGCATCACCGGGCGCATGGACTGACAGGCCCCCTGCGCGAAAGCCACGATGACTATCTGCGGCTTGCCACGGGCGCCGATCTCGACGCGATGAAGAACGAGATCCGCAATCACATGCAGCGCGGGCTGGACAGAACCAAAGCCTTTGTCGAGGCGCAAGGCGCCTTGCAGGGATAAACGACCAACAGGAGAGAACGAAAATGAAAAGACGCGTGGTGCTGGCGGGCCTTGCCGCCAGCGTGATCGGCATGTCCGCAAATATCGCAATGGCGCAGGACGGGACCATGGCACAGATCCGCAGCAGCGGCGTGCTGCGGGTCGGCGTGACGCAGGCGCCGCCCTGGTATTCGGTAAACCCTGCGACGGGGGAATGGTCATCGGGCCTTGGCGTCTCCATGGGCCGGGCGATGGCCGAGGAACTCGGCGTCCGGTTCGAGCCGGTCGAGGTTACATGGGGTACCGCCGTCGCCGCGCTGCAGTCGAACCGCATCGACATGATGTTCGTTCTGGACGCGACCGAGGAACGTCGGCAGGCACTCGCATTCCCGGAAACGCCGCTGCTTTACTACTCGCTTGCCGTGCTGGCCCGCGATGATCTGGAGGTGACCGACTGGGCCGATCTGAACCAGCCGGGCATTCGCATTTCCGTGCCGCAGGCGACCAGCATGGATGCCTTTCTGACGGAACACACCCCCGATGCGGATATTCAGCGGTTCCCGGGCAACCCCGAGGCGATCGCGGCCTTTCAGGCGGGGCGCGTGGATGCCGTGACGCTGTTCCACCCGCCCCTGATCGCCGCGCGCCAGCGGCTGGGACGCGGACAGATCCTTGTGCCACAGCCGGTGGAATCGCGCCCCTCTTCGGTCGGGCTGCGGCAAGAAGCAGATACCGAGTTCCTTGATTGGGTGAACGAAAAGATCGGCGAATACTATCGGTCCGGGCAGACCCAGGCGTGGTATGAGGAATTCCTGACCGGATTCGGGCTCGACCCCGCGACCGTGCCGCCGATCATGCGTGAACGGCTCTGACCTGCGGGGGATCCCGCGCCCGACGCGGTGTCGCCGGCCCGCGGACCGGGCCCATGAACCAGCCCGCGCGGGCGATCCCCGCATTCGCAGGCAACGCCCGAAGGCGAACCACAAGGCCAGAGACTGATGTATCAATGGGATTTCACACCCGTGCTCGCCAACGCGGATCTGCTGTGGCAGGGGCTTCTGGGAACGCTGTCCATCACCGGGACGGCGCTGGCCTTTGGCTTGCCGCTGGGCCTTTTGCTGGCGCTCGGACGGCTTTCGCCCCGGCGCTGGCTGGCTTGGCCCGCGGGATTCGTGATCGAGTTCTTCCGCACGACGCCGCCGCTGGTTCAGCTGTTCTGGTTCTTCTTTGCCCTGCCCATCCTGATCGACATCCGCATGACGCCCTATCTTGCGGCGGCGATCACCTTTTCCATCCAGTCCTCGGCCTTTTTCGCCGAGGTGTTCCGCGCGGGCATCGTCTCGGTCGAGCGTGGCCAATGGGAGGCGGGGCGCGCCATCGGGATGCGCGGCCCGCAGGTGATGCGCCGGGTCGTGCTGCCGCAGGCGGTCAAGCGGATGATCCCCGCCTTTACCGAACGCGCGATCGAGTTGATGAAGACCACGACGCTGGTTGCCACCGTGTCCTATGCCGACCTGCTTTATCAGGCCAATGAACTGGCACAGAAAACCTTTCGCCCGATCGAGATATTCACCGCCACCGCATTGATCTATTTCGTGGTGATATTCGGGCTCAGCCTGATTGTGCAGGCGGTGGAGCGACGCCTTGCGGTCAGCGGCGACAACACCGTGCGTCAAGGGGCCGGCTGATGGGCTATGCTTGGGATTTCTCTTCGGTCTGGATGTACCGGGAGGCGCTGCTGTCCGGGCTTCTGGGTACGCTGCGGATCTTTGCGATCTGTCTGGCGGCGGGTCTTTCGCTGGGGCTTGTGATCGGGCTTGCGCGCTATTCGCAGCGGCGCGTCCTGCGCTGGCCCGCCGCGGCCTTCATCGAGTTCTTCCGCAACACGCCGGTTCTGGTGCAGATCTTCTGGTTCTATTTCGCCTTTCCGATGCTGGTGCCCTTTGACATCAGCCCGCTGATGGCGGCGGCGCTTGGCATCTCGCTGAACTCGGCGGCCTTTTCCGCCGAGATCTGGCGCGGAGGGATCCAGTCGCTCGACCCCGGCCAGTGGGAGGCCGCCCGCGCCATCGGGATGCGCCATCTTCAGATCATGCGCCGCATCATCCTGCCGCAGGCGCTGCGCAGGATGCTGCCCGCGCTGACGAACCGCGGCATCGAGATCTTCAAGATGACCACGCTCGCCTCGGCCATCGCCTATGGCGAGATGCTGCATCAGGCGCGGATGATCGCGTCCTTCAACTACAACCCGATCGAGGCCTATACCGTCGTCGCGCTGCTGTTCTTTGCGATCCTCTATCCGATCGTGCGCGCGACCTATGTGCTGGAACGGCGCATGGCCAAAGGAGACTGACCGATGACAGAGGCCCCCGTCCTGCGCATCCGCGGCCTGAACAAGAGCTTCGGCACCAACCATGTCCTGCGCGGCATCGATCTCGACGTGATGGCGGGCGACCGGATCGCGATCCTCGGCGCCTCCGGTTCGGGCAAGAGTACCTTTCTGCGCTGCCTCAACTTCATGGAAACCCCCAGCTCGGGCGAGATCACCCTCGACGGACGCGTGCTGGGCCGCCCTCGCCCGGACGGCAGCCGCATCTATCCCGAAGCAAGCCTGACCGCCGTCCGCCAGCGCATCGGCATGGTGTTCCAGCAGTTCAACCTTTTCCCGCACATGACGACGATCGGCAACGTGACCGAGGGGCTGCGCACCGTGCAGCGCAAGGACCGCGCCACGGCCGAGGCGCGCGCAATGCGCGAACTCGCGCGGGTGGGGCTGGCGGAAAAGGCGCAGGAATACCCATCACGCCTGTCGGGCGGACAGAAACAGCGCGTGGCCATCGCGCGGGCGCTGGCGCTCGACCCGGATCTCATGCTCTTCGACGAGCCGACATCCGCGCTCGACCCCGAGCTGGTGGGCGAGGTGCTGGGCGTGATCCGCAGCCTTGCCGATGAGGGGCGCACGATGCTGTTGGTGACCCATGAGGTGGGTTTTGCCTATCATTTCGCGAACCGCGTGATCTTCATGGCCGACGGCGTGATCCAGGAAGAGGGGCCACCCGACGCCGTGCTCAAGGGACCACAGAACCCGCGCACCCAGGCCTTTCTGGCGCGCCACAAGCAATTCGAATTCTGACGAAGGACGATCCGATGACCAACCCCACGATGCAAAGCGCGCAAAGCTATGCGCCCGATCCGCGCAATGACGGGGTCGAGGTCTATGTGAACGGCGCCTTCTTTCCGCGCGACCGGGCGCAGGTCTCGGTCTTCGACGCAGGCTTTGTGCTGGGCGACGGCGTGTGGGAGGGGCTGCGGCTGGTCAAGGGGCGGCTTTTGTCGGTCGATGCGCATATGGCCCGGCTTTATGAGGGCGCGAACGCGATCCAGCTTGATATCGGGATGCCACCCGAGGCGCTGGTCGGCGAGATCTGGAAAACGCTCCGCCATAACGGGATGGAGGACGGCGCCCATATCCGGCTGATGATCTCGCGCGGGTTGAAGACAACGCCGAACCAGGACCCGCGCTTCATCACCGGCGGCGCGACCGTCGTGATCGTGGCGGAATACAAGCAGCCGAACGCCGCGCTCAAGGAACGGGGATTGCGGCTGATGACCTCGACCATCCGCTGTTCGACGCCCGACGTGTTCGACCTGCGGCTCAACAGTCATTCGCGGCTCAACTTCATCCAGGCGCTGATCCAGGCGATCAACATGGGCGCGGACGAGGCCCTGATGCTCGACGATCGCGGCTTCGTGGCCAGTTGCAACTCGACCAACTTCTTCATCGTGCGGGGCGACGCGCTCTGGACCTCGACCGGGGCCACCTGTTTCAACGGGATCACCCGGGCGACCGTGATCCGGCTCTGGCGCGAGGCGGGCGGCGAGGTGCTGGAAAAGGATTATACCCTGGCCGAGGTCTATGGCGCCGACGAGGCATTCGTGACCGGCACGCTGGGTGGGCTGACGCCGGTCACGATGATCGACGGGCGCAAGGTCGGGACGGGCCGTCCCGGGCCCGTGACCGCCCGCGCGGCCGAACTTTATGCGGCCTACGTGAACGGCTGAACGGGCGGGCGGGCACCACACCCGCCCCTCCTGCACGCAGAGCCGCCTTGAACAGGCGCATATCCGGGCGAAATCCCGCAGCAGCGTCCTCTTTCGCCCCGATTTCGGAACCCATTGCGCCCGCTCCCGTTCAGATTGGGCGGGCAGCGCCTTCTTCCGCGCATCCGGCGCCGCCCCCCATGAGCGAATGTCATGAACCAAATCCGCGCGGAACGAACCGGAGCCCGCCGGAGGACCCATGCCCTACTGGACCGAAACCGCCCTGATCTTTGTCACCGCACTCTCTGCCGCCTGGGCGGTGTGCTTTCTGCTCTACCGGTTGCTGCTGACGCGGCTGGTGCGGGATGAAACCTTCTGGCGGCCTCTCCTGGCACGGACGCGCGGCCCGGTTCAGCTGCAACTGATGATCATGGCGACCTCGTTCGCGGCGAATATCACGCCCCTGCCGCCGCAGCAGGGTGCGCTGTTGCGCCATATCCTGCTGATCGCCTTCATCGCCTGCGTGACATGGTTCGTGCGTACGGCGCTCGATATCTGGATGTCGCTGCACCTGCGCCGCTTCCGGATCGACGTCGAGGACAACCTGCTGGCGCGCAAGCATGTGACCCAGACGCGCATCCTGCAGCGGGTCGGGTCGATCCTGATCATCGCGGTGGGGTTCAGCGTCGCCCTGATGACGATCGAGGGGGTGCGGCAGTATGGCGTCAGCCTTCTGGCCTCGGCCGGTGCCGCCGGTATCGTCGTCGGTCTGGCGCTGCAGCCGGTCCTGCGCAACATCTTTGCGGGCGTGCAGCTTGCGCTGACCCAGCCGATCCGGATCGACGACGCGGTGATCGTCGAGGGCGAATGGGGCAATATCGAGGAAATCACCGCCACCTATGTCGTCATCCGCGTCTGGGACAAGCGGCGGCTGATCGTGCCGCTGAGCTACTTTCTGGAACAGAGTTTCCAGAACTGGACGCGCAATGACGCGACGCTGCTGGGGGTCGTGCTGATCCATCTGGATTTTGCGACCGACGTGCCCGCGCTGCGGGCCGAGGCGGAACGGATCGTGCGGTCCTCCCCCCTCTGGCGGGGCGAGGTATTCGCCCTGCAGGTCACCGACTTCAGCGCGCGAGAGATCGAGGTCCGCATCCTTGCCGATGCGACCAATGCGGGCAAGGCCTTTGACCTGCGCTGTTATATCCGCGAGGAACTGCTGGCCTATCTGCAGCGTGAACAGCCGCAGGCCCTGCCCCGCACGAGGAACGAGGTCATGGCCGTGCTGGAGGACATGCAGGCCCGTGACCTGCCCCGCCGCGACGGGGCCACGCGTGACCGCACGAATTAGCCGCACGAACTAGATGGGTGTCATTCCCCGCCGCTCGCCATGCGGCGGGTGGCAATGACCTCTTCCAGCCACCCCTGCCGCATCTCGGGGACCGAGGCGAGCAGAAGCTCGGTATAGGCGTCAAAAGGCGGCGCCAGCACCTGCGGTTTGGGTCCGCTGCGCACCACGCGGCCCCGGTGCATCACGGCGATGTCGTCGGCGATGGCGCGCACCGTCGCGATATCATGGGTGATGAACAGATAGGCCACGCCTTCCTCCTGCTGCAACCGCTGCAAGAGCCGCAGGATACCCTCCGCCACAAGCGGGTCGAGCGCCGATGTCACCTCATCGCAGATGATGAGACGGGGTCGCGCCGCCAGCGCCCGGGCGATGCAGACCCGCTGTTTCTGCCCGCCCGACAGTTCCGCCGGATAGCGGTCGGCGAAACCCTTGCCCAGTTCGATCTCTTCCAGCAGCTCGGCAACGCGGCGGTCGCGTTCCGCCCCCCGCATCCCGAAGTAGAAGGTCAGCGGCCGCCCGATGATCGTGCCCACGGTCTGGCGCGGGTTCATCGCCGTGTCCGCCATCTGGTAGATCATCTGCAACTCGCGCAGGTCGGTCTTGCCGCGCTGGCCGAGGCGGGGTGGCACGGCGCGCCCGTCAAAGAGGATCTGCCCCTCGGCCGGGGGCAGAAGCCCGGTGATGACCCGCGCCAGCGTCGATTTCCCCGAACCGCTTTCGCCCACGATGGCAAGCGTCCGCCCCGGCGCCAGATCGAGCGTGATGTCGCTCAGCACATCGGCGGCAAGGCCGGGATAGCGCGCGGTCACGCCCTCGATCCGCAGGACGGGCGCGCCGGCGGGCGGCTTGGCGGGATGTTCGACCTGGCGGACCGATACCAGCGCGCGGGTATATTCCTCGCGCGGGGCGTTGATGATCTGCTCGGTCGGCCCGCATTCCACCGTCTTGCCGTGGCGCAGCACCATGATCTCGTCCGAGACCTGCGCCACCACCGCCAGATCGTGGGTGATATAGAGGGCCGCGACCCCGGTATCGCGGATCGCCTCCTTTATGGCGGCCAGAACCTCGATCTGGGTCGTCACGTCGAGCGCGGTGGTGGGTTCGTCGAAGATCACCAGTTCCGGCCCGGGACAGAGCGCCATCGCCGTCATCACCCGCTGCAACTGCCCGCCCGAGACCTGATGCGGATAACGCGCGCCGATCCGGTCGGGATCGGGCAGCCCCAGCCGGGCAAAGAGCGCCCGCGCCCGCGCCTCGGCCTTGGCGCGCGGGGTGCCCTGGGCCAGCGTCGTCTCGATCACCTGCTCCATAAGCCGGCGCGCGGGGTTGAAGGCCGCCGCCGCCGACTGCGCCACATAGGTCACGGCCTTGCCCCGGATGCGGCGCAGCCCGCCCGGCCCCTGCGCCAGGATATCGCGCCCGTTCAGCCGCACCGCGCCCCCGGTGATCCGCACGCCGCCGCGCCCATAGGCCATGGCCGACAACCCGATGGTGGATTTGCCGGCGCCGGACTCGCCGATCAACCCCATCACCCGGCCCCGTTCCAGCCGCAACGACACGCCATCGACGATGGTCACGTCACGCGGGGCCTCGCCGGGCGGGTAGGAGGTCGCCTCGATCTTCAGGTTCTCGATTTCCAGAAGCGCGCTCATCCGCGGCCCCCCTTGAGGCTGGAGGTTCGGGTCAATATCCAGTCGGCGACCAGATTGACGGACATGGCCAGCGCGGCAATCGCCACCGCCGGGAACAGGGCCGCAGGCACGCCATAGACGATCCCGTCCTTGTTTTCCCGCACGATGCCGCCCCAGTCGGCCAGGGGCGGCTGCACCCCCAGCCCCAGGAAGGAAAGCGTCGAGATGAAGAGGATCATGAAGATGAACCGGAGCCCCGCCTCGGCCACCAGGGGCGACAAGGCGTTGGGCAGGATCTCGCGGAAGATGACCCAGCCCGTGCCCTCGCCGCGCAGGCGGGCGGCCTCGACAAAGTCCATCACCTCGATATCCACGGCGACGGCCCGCGACAGGCGGAAGACCCGCGTGGCCTCGATCAGGCCCATGACAAGGATCAGCACCGGCAGCGTCACCGGCATCACCGACAGGATCACCAGCGCCATGATCAGCGCGGGGATCGACATCATCAGATCGACGAAACGCGACAGCGCCTGATCGACCCAACCGCCCGCGACCGCCGCCAGAAAGCCGAGCGTCGCGCCGGTGGCAAAGGCCACGACCGTCGCGGCCAGCGCGACAAAGATCGTGACGCGCCCGCCCCAGATCATCCGCGACAAAAGATCCCGGCCGATACTGTCAGTGCCCAGCCAGTGATCCGCCGACATCGGTTCCCACACGCCGCCCGCGACCTGCGCCATGCCATAGGGCGCGATCCAGGGGGCAAGGATGGCGGCCCCGAAAAAGACCGCCGTGACCAGAAGCCCGATCAGGGCCAGGGGGGGAATACGCGTCATTTCGGATGCCTCAGCCGCGGGTTCGCGATGATCGCCACGATATCGGCGACCATGTTCAGCCCGATATAGACGGCCGCAAAGACAAGGCCGCAGGCCTGCACCACCGGCACGTCGCGCTTCGACACATGATCGACCAGATACTGGCCCATGCCGGGATAGACAAAGACCACCTCGACCACCACGACGCCCACCACCAGATAGGCGAGGTTGAGCATCACGACGTTCACGATCGGCGCCACCGCGTTCGGCAGCGCATGGCGCGCGATGATGGTAAAGCGGCGCAGGCCCTTCAGTTCCGCCGTCTCGATATAGGCCGATTGCATCACGTTCAGGATCGCCGCGCGGGTCATCCGCATCATGTGGCCCAGCACCACCAGCACCATCACCAGCACCGGCAGCGCGATGGCCTCGAACTTCTGCATCAGGCTCATGCCGGCATGGATGGTCGAGACCGAGGGAAAGACCCGGAACTGCACCGCCAGCGCGAACATCGCCAGATAGCCCAGCAGGAATTCCGGCACCGAGATCGTCGCAAGCGTCGTGCCCGAGATCAGCCGGTCGGGCCAGCGCCCCTGATAGCGCACCGCGACCAGCCCGAGGATCAGCGCCAGCGGCACGGCGATGGCCGCCGCCGTCCCCGCAAGGAACAGGGTGTTGCCCAGCCGGGTGGACATGGCCGCCGCGATGTCCTGCCCGTTGCTGAGCGCGCGCCCCAGATCGCCCTGCAGCGCGCCGCCGAGCCAGCTGAGATACCGCGTCAGCGGTGGCTGGTCGAGCCCCAGCTCGGCCCGCAGATTGGCCAGCGCCTGGGGCGTCGCCGACTGCCCCAGGATCGATTGCGCAACGTCGCCCGGCAGCATCTGCGTGCCGACAAAGATCAGCACCGAGGCCGCGAACAGCAACAGGCAGCCCAACGCTATGCGCTGGACCACCAGTTTCAGCAACAGACCGCCCTGCATCCGGCGCGCCCTCAGGCGAACCAGCATTTATGCGGGGCGTAGCCGTTCATCAGATCCTGGTTCGGGTCGTCGATCCAGCCCTGCAACTCGGTCGCATTGGCCGAGATGAAGTCGTTGAACATCGGCAGGATCAGCCCGCCCTCGTCCCGCACCAGATAGGCCATGCGCGAATACATCTCGCGGCGGCGGGTTTCATCCAGTTCGCCCCGCGCCTCGACCAGCAGGCTGTCGAATTCGGCGTTCTCGAACCGTGTGTCGTTCCAGTCGGCGGTCGAGGAATAGGCCGTCGAATACATCTGGTCCTGCACCGGCCGCCCGCCCCAGTAGGACGCGCAGAAGGGTTTGACGTTCCAGACATCCGACCAGTATCCGTCGCCCGGTTCGCGTTGGATCTGCAGCGGGATGCCCGCCGCCTGCGCCGATTGCTGAAACAGCGCCGCCGCGTCCATCGCGCCGGCAAAGGCCACGTCGGAACAGCTCATGACGATGGGGGACCCGTCATGGCCCGACCGCTGATAATAGAAGGCCGCCTGTTCCGGGTCGTATTCGCGCTGCGGGATCGTGTCGTCAAAGAACGGATAGGCCGCGTTGATCGGGAAATCGTTGCCGACGCTGCCATAGCCCATCAGGATCTTGTCCACCATGTCCTGCCGGTCCACGGCGAGCTTCAGCGCCATGCGCAGGTCGGCATTGTCGAAGGGCGCGGTGTTGCAATGCATGATGAAGACGTAATGCCCGCGCCCCGATACGTTGGTGATCTGCACGTTCGGCGCGCGCCCCATCAGGCCCGCGACCTTGGGGTCGATCCGGTTGATCAGATGCACCTGCCCCGATTGCAGCGCCGAGGTGCGGGCGGTGTTGTCGTTGATCACGAGGATCTCGACGGAGTCGAAATGGCCCTGGCTTTCGTCCCAGTGGTCGGGGAATTTCTCGAACACCGCGCGGACGCCGGGCTCGAAGTTCACGACACGGTAGGCGCCGGTGCCCACCCCGGCCGCAGGCGCCTCGGCCCCGCCCTTGGGCTGCACGAGCAGGTGGTAATCGGCCAGCAGATAGGGCAGGTCCGCATTCGGCGAGGCAAGCGTGATGACGACATTGTCGCCATCGACCGCCATGTCCTCGATGCCCTGCATGATCCCCAACGCGCCCGATTGCGAATTCTCGTCCGAATGGCGGCGCAGGGTCGCCAGCACGTCGTCGGGCGTCATCGTGGTGCCGTCGTGGAACGTCACGCCCTGCCGGATGCGGAAGGTCCAGACCCGTGCGTCGGGCGTGCTGTCCACCGACTCGGCCAGCCGCATTTCCAGCCCCTCGCCCGAGGGGTCGAGCTCGACCAGCGGCTCGCCGAACATCCGCAGCAACTGGAACGTCACCTGGTTGGCCGCCAGCGCCGGATCGAGGCTGTCGGTCGACCCGCCGCCCTGCATCCCGATGCGCAGCGTACCCCCCTTGCGCGGCCCGTCGGCGCGCACCGCCGTGGTCAGCATCGTGCTTGCCGCGGCAGAGGTCAGGCCAAGCGCTGTCGCCCGGCCCAGAAAGTGGCGGCGGCTCAGGTTGCCCCGCACGGTGCGGGACAGAAGGTATTTGAGTTCGTCGTTCATTTCCGGCTTCCCTGTTGTTGTGCCCGGTTGCGGCGTAATTGCCATGCGGGCCTCATCTGGTTGCGTCTGGTCTGGTCGTCTTGTCGGTATCGGTGTGGTTCTCGGTTCCTCAGCTTCGGGCTTTTGCCCCGGATCATGGCATTTGCCGGGGCGTTTGTCACAGATGATCCCGCGGGATGCTCTCCCGGATTTCGCGGGAATGGATCAGGCGGTCACCCTCATAGGCCTCCAGTTGCGCCCGGAGGTGAAACTCGCGCGGATCGGACCAAAGTTCCGTCCGCGCCTCGGTCCGCAGGCGCAGCCCGTCGCGTTCGACGACCTGCGTCCAGTGGGTCTCGCCCCGGGCCGAGGTGGGCTCATCGGGGTGGATCGACCAGCGTTCGCGCAGCACCGAGCCCGCGATCAGCCCATGGTTCGGGTCGCGCGCCTCGCCGAAATCATCCTCGATCGTCAGGGTGACGGTGCCGGTCCGGCGGCAGATGGTCGTGTCGCGCCGGTGCGATTCCGCGCGCAGCATCTCCAGCGCAAGGGGCGGCGCGCTTTCGGGCGGCGCAAAGGTGACTTCATCGGCATCCCCTGCCCCCGGGCGGACTGGCAGCGACAGCGCACCGCCCGTCAGCGTCAGCGTGACCTTTTCCGGCGCGGGCCAGATCATCGGGAAATAGCTGCCGGATATCGCGACGCGCAGCCGGTGCCCCTCGGGCAGCCGCCAGGCGATATGATCAAGCGGCACCGTCACCTCGATTTCCTGCCCCGGGGTCAGGGGCTCCGGCACCTCATGCCCGTTCCGGTGGCAGAGGTTCAGCACGCCCCAGCTGATCCGGGTCGAGGCGCCGTCGGGATGCAGGTGGTTCAGCCGCACCACCACATGCGCCACGGGCCGGTCGGCTTTCAGCCGCAGCCGCAGGGCGGGCGCGCCGAAGATATCGGTCTGGCCCAGGGGCGCGCTGTCGAAACAGGCCGAAAGCGCATCGTCCCGGCGCTGGTCGCCGGGCATCTCGGGGCCAAGGAAGATCGCGCAGAACTCTCCGCTGTCGATGCCGCAATCCTGCGGGCTGGCGAGGGGAAGGGCGAAATCGCCGCTCGTGTCACCCAGCGTCCCGTGTCCTTGCGGCGTCAGGCCAAGCGCCATGTCCTGCCGCGCCACGCCCGGGTCCGGCCATGCGGGGGCGGTGATCCAGTGGCCGGGGCGATGGGCATACCACGCGGCGGGGCGGTCACCATGGATCAGATAGGCGGCATAGGCCGGATCGTCCCCGGTCCCGGCGGCCCCCTTCAGATGCCGGTCCCACCAGCGGACGGCCTCTTGCAGAAAGCCGATGCGCGGTTCGGGCGCGGCGAAATGGGGGTATTTGTGAATCCACGGCCCCACGATCCCGCGCACCGGCGCGCGGATGTGTTCCACCAGTTGCGGCACCGCGTTCTTGTAGCTGTCGCCCCAGCCGCCCACCGCCAGCACGGCGGCGCGGATGGCGCCGTAATCCTCGCAGACGGACCCGTGTTTCCAGTAGGCATCGCGCCGCTGGTGGCGGAACCACGGGATGGCCAGAAAGGGCTCCCGCTCCAGCCGGTCCAGCCAGACCGCGTGCCAGTCGTCGCGGATCGCGGGGTCCGGCGGGCGCGAGGAAAACGACCACATCGTCCCCGCCCAGCCAAGGTTTTCCCCCAGCATCGCGCCGCCCTTGTAGTGGATGTCGTCGGCGAACCGGTCCACCGTGGAACAGAGCGTGATGATCGCCTTGAGCGCGGGCGGCGCCAGCGCCGCCACCTGGAGCGAGTTGAACCCGCCCCAGCTGATCCCCATCATCCCAACCGCGCCGCTGCACCAGGGCTGGCGCGATATCCAGTCGATCACGGCCACCGCGTCGTCCAGTTCCTGCGGCGTGTATTCGTCGGTCATCAGCCCGTCGCTGTCGCCATTGCCGCGCATGTCCACCCGCAGGCAGGCATAGCCATGGCCCGCCAGGTAAGGATGGGTCAGCTGGTCGCGCATCGCCGTTCCGTCGCGCCGGCGATAGGGCAGATATTCGAGGATCGCGGGAACCGGCGCGGCCCCTTCCCCGTCGGGCAGCCACAGCCGCGCGGCCAGCCGCGTGCCGTCGGGCAGCGGTATCCACAGATGCGGCGTTTCCGTCACCGCATGGGGAAAGTCGCTGCGCACCGTCATGCCGGAACCGCAAGCCCCGGCAAGGGGCGCCCTGCCCCCACATGCCGCCCGGCGGCGTCCGGCCGGGGCAGCCGGCTGTCGCGCGCGGCGCGGTCCCCCAGCCGGGCCAGCACCCCGGGCGCGGCCGCGCAGGTGCGGCCCGCGCCTGTATCCACATGCAGAAGCATCTGCTCGATCGTGGCGATCTCCACCTCGCCCCCGTCATCGCGCCGCGACAGGCTGATCCACAGGTGCAGGCGCTTTTCGTCATGGCCCAGCACCTGCACGCGGCCCGTCAGCCGGTCGCCCAGCCTTGCCTCGGCCAGATGGCGCAGATGCGTTTCTGCCGTGTAATAGCTGTGGCCGCCGCGCACATAGTCGATCCCCGCGCCGATGGCGCCAAGGAACTGGTCAACACATTGCGACCCCGCGAAAAGATAGCGGCTCTCGGTCATGTGGCCGTTGTAGTCGATCCATCCGGGAAGAACCAGTAGCTCTGTCTCATTTGCGACATCGGGTGTCGCGGACGACGCTTTGGCCTCGGCCGGCAGGCGGTCGGCCAGCAGGCGGTCATGGGCGTTCAGCACCCGCCCCGCGCCCCAGTCCCGGTCCTTGAGCGCGCGCAGGAAGGCCACGAGGTTCTCATCGCGGATGCGTTCCAGATCGCGGATCGAATGATGCCCCGACTGTGCGTCCGACTGGCTGGCGATGCGGTCCACCAGCGCTTCGGTAAAGGGGGGCGTGTCGGTCAGTTTCGACCAGGGCCATTCCAGTGCCGGGCCGAACTGGGCCATGAAATGCCGCATCCCGGCCTCGCCCCCGGCGATCCGATAGGTCTCGAACAGCCCCATCTGCGCCCAGCGAAGCCCGAAGCTCAGCCGGATCACCTCGTCTATCTCTTCGGTGGTGGCGATGCCGTCATGGACCAGCCACAACGCCTCGCGCCAGAGCGCCTCCAGCAGGCGGTCGCCGATATGGGCGTCGATCTCCTTGCGCACCAGGAGGGGGAACATGCCGATCCCGCGCAGGATATCCTGCGCCGCCGCGATGTCATCCGCCGCGTTGGCGGGCGACGGGACCAGTTCGACCAGCGGCAGCAGATAGACCGGGTTGAACGGATGCGCGACAAAGATCCGCCCCGGCGCCCGCGCCCCCTGTTGCAGTTCGGACGGCTTGAACCCCGAGGTCGAGGAGCCGACCGGCGCGTCGCTTGCCGCCTGGATCTCGGCCAGCACCCGGTGTTTCAGGTCAAGCCGTTCCGAGACGCTCTCCTGCACCCAGTCGGCGCCGGTGACGGCCGCGGCGATGTCGGGGACAAAGCTCAGCCGTCCCTCGGGCGGCAGGCCGGTGTCGGACAGCGCAGGCAGTGCCGCGCGCGCGTTGGCGATCACCGCGCCGATCTTGCGCTCCGCCTCCGGGTCGGGGTCGAACACGGCGACATCCCAGCCGTTCAGCAGGAACCGCGCGGCCCAGCCGCCCCCGATCACGCCCCCGCCGATGATCGCGGCCTTGCGGACGGGGCCCGTCACCAAACCGGTCATGCGACGCCCCCTGTCAAAACCGGGGCGCGTTTCGTCAAGCCGAGCCGTTCCCGCACCGCGCCCGGGCCGATCACGCGGCTGCCCATCGCTTCGATGATCGTCACGGCCCGTTCCACCAGCTGCGCATTGGTCGCCAGCTGCCCGCGCGCAAGCCACAGGTTATCCTCCAGCCCCACGCGGACATTGCCGTCCGCCAGCACCGCCGCCGCGACGTAATCCATCTGGTTGCGGCCCAGCGAAAAGGCTGACCACTGCCAGCCCGCCGGAATGTTGTTCACCATCGCCAGAAAGGTGTTCAGGTCGTTCGGCGCGCCCCACGGCACCCCCATACATAGCTGCACCAGCGCGGGGCTCTCCAGCACGCCCTCTTCGACCAGCTGGCGGGCGAACCACAGATGGCCGGTGTCAAAGGCCTCGATTTCCGGTTTGACGCCCAGCCGGGTCATCATGCCCCCCATCGCCCGCAGCATCCCGGGCGTGTTGGTCATCACGTAATCCGCCTCGGCAAAGTTCATCGTGCCGCAATCGAGCGTGCAGATCTCCGGCAGGCACTCGGCGACATGGGCCATGCGTTCGGTCGCGCCGATCATGTCGGTGGCACCCTCGCGGGGCGGCAAGGGCGCCTCGACCCCGCCCAGCACCAGATCGCCGCCCATCCCGGCGGTCAGGTTCAGCACCACATCGGTCTCGCTGTCGCGGATACGTTCCGTCACCTCGCGGTAGAGCGCCGGATCGCGTGAGGGGCGGCCGGTTTCAGGGTCGCGCACGTGGCAATGGACGATGGCCGCGCCCGCCTTTGCCGCCGCGATCGCGGCGTCGGCGATCTGCGCGGGGGACCGGGGGACATGCGGGCTGCGATCCTGCGTGGCGCCGGACCCTGTGACGGCACAGGTGATGAATACCTCCCGGTTCGGGGAAAGCGGCATCGGGAACTCCGTTCGAAACTGCGTCTTGATGCGGCCAAGGATAGGGAGGTTGCGCGACGCCGCTTGACGGAATACGCTGCGCTCATGACGGAACGCGCCACAATCCCTCCGCTTGATGTTGGCCTTCTGGTCATGCCCAATGCCTCGCTTCTGACGCTGGGGTCGATCGTCGATCCGATGCGGGTCGCGAACCGCCATCTCGGCCACCGCGCCTATCGCTGGCGCATCCTGTCGGATGACGGCGCGCCGGTGCCGCTCACCTGCGGGGTGCATCTGCCGGTCGATGCGGCGCTGGCCGACGCCGCCGACCCCCCGCCCGAGGTGCTGGCGGTTCTGGCGGGATATGGCGCGCGCGACATGGCGCGGGGGCGCATCGTGCCGGCGCTGCGGCGGGCGGCGCGCGGGGCGCGGCTGATCGTGGCGGTGGACAGCGGCAGCTGGCTTCTGGCGGCGGCGGGGCTGATGCAGGGGCGACGCGCCACTACCCATTGGGAGGATCTGGAGGATTTCGCCGCCCGCCACCCCGAGGTCGATCTGGTGCCCGACCGCTATGTGATGGACGGGCGGCTTTTGTCCGCCGGGGGCGCGGGCCCGGCGCAGGACATGATGCTGACGCTGATCGAGGCGCGCCACGGCCCGGCGCTGGCGATGGAGGTCGCCGGCACCTTCATCCTGACGCGCCGCCCGCCCAGCGAAAGCCAGCGGCTTGCCATCGCGGCGGGCGCGCGCAGCGGTGGCGATCCGCGCGTCGCCGCCGCCATTGCCCGGATGGAGGGCCGGCTGGACACCCCCGAACCCGTGGCCGAGACCGCCCGTGCCGTGGGCCTGTCGCTGCGGCGGCTGCAGGCGCTGTTCTCGCGCGAAATCGGGATGGCGCCCAAGGATTACGCCCTGGAACTGCGCCTGCAGGCGGCGCGGCGGCTGGTGGCGGACAGCCACGCCCCCCTGTCGGAAATCGCCCTGCGCTGCGGGTTTTCGGCCCAGTCCGCGCTCAGCCGCGCCTATCGCGCCCGGTTTGGTGAGCCGCCTTCGGCCCTGCGCCGCCGCTAGGGCGTCAGGAACCCCGCCATCCCGTGCACCAGCGCCGCAAAGCCCGCCCTTGCGCCGGGGCTCATGTGCCGCGCGCGCAGCCAGCCATGCACCATCTGCGGCTCGCAGCGATAGGAACAGGCGACATCCGCCGCAATGAGCCGCGACGCAAAGGCCGCCGCGTCGTCGCGCAAGGGGTCGAACCGCGCCGCCGTGACAAAGGTGGGCGGCAGATGCGACAGATCGGCGGCCAGCAGGGGGTTGGCGACCGGATCGTCGGCCGGGGCCGCAAGGATCGCGCGGTAATACAGCACATCGGCGGTGGTGAGGCCCGGCGCCTCGGCCATTTCCACATAGGACCCGGCGCAGGTATCCCCGCCCAGCGTCGGATAGATGAGCGCGAGCCCCCGCAGCGCGCCCCTCTCTGCCCCCAGCGCGACCCCGGCCGCCAGCTGCCCGCCGGCGCTGTCGCCTGCCAGAATGACGCTTTGGCCGGCGCCGGTCAGCGCGGCCAGCACCGCAGCGCAATCCTCGGCCGGGGCGGGCCAGCGGTGTTCGGGCGCCAGCCGGTAGTCAACCGCGATCAGCGCCACACCAAGCGCCGCCGAAAGCTCGGCGCAGATCGCGTGATGGCTGTCGCGCGATCCCACGACGAACCCGCCGCCGTGCAGGTAAAGCACGACCGCATCGTGATGAAGCGTCGCGGGGCGATAGCGGCGGACGGGGATGCCGGCCTCGGTCCCGTCCTCCCATGTCAGCCCTGCGGGCGGGGGCGGGTCGAAGGCCCGGCACAGTTGGTCATACCACGCCCGCTGCTGCGCGACGGAGGCCCCCGTCGCATCGTCGGGATAGAACCGCGCCACCTGATCGATGAAGTCGAGGATTTCAGGCTCGGACGGGACGGGGCGCATCGGGGTCCTTTCGGGGCAGTGCAGGGTCCGGATGAGGAAGAACCTGCCCCCTGTGGAACGCCCTGTCCACCCGGGCCGTCAAATCACATCTGACATGCCGTCGCGGCATCAGGGCGGTAAGCCACGCTTTGCCGCCCCTTGCGGCGTAATCAGGCGCAACCATGCCCGGAAATCGGGCAGCGCGCGTTTTTTGCACGGTTGGGACAGGTGTTGCCCCAGATCGTGCTTGCGCTGCGCGATGGGTTGATTAATCGAGCCATCAAACTTGGTTTCTCGTGTAATCAGATGAACGAAACCCGACCCGGATCAATGCAGCAGATTGCCGATGCGCTTGGCGTGTCGCGGGCAACCGTGTCGAACGCGCTGCGGGGCACGGGCCGGGTGGGGCGCGAGCTGGCCGAACGCATCCGGGCCGAGGCCGCGCGGAGCGGCTATGTGCCCAGCCATGCGGGGCGGTCGCTGCGCACCGGCAAAAGTGCGAATATCGGCCTTGTGGTGCCTGATTTCGCGATGCCGCTCTTTCCCGTCTTTGCGCAGGCGTTCGAGCGCGCGGCCAAGCGGCGCGGCATGGCGATCATGGTCGCCGACAGCATGGGCGCGGCCGAGACCCAGCGCGAGGAGATCCGCAACATCGTCGCGCGCGGTGTGGACGGGCTGGTGGTGATCCCGCTGCGCGGATCGAACCTTGCCGATCTGGCGCTGCCCGTGCCGATGGCAGTGGTGGACAGCGCCGCGAACCCGCTCAACGCCGCGTCCTGCGATCACCGCGACGGCGGGCGGCAGGTGGCGCGGCATCTGGCGGATCTGGGCCACCGGCGCGTCGTCATCCTGGTCAGCGCCGAGGAATCGACCGTCAGCGCCGAACGCCAGCGCGGCATGGAAGAGGTGTTCCGCATCCGCGACGTCCGCTGGAAGGTGGTGGCGCTGCGCCCGGATTTCGACAGTGTGCATGACTGGGCCATGGGCGCCGACATGAGCGGCGATCTGGGGGGCGCGACCGCCTGTGCCGCTGCCTATGACGCGGCCGCCGTGGGCTTTGCGACCGCCATGGCTGCGCGGGGCTTGCGCGTGCCGCAGGATATCTCGGTCACGGGGTTCGACGACCTGATCTGGGGCCGCATCCTGTCGCCCGCCCTGACCACCGTGCGGCAGGATCTGGCCGCTATTGCCGAACAGACGCTGGCCGTGCTGGCCGACGGCGCCGCCCCGGGCCGGATCTTTCCGGTCACGCTGGTCGCGCGCGGGTCGAGCGGGCCGGCACCCCGATCATGAAACTCACCCAGAACAGGCCCAGGACCGGCCCACAACAGGAAGGACAACACGAGAGATGACACGCCGACTGTTTTCCACCGCCGCAGCCCTTGCGCTTGGCGCGGCCACACCCGCGCTGGCGCAGGTGCCGACGCTGACCATTTCCGTCTACGGGATCGCGCAGGACGAATACAAGGCCGCGCTTTACGACCCGTTCGAGGCGATCTGCGGCTGCCGTCTGGTGGTCGAGACCGGGAACAGCTCCGAACGGCTGGCCAAGCTCGAGGCGAACCGCGCAGCCCCCGTGATCGATGTCGCGGCGCTTTCGGATGCCGATGCGGCAGAGGCCGCGCAAAAGGGCCTGATCCAGCCGATCGACCCCGCCGCGATCACCAATCTCGACAGCCTTTACGACTTTGCCCGCGATCCGGTCGGCGGCAACCATGCCATCGGCTACACGTTCTATGGCACCTCGATCGTCTATCGGTCCGACGAGGTGAGCGTGGACAGCTGGCTCGACCTGTTCAGCGACGAACTGCGCGGCCGCGTGGCGCTGCCGAACATCACCACGACCCAAGGGCCACTGGCGCTTTACATGATCGAGCGCGCGGCAGGCGGCGAGAGCGACGATTTCGACACTGCCATCGCCATGGTGGCCGAGCATCGTGACGACATCGTGACCTTTTACGAGCGCGGATCGCAGATCCCGCAGCTTTTGCAGCAAGAGGAAATCCTCGCCGCCGTCGTTGGCCGGTTCGGCTGGTCGAACATCCTGCGCACGGGCCTGCCGGTCGCCTGGGCGGAACCGGCCGAGGGCCAGACCGGCGGCATGAACGTCCTGACCGTGGTCGAAGGAACCGAGCAGGCCGAGCTTGCGCATCAGTTCATCGACTTCTGGCTCTCGACCGAGGTGCAGACCCGTCTGGCCGAGGGCCTGATCGACAGCCCGGTCAACACCACCGTCACCGTGTCCGAGGACATCGCCGAGGGGCTGACCTATGGCGCCGAGACGGCGGCCGCGATCAGCTTCATCCCGCCGGCGGTGCAGCTGGAACATCGCAACGCCTGGATCGAGGGCTGGAACAACAACGTCGCCCGCTGAAGGCGCATGGGCCGGGCCTTGTGTCCGGCCCGCAAGGGAACACGCCACATGTTCGAGAACCGACGCATCGGCCTTGCGCTGATCGCCCCGGCGACGCTTTTCGTCCTGCTGGGCTTCATTCTGCCGGTGCTGGTGCTGCTGGCCGGCGCCTTCCGCGCTGATGGCGCCTGGACGCTGGCCAATTACATCGACTTCTTTTCCCGCCCCCTGAACCAGGAGGTGTTCCTGCGCACGCTGCGGCTGGGCTTCTGGGTCACGGCGGTGTCGGCGGTGATCGGCTATGGTGTCGCGCTCGCGGTGGTCGAGGCCGGGCCGCGCGCCAAGGGCCGGCTGGTGGCGCTGCTGGTCCTGCCGCTGATGATCTCGCCCGTGGCGCGGACCTATGCCTGGCTGGTGATCCTGGGGCGGACGGGGTTCGTGAACGTGGCGCTGGGATGGGTCGGGCTGACCGATGAACCGATCCGGTTCCTGTTCACTGAAACCGCCGTGTTCATCGGGCTGATACAGCTTTTCTTTCCGCTGATGGTGCTGCCGCTGATCTCGTCGCTGGAAAACCTGCCGCGCGATGTGGTGCCGGCGGCGCGGGTGCTGGGGGCCTCGTGGTTCTCGGTGTTCTTCAAGGTGATCCTGCCGTTGACGCGCGAGGGGCTGGTGGTGGGCGGCACACTGGTCTTTGTCGGCTCGCTGACCGCCTATGTGACGCCCGCCATCCTGGGCGGGTCCAAGGTCCTGATGCTGGAAACATTGCTTTATCAGCGCGTGGCGGTTGCGAATGATTATGCCTCGGCCGCGGTGATCGCGGTGATCCTGATCGTGATGAGCGTAGCCGCGAACATCCTGTTGCGCCGCCTCGCATCCGTGAAACGGAGGAGAACGGCATGAAGGCCGCGGGACATCTTCTTCTGGCGCTGGTGCTGCTGTTTCTGATCGGCCCCTTCGTCATCATCTGCATGGCCGGGCTTTCGGCCGGCGAGGCGCTTTCCTTCCCGCCGCAGGGCTGGTCGCTGCGCTGGGTCGCGCGGGTGTTCGAGATCCAGAGCTTCCGCGCCTCGTTCACACTCTCGATGGTGCTGGCGGTGGGGGCGACGCTGCTCGCGCTCGTGCTGGGCGTGCCCGCGGCCTATGCGCTGGAACGCTACAACCCCCCGGGGGCCGAGGCGATCCGGTCCGTCGTGACCGCCCCCATCGTCGTGCCAGGGATCATCGTAGGCCTTGCGCTGCTGCGCCATCTGGTGATCCCGACGGGGATGACGGTGACGGTTGCGCTCTTTCTGGGCCACACCGCGCTTCTGGTGCCCTATGCGGTGCGGGTGGTCTCGGCCAGCCTTGTGAACCTGCGCCCCGATATCGAAGAGGCCGCCGTGATGCTGGGCGCCAGCCGGGCCGGCGCCTTTTTCCGCATCGTGCTGCCAAATATCCGCAACGGGATCATGGCAGCCTTCATCATCGGCTTCATCACCTCGTTCAATCAGGTGCCTGTGTCGCTGTTCCTGACCGGGCCGGGCATCACCACCCTGCCCATCGAAATGATGTTCTACATGGAATTCAACTACGATCCCTCCATCGCGGCGCTGTCGGGCCTTCTGGCGCTGATGACGCTTGCCGTCGTGATGGTTGCGGAACGGCTCCTGGGGCTTTCACGCTATGTCTGACGCTTTCCTGACCCTTGACGACCTGACGCTGCGCTATGGGCGCACTGTCGCGGTAGACCGGCTGAACTTCGGCCTGAAGGCCGGGGAGCTCGTGGCGCTGCTCGGCCCTTCGGGCTGCGGCAAGACGACGACGATGCGTGCCATCGCCGGGCTGATGAAACCTGCGGGCGGGCGCATCGTTCTGGACGGGCGCGACATCACCCATGTGGCGCCGAACCGGCGCGGCGTGGGCCTTGTGTTCCAGTCCTATGCGCTGTTCCCGCATCTGACGGTCTATGAGAATGTGGCCTTCGGGCTGCGGCTCGCGCGCGTTCCGGCGGCGGATCTGAAACGGCGGGTCGAGGCGGCGCTGGCCTCGGTCGGGCTTGCGGCCTTTGCCGGGCGCCAGCCGCGCGAATTGTCGGGCGGGCAGCAACAGCGGGTGGCGCTGGCGCGGTCGATCGTGGTGGAACCCAAGCTTTTGCTGCTGGACGAACCGCTCTCGAACCTCGACGCGCGGCTGCGTCTGGAAATGCGCTCGGAACTGTCGCGGCTGCAGCGCGACCTGGGCATCACCATGGTCTATGTGACCCATGACCAGGCCGAGGCGCTGGCGCTTGCCGACCGGATCATCGTCATGCGCGACGGGCTGATCGAACAGACCGGCACCCCCGAGGAAATCTATGAACGCCCCGTATCGGCCTTCGTCGCGCGCTTCATCGGGTTCGAGAATACGTTTGAGCTGACGGACGGCAAGCTGGCGGGGCGGCTCGATCCCGGCTTCGCTGCGGGCGGGGCGGCGGCGCTGGCCTGGCGGCCGCAGGCGGTGGTGCTGGGCACGGGCCCGCATCGGGGGCGGGTGATCGGCGCGTCCTATCTGGGGCAGATGGTCGAATACCTGCTCGCGACCCCCCTGGGCGAGATCAAGGCCGAGGCCCCGGCCAGCGCGCCGCGTCACGCGATGGGGGCCGAGATCGGATTTGACCTGCCGCAGGCTGGCGCCGTCGCGCTGGAACGGGCGTGACCTTGGCCCCCGTCTTGACCCCAGCCTGGATCGACAGCGACATGGGGTTCGACGACCTTGCCGCCGTGGCGATGGTCGTGGCCTCGGGGCGGCGCGTGGCGGGCCTGTCGCTGGTCGCGGGCAACAGCCCCCTGCCCCGGGTGATCGCCAATGCGCGGACGGCGGCGGACCTCTTTGGCTGGGACTTTCCGCTTTACGGCGGGGCGGCGCGGCCGCTGGTCGGCGATCTGGTGACGGCGGGCTATGTGCTCGGCGACAACGGCATGCCGGGGGGCACCGCCCTGCCCGAGCCGCCCGCCGGCCCTGACCTGCCCGCCATGCTGCCCGCCCTGATCCGCTTTGCCGAAGGGGGCGGGCGCGATCTGCTGGCGCTGGGGCCGCTGACCAATATTGCGGTTTTTGCGCTGGCACGGCCCGATCTGGCGCAGGGGATGCGGCTGATCTGGATGGGCGGCGCGCCCGGGCGGGGCAACCACACCGCCACGGCCGAGTTCAACGCCGCGGTCGACCCCGAGGCGGTGCAGGTCGTCATCGATGCTGGCGTGACGATCCGAATGGTGGGTCTTGACCCCTGCCGGCAGGTCACGGTGGGGCTGGACGACGTGCGGCTGCTGGCCGGCCGGGCGGGTCCCCATGCGTCGCTGCTGGCGGGGCTCATGGAAGGGTATTGCCGCATCGCCGCCGATGGCACCCGCCCGATGGCGCTTTACGATCCGGTCGCGGCTGCGGCGCTGGTTGCGCCCGACACCGTGAGTTTTGCCCCCGCCCGTCTGGATTGCGAGCTTTCAGGCCGCCTGACGCGGGGCATGACGGTGATCGAGTGGCGCGCGGCCAAAGCCGCACCGAACGCCCTGATCGCCACGGATGCCGATGCGGAGCGGATACGTGCGCTTTTCATGGGCGGGCTGGCCCATGCCGCGAAAGGAAAGACCCGATGACAAACCCGAACCCCGCGACCGACGCCCGTGCCGATGACCTGAACGACGCTGGCCTGCGCGACCGCGCCGTGGCCGCGGCCTGCGCGCGCGCGCCCTTTGACATTCTGCTGACGGGGGGCATCGTCGCCGACATGGCCACGGGCGAAACGCGCGCAGCCGATGTGGGAATCGTGGGGCCGCTGATCGCCTCGGTCCATGCGCCGGGCACGCGGGACGACGCGGCGCGGATGATCGACCTTGCAGGCGCGGTGGTGGCGCCGGGGCTGATCGACATGCACATGCATATCGAAAGCTCGATGATGACGCCCCGCCGCTATGCCGAGGTGGTCGTGCCCCAGGGGACCACCACCGTCTGCTGGGACCCCCATGAGGTCGGCAATGTCGCGGGACTCGACGGCGTCCGCTGGGCGATCGGAGCGGCGCGCGGCCTTGACCTGCGGGTGCTGGCGCTTGCGCCCTCCTGCGTGCCCTCGGCCCCGGGGCTGGAACGGGCGGGCGCCGATCTGGGCGCTGATGCGATGGCCGAGATGCTGTCCTGGCCCGATATCCACGGCGTGGCCGAGGTGATGGACATGCGCGGCGTGCTGGACCGCAGCCCCCGGATGCGCGGCATCATCGATGCGGGGCTGACCAGCGGCAAGCTCGTCTGCGGCCATGCCCGCGGGCTCTCTGGCGCCGATCTGCAAGGGTTCGCCGCCGCCGGGATCGGCTCGGACCACGAAATCACCTCGGGCGCCGACATCGTGGAAAAGCTGCGCGCGGGCTTCACGGTCGAGCTGCGCGGATCCCATGATTACGTCCTGCCGGGGGTGGTGGCCGAGTTGATGGCCCTGCCCCGCGTGCCGCAGACGCTGACGCTGTGCACCGACGATGTCTTTCCCGACGATCTGGTGGAAAAGGGCGGCATGATCGACCTGATCCGCCGGCTGATTGGCTATGGCCTGCCCGCGATGGAGGCGCTGCGCGCCGCGACGCTCAATGCGGCGATGCGGTTGGGCCGCGCCGATCTGGGGCTGGTCGCGCCGGGGCGGCGGGCCGATCTGGTGGTGTTGGACGATCTGGCGGCGCTGAAGGTGCGGCGGGTCTTTGCCTCGGGGCGCGAGGTAGCGCGGGATGGCGTGGCGCTGACCGCGGCGGCATCAGAGATCAGCGCGGGCTTTCGCGGCACGGTGCGCGTGCCGCCCATGCGGCCAGACGATTTCATCCTGCGCATCGACGCGCCCGACGGGACGGAAGTCGAGGTGCAGACGATCTTTCGCCCCCGCTTTACCGAATGGCGCAGCCGGGTCCTGACGGTACGGGACGGGCGGCTGGACTTGCCGCCGGACGTGCTCATGATGGCGGTGGTCCATCGCCACGGGCTGGCCGCACCCACCCCCGTCCTGGGCCTTCTGGAGGATTGGGGGTCCTGGACCGGCGCGCTGGCGACAACCGTTGCCCATGACAGCCACAACCTGACCGTCTTTGGCCGCGCGCCGTCGGACATGGCGGCGGCCGCGAATGCGCTGATCGGCTGCGACGGCGGCATGGCGGTGGCCAGGGATGGCGAGGTCACGGCACTGCTGCCGCTGCCGGTCGCGGGCCTTCTGTCGGACGCGGCGCCCAAGGAGATCGCGCGCGCCTTCCGTACCCTGCGGGACGCAGCCGACACGGTGGCCGACTGGGCGCCGCCGCTCCGCAGCTTCAAGGCGGTGGTCGGCGCAAGCCTTGCCTGCAACCCCGGCCCGCATGTGACCGACATGGGTCTTGCCTGCGGCACGACAGGGGAATTCCGGCCCCTTCTGCGCTGACGGGCGGGGGCCCGCCGCCGGCCTTCAGCCCGCTGCGCAGCCGATCCATGAAATTGACACAGTTCCCGCATTTCGCCCTTGCACACCCCCCGGCACCCGGCTAAATGACCCCCACAGCGCGCCCGTAGCTCAGCTGGATAGAGCACCAGACTACGAATCTGGGGGTCAGAGGTTCGAATCCTTTCGGGCGCGCCATTTATCTCTTTGCCCCCTGTTGCCGTCGATGGCGGATCTCATCGTGACGCCGGACGGCGCGTTGCTCGCGGCCGATGTTGAAAACGGCGGGTTTTACATCGGGGGAAGCCCCGACTTGCCTTGCGGATTTCGGCTTGCCCCGATCATCGCGGAAAGAGGCGTTTCAAGAGCAGATGTGTGGGAAGCAGGCCGACAAGCGGCAGAAGCACCATGTAAAGCGCCAGATAAAGGCCGGCCGGCAGGAACAGTTCGGCATCGGGGCCGAGGCCGTGGACCCAGTTGATGTTGTCATCGGGCGACGTCAGCACCCAACTTGCGAGGAGCACGACCCAGGCAAGCAGCGTTTGCGCCCAAAGCGCGCGCCTGTCGTAGCCCTGCGCGATCAGCATCCAGATGATTATGGGTGGCAGGAAGAGATGAAACAACGACAAGCCGCGCAGATAGAGAGGCCCGGTGGGATCGAACATATAGGCCGCCAGTCCGATGAGAGTTCCTCCGGTCAGAAAGTCGAGCGTCCAGGCAAGTTCCAGCGGCAAGACGCCCACTGCCATCATGGAATAGACAAGTCGATTGCCGGTCCATAACGCGATAAGCACCGCGAACAACGCGATATCGGAAAACCACAGGAAGTTGCCCGGTCCATGATCGCGCCAGTAGATGGGCACGAGGATCAAAACGAACAGCGTGTAAGGCAGGCGGATCCAGAGCGGATAAGGGCGGGCGGATTTCATCATCGGCGGTCGTTCGCTCCCATTGTCCCAGCTATCTCGAATGTCCTCCTGGTTCTGGCGCAATGGCCGGGTCGATCATAACGAGGCCAGGTGCCGCTCTGTCGCGCTGGCGGCCACGATTTCCGGCGATGCATCTGTGCGAGAGGCGGGCGCCACTCGCCGCGACGCCCGGCGTCTTTGGACGCTGTCTTCCCATCTCAGCCATCGCCCGTCCGCAAGGGATGCAGCCGCGATCTCTGCGCCATGCTTTGCGTGGCGGCCCGTGCCATATCGAACTTGCTCGTGACAACTGAAGCCGTTCGCGAGGAGAACGGTGCTCTCTTCCCTCTCCCGGGGAACGGCGACCGCCTCCGTCAGACGATCTCCCGGACCACATCTACGCCGATACGCCGGGCGATCTTTCCACCGTCGGGCGTCCCCCGCGCAAGAGCCTTGCCGAGCCGCGCAGCCTGGGAGAGGGTCGCCTTGGGGGGCATCGGGGGCTCGTGGGTATCGACCACGGCCTCGATGACGACCGGGCCTGGCCTGGCTAGCGCCTCCGAAAGCTGCTCCGCGCATTGCCCCGGATCATCTATCGTCACGGCAGGAACGCCAAAGCCCTTGGCGACGGTCGCAAAATCGATCGGCTCCAGTTCGCAGGCATATTCAGGATTGCCCAGAAAGACCATCTGCTCCCATTTGATCTGGCCGAGTGAGTTGTTCTTGATGACGATGATCTTGATATCGAGACCATATTTGACGCAGGTCGCAAGCTCACCGAGCAGCATGGTGAAGGCTCCGTCGCCGACGACCGCGACCACTTGGCGCCCAGGATAGGCGACGGCCGCGGCGATGGCATAGGGAACACCGCATGCCATCGTCGCCAGATTGCCGGAACAGGAGAACTTCATGTCGCCACGCATGGTCACGTGACGCGCGACCCAGGTCGTGATCGTTCCGGAATCGGTGGTGATGATCGCATCGTCCTTCAGCAGCTTGTCCAGTTCATGCGTCACGACCTGCGGTTTCATCGGGATATCGGTCCGTGTTCCCCGGTCTGACATGAGTTCGCGCCACGACTTCATCCCTTCCTGCGCCTGCGTCAGGAAGGATCTGTCCTCCTTGTAATCGAGGCGCGGCAGCAGTGCGTCGATTACACGCGCGCAATCGCCCACGAGTCCGGCTTCCACCGGATAGCGCAAGCCGATGCGCGTCGGATCAAGGTCGATCTGCACCGCCCGCGCCTTTCCGGGCTTCGGATAAAACTCGATATAGGGGAACGAACTGCCAACGATGATGAGCGTGTCACATTCCTCCAGTGCCTCTTGCGAGGGCCTGGTCCCCAGAAGGCCAACCCCGCCTGTCGTATAGGGGCTGTCATCAGGCACCGCCCCCTTGCCGAGCAAGGCTTTGACAACCGGTGCGCCGAGCCGTTCGGCCAGCGCAGCTACCTCGTCACCGGCGCCGATCGCGCCTGCACCTGCGAGAATGCAGATTTTCGAGCCCGAATTGATGATCGCGGCGGCACGGGCCAACTGATCGTCGTTGGGGAGCAGCGCCCCGCGGGCAAAGAGATCCGACACATGATTGGCAACGTTGCGCTCTGAACGGGTATCGTGGTTCACCGCTTCCGACTGCATGTCGACAGGCATGGTTATATGAGCCACGCCGCGTCGCGCCAGCGCGTTGCGGCAGGCGAGCGCGACGACGTTCTCCACATGGGCGCCGCCCATGATGCGCGCATTGTAGACGGCAACATCCATGTACAGCTTGTCGAGTTCGACGTCCTGCTGGGTGTGGGTGGAGATCAGGTCGTGATGCTGCAGACCCGTAATCGCCAGCACAGACGCTCCGTCGAGCTTCGCGTCGTAGAGGCCGTTCAGCAGATGAATACCGCCCGGGCCGGACGTGGCAAGACACACGCCGAGCTTGCCGGTGAACTTGGAATAGGCACAGGCCATGAAGGCCGCGGATTCTTCGTGACGAACCTGGATAAATCGGATCTTGTCCTGCCGTGTGCGCAGCGCTTCTACGATGCCGTTGATGCCGTCCCCGGGAATGCCGAAGATCGTATCCACGCCCCAATCGAGCAGTGTTTCGACAAGAATATCGGAGGCGGTGCTGGTCATCATTGTCTCCCGGCTTCGCGACGTCTGTCTGTGATGGAACCAGAGGGCCGGTGATAGGTTCCCGGCTCTTTCGGGCGTACCCGTCCTGCATCGGCTCTCTGGCCGGTTCTTTCACATTGGCAAAGTTGAAGGCGGTGTCTGTCAGACCGAAATGAGGGAAGGTCTGCGGGAAGTTTTCCGACCCTGACCGCCACCGCAACGGCCGCGATCACGACTGCGGTCAGCACCCATGGCGTGGGCGCATTCGCAACGGTGAAAGACATGCTTCTCCGGCCGAAACAATGCGTCCTAGGCTAATGCCCTCACCGCATCGACAGCCTGTTCAATCTCACCTTCAAGATTGCGGATTGATGGCGTAAGGCGAATGTGCGGCACGGCGTAGGGCGCAACGGAGGCGACGATACCTCTGTCCCTCAGCGCCGACACCGCCTCTCCCGCCGACCAGCCGTCGATGTCGAACGACACGATGCCTGCCGACAGATCCGGGTCCATCGGCGTGCGCACCGTGACGCGGTCGATATTGGCCAGTCCCTCCTTGAGCTGACTGGCAAGGCTGTGCGTGCGTTCTTCTACACGGGCCTTCCCGATGTCGGCATGCAATTCGAACGCCTCTTTCATCGCCCAGCGATGCTCGAACGCCTTGAAGCCGCCCGGCGTCATACGCGCGCCGTTGTTCCCGCCTGCCGGCGCGTTCCGGTCCTGTACCCAGGCGCTGAACGCAGGATCGTCGGTAAAGCTCGGCACCGTGGGTCGCAGCGCGTCCAGCGCCTTGCTGCTGAAGACCGCGATGCCGGTGCCGCGTGGACCGAAAAGCCATTTGTGGCATCCGGCCATCAGCATGTCGCAACCCAGATCCGCGAACGAAACATTCTCGACGCCGAAACCGTGCACGCCATCAACGCCGAGCAGTACATGGTCGTCCGGCTCACGATCCGCATTGATCTCGGCAAGGCCATCGGCGATCGGACGGATGGGTATCCTGAGCCCCGTGCTCGAATGCACCCAGGTCAGCGCGACAAGACGCGTTTGCGGTGTGATGGCATCAAGCACCTTCGATACGATGCTTTCAGCGCTTTCAGCCCGCGCGTCAGCGGCACGTTCAAGAAGCGCGATCGAGCGGACACCTGCGCCGGTTGCAAGCGATTTCAAACGCAGGGATTCATGGGTGACGAAATAGTCCTCGTCCGTCGTCAACAACTCCTGATCGGATCGAATACGGAGCCCGTTATAGGCCAGCCCAACCCCCATCGTGGTGCTGTCCGTCAACGCAACATGAGAGGGATGAACCCCAAGATAATCCGCGGCCGCGCGCCGGCTCGCCTCGGTACGCTCCCCCATGTTTGCCTCAAGATAGGCCACGGTGTCTTCGTCCAGTGCCTGCCGATACCGCTCGATCGCTTCGCGGACCGGACGCGGATGCGAAGACAGCAACATCGCGCTCATATGCACCCTCTCGTGAGACAGATCGAACACATCCCTGACGGCCTGCCAGTCATTGAGTGAGGAAGGGACGCTTTCTTGCGCCAACGAAGTAGTTTTGGCGGCAAGTGCAGCCGGCAGCGCGACCATGAACTGCAACAAGCTCCGGCGTGAAAACATCGGTCGGCTCCCCTTTACATGTGGAATCAGCTAACGAACGGCACGCCGTTGGGTTGCTGGCGACATGAAAGAACGGGCGCGCGTCTTCACCATCGGCTCTAAAATGAGGAGTTCCCTTATGTACAATCCTCCCTCCGGGCATTGCGTGTCTCGCACCAGCGACATGTAGCTTGTCCCGCCTTCAGCGACAAAGCGTTCTGATTTTACCTCACCGAAGGGAATCACGTTGCGCGGAAAGGGTCGCCTCATCCCGCAGGAACAAGTTCGCGACCCACCGGTTGGCAACCGGGCGCGAACAGGAACGGGCGGCGGATGCAGCGGAGCGAGGGGATCATCACGGTCGTGCAGGAGGGGCGCTTTCTGTTGTCGTCCGGCGACAGTCGCGCAACGCTCTTCGTGCTTGCCCCCGATGCCGGCTGGGCGGCGCAGGATCTGTCGGATCTGATCGGCCACCGGGTCGCGGTCGAGCATGAGCCGGGCGAAAGCTCCAAGGTTCGGCGGGCGCGCCGCGTCCTCCCGCTTGGCGGGACCGCGCAGGGTGACGACGCGCCGCGCCCGCCCGGCCTTGCGGCCCATCTCGGGCACTTCCTGCGCAACTGGACACTGCCGCGTCAGGCGACGGGTGAGGATCATCGGGGCCGCGCCGCGCGCACGACCCATTCCCAGGGGCTTCGCCCCCGGCTGGAGGGGGCGGATCGCGTGGGCGCCTCCGTCTGTCCCTATTGTGCGGTCGGATGTTCGACGCTTCTCCATGTGCGGGAGGGGCGCCTTGTCCATGTGGAGGGCAATCCCGAAAGCCCGGTCAACCAGGGCACGCTCTGCCCCAAGGGCGCGGCGCTTTTCGGCCTGCACACGGCGCCGACGCGGCTCGACACGGTCAAGCATCGCGCGCCCTATTCGACGGAATGGCGGGACGTGCCGCTTGAATGGGCGATGGACCGCATCGCCGAACTGACCAAAAAGACCCGGGACGAGACCTTCGTCGAGGCCCTGCCCGACGGCACGCAGGTCAACCACACGCTCGGGATCGCCTCGCTTGGCGGGGCGACGCTCGACAATGAGGAAAACTACCTGATCAAGAAGCTGTTCGGCGGCGGGCTCGGGATGGTCTGGATCGAAAATCAGGCCCGCGTCTGCCATTCGAACTCCGTTCCCTCGCTCGGGTCCTCTTTCGGCCGCGGTTCGGCGACCATGCCGCAATGGGACCTGAAGAACGCGGACGCAGTGCTCATCATGGGCTCGAACATGGCCGAGGCGCATCCCGTCGCCTTCCGCTTTGTCATGCAGGCCAAGGAACGCGGCGCCAAGGTCATCCATGTGGATCCGCGTTTTACCCGCACATCGGCGCTGGCGGACATTTATGCGCCGATCCGCGCCGGCACCGATATCGCCTTTCTGGGCGGCATCATCCGGTATCTTCTGGAAAACGATCTCTGGTGGCGGGACTGGGCGCTTCCCTACACCAATATCGCGACGATCATCTCGGACGAGTTCCGCACCGCCACCGAAAACGACGGCCGGTTCTCGGGCTGGAATGACGGCAAGAACGCCTATGACCAGGACAGCTGGCAATATGACGGGCTGGTCGTGCCCTCGGCGCTGGCGGAACATTACCTCGACACCGCGGAATCCTTTTCCGAGATGACGTCCAGGCTGCATGACCGGCCACCCCATCAGGACCCGAGCCTGCAGCATCCGAACTGCGTCTATCAGATCCTCAGGCGCCAATACGCGTCCTACACGCCGGAAATGGTCGAGCGCGTCACCGGCTGCCCGAAGGACACGTTCCTCCGGATCGCCGAGACGCTGGCGGCCGCCTCGGGCCCGGACAAGACCGGCGCCATCTGCTATGCGGTCGGGTGGAACCATCACACCGTGGGCGTGCAGATGATCCGCACGGCCGCCATCGTGCAATCGCTTCTGGGGAATGTCGGACGGCCCGGCAGCGGCATCCTCGCGCTGCGCGGGCACTGCTCGATCCAGGGCTCGACCGATATCCCGACGCTTTACAACATGCTGCCGTCCTATCTGCCGCAGCCCAATGCCTTCAAGCCGCAGGCAGAGCATCTCGACCAGTTTCTGGATGACGAGACGATCCCGACGGGCTGGTGGAACAACTTCCCCAAATACATCACGAGCCTGCTGCGCGCCTGGTATGGCAATGCAGTCGGGCCAGAAAACGAATGGGGCTACCAGTGGCTTCCCAAGATCGTGGGCGACCATTCGCAGCTTGCCCTGACGCTTGCCATGACCGACGGCATCGTGCGCGGTCTGTTCCTGATGGGACAGAACGTGGTGGTCGGCGGGTCGAATTCGCGGCTGATCCAGCGCGGGCTTTCCAGGCTCGACTGGCTCGTGGTGCGCGACACCGACATGATCGAGAGCGCGAATTTCTGGCAAAAGGGGCATCTGATCCGGGACGGGGAATTGCGGCCCGAGGAGATCGGGACCGAGGTCTTCCTGATGCCTGCCGAGCTCGCCGGCGAAAAGGAAGGCACCTTCACCAATACGCATCGTCTGGTGCAATGGCATGACAAGGTGATCGACGGGCCGGGCGACAGCCGGTCCGAAGCGTGGTTCATGTTCCATCTCGCCCGGCGGCTGAAGGCGCTTTATGCCGACAGCACCGAGCCGCGCGACGAGCCCCTGCGGCACATCACCCTCGATTATCCGGAGGTCAACGCGCGCGGCGATATCGACATCGAGGCGATCCTGCGGGAAATCAGCGGCTACACCTGGCCGGAACGCAAGCAGTTGAGCGACATGAAGGAGCTTGCCGCGGACGGCACCACCGCCTGCGGCTCCTGGCTTTATTGCGGCGCCTTTCCAGATCAGAACCAGACCCGCCGCCGCAATCCGGACGGGCCCGACGGGCCGGGCACGCATCTCGACTGGGCCTTTGCCTGGCCCGCCAACCGCCGGATGCTTTACAACCGCGCCTCGGCCGACCCGTCCGGCAAGCCGTGGTCCGAGAAAAAGCGGCTCGTCTGGTGGGATGAGGCGCAGGGCGAATGGCAATCGACGGATGCGCTCGACTTCGTTCCGGACAAGCATCCGGACTACCGGCCCGACTGGTCGAGTTCGCCCGAAGGAATGGACGCGATCCGGGGCGACGAGCCGTTCCTGATGATGCCGGATGGCCGGGCGGCGATCTTCGTGCCCTCGGGCCTCAAGGACGGGCCGCTGCCGACGCATTACGAGGCGATCGAGAGCCCGACGCATAATCCCCTGCACCGCCAGCAGTCGAACCCGGTTGCCCGGCGATACAAGCGGCCCGACAACCCGCTCCACGATATCGGCGATGCCCGCTTCCCGCATGTGCTGACCACCTATCGCCTGACCGAACATCATTGCGGCGGCACGCCCACGCGCGGGGTGGCACATACGGCGGAACTGCAGCCCGAAGGCTTTGCCGAGCTTCCGCCGGACCTCGCCCACAGGCTCGGCATCGCGACGCGCGACTGGGTGACGATCTCGACCGCGCGCGGCGCCATCGAGACCCGCGCCATGGTGACCGACCGGTTGCGCCCTTTGCAGATCGACGGAAAGACCATCTATCAGGTCGGAATGCCCTGGCATTTCGGATGGGAGGGTGAGGCGATCGGCGACATCGCCAATGTGCTGACGGCCTGTGTCGGCGATCCGAACACCTCGATGCACGAGAACAAGGCGCTGACCTGCGCCATCCGCAAGGGCCGGCTGCGTGCCGGCGGGAGGGCCTGATGTTCGACCAAGACCTTGACCGCACCCCCGGAAGCCCCGTCGACGAGGGGCGCGAGGCGGAGGCGACCGCCGGCACCCGGATCGAGCCGGGGCGGGACTACGGCTTTTTCACCGACACCACGCTTTGCATAGGGTGCAAGGCCTGCGAGGTCGCCTGCAAGGAATGGAATATCCTGCCCGCCGAAGAGGGCGAGATGACCGGCATGTCCTACGACAATACCGGCGGCCTTTCCGCGACGACATGGCGCCATGTCGCCTTTGTCGAGCAGGTGGGCGACGGCCAAAGCCCCGGCTATCCCGACCGCTGGCTGATGATGTCGGATGTCTGCAAGCATTGCGACCCGGCCCCCTGCCTCGAGGCCTGCCCGACCGGCGCCATCTTCCGCACCGAGTTCGACACTGTCGTTGTGCAGCAGGACATCTGCAACGGGTGCGGCTATTGCGTCCCCGCCTGCCCGTTCGGGGTCGTTGCGGTCGATGAGGACGACGGAAAGGCCCATAAATGCACGCTCTGCTATGACCGGATGAAGGGCGGGCTGGAACCCGCCTGCGCCAAGGCCTGCCCCACGGACTCGATCCAGTTCGGCGAGATCGGCGAGCTGACCGCCCGCGCCCGCGACCGCGTGGACGCGCTTCGTTCCCGCGGCATGGATGGCGCCTATCTTTACGGAACGCCCGGTGATCCGGGGGCGAATGCCGGTCTCGACAAGCTCAACGCCTTCTTCCTGCTCGTCGACCGGCCCGAGGTCTACAACCTGCCCGCCGCCCCGACGCGTCCCGCCGACCGCATCGCACCCGCGCTCGGGGCAGGTCTTGCCGCCTTTGCCGGGCTGGCGGCCGCTGCCGCGGCGCTCCTGTTTTCCCAACCCAGGTCACGCCGATGAATTACGACCCGCTTCGCCCCTATGACGGGGAAACCTATCACGGGATGCCCGCCGTCAAGGCGAGCCACTGGGACTGGACGGTGTCCAGCTATATCTTTCTGGCCGGTCTTGGCGGCGGCGCCCAGGCACTGGCGACCATCGCGCACGCGTCCGACCCGGCCCGGTTCGGGCCGATGCGCCGGAACGCGCGCTTTCTCGGCACGCTCGGCTCATCGCTCGGGGCGCTTCTGCTGATCAAGGATCTCAAGACGCCCCGCCGGTTTCACCACATGTTCCGCATCTTCCGGCCTACCTCGCCCATGTCGTTCGGCACCTACATCCTGTCCAAATTCGGTGCCCTTTCGGCTTTCGCGAGCCTGGGGGAGCTTCTGCCCCGCATCCGCCCGCTGCGCCCGCTGACCGAGGCGGCGCAGATGGGGGCTGCCGTGACCGGGACGGGGGCCGCGACCTATACGGCCTCGCTTTTGTCGGCGACATCCAACCCGCATTGGGCCGCCACACCGCGCGCACTCGGCGTCAAGTTCGCCGCATCGTCCATGGCGCTCGCCGCGGCGGCGCTTGCCATGGGCGAACGGATCGCGGGCCGTGACAGGAATGCGCGACCGTTGGAGGCGGTGGCGATGCTTTCGACCCTTGTCCAGTTCATCGCCGGGCTGCGCGCCAAAAAGGGCCGGGACGACAAGGGCGTCGGTCCGGCAATGAAGGACAGCGCGCAAGAGAAGATGCTGACCACGGCCGACACGGTTCTTGCGGGCGCCGTGCCGCTCGGGCTCTACATGCTCAGCCGTGGGGCGGGGGGGCACGCGCGGGGGCTGGCGCTTGCCGCCTCTGCCACCGTTCTGGTCGGCGGGTTTCTGGTCCGCCACGCGACCCTTTACGCCGGGCATGAGGCCGCACGGCGCCCCCGCGCGCATCTTTCGCTGGCGCGACCCGAAAACCTTGGCGGGGACGACCGCGGATGATGATCGACCGGCAGATGCGCGACCACGCGACCCAGGCCATCGAGCGTCTCGATCAGGTCATAGGGCGCGGACCCGACGCCGAGCATGACGAGGTACGCGCCGCGATGGAGGGCGTCGTGGCCTTCCGCAACCGCGCGGTCGAGCGATATCGTACCGGAGAGATCGACCGCGCCTGCCTCGACGCCGCGAACAGCCTGCTCAGCCTCGCCTTCGGGGCAGAGTTTCCCCTGAGCGGTTTTCATGTACACCGGCTGGAACAGACCCGGGACGGCCTCCGCGCGCTGCTGGGTGCTGGCGATACAGAGGTGCGGCAGAACGGGCCCTGAGGCGCGCCAAATCCGTTGCCCGACCAGTTTATTCGTCCCATGCGTCCCGCGCATCGCCCGCCGCGAACACATCCTCGGCAGAGCGGTCGAGCTCCCTCAACCCCGCCGAGAGGGCAAGACCCCAGACAAGATGCGCGGCGATCATCAGAATGTCGCGACGGGGCGGGTGCCGGGACGCGGGACGCAAGATGCGAAATCCCGGAACCCAGCCAAAATAGCTGGCGGCCCAGACCGCCACCCCGTAAAGGGCGCCCGGGCTTTTCCGCCGGGGCAGAAGGGCGTAGAGCGCGCCCGCCGCCGCCCCGTATCCGAAATGCGACAGGACGGTGAGGGCGGGCAATGCCCTTCCGCCGTGGGGAAAGAGCTCCTGATTGATCTCGCGCGGCGGAAGCGGATAGCGGTCGTTCCGGTCGAGATGATGAAACAGATGCCGCATCGCGGCGGTCATCGCCATCGTCGCGGAAAACCCGGCAACGGCCCCGAACACTAGTCTTTGCATGACGTCCTCTTTTTGCTGGGATGGTGCAATGCCGTCGGATCGGCGCCTGCCTTGCGGTCAGTTCGCCAGCCCCTCCCACTCCACCGGGAATTCGGAGCCGCGTTCCTCGACGAACCGGGCGAGGCGATCCAGCGTCACCGGCCCCGGCAGCGGATAGCGCGAAGGAATGTCGCGTTGGATCGCATCCTGATACCGCGCAAGCGCACCGAAGTCGCGCGGGTAGAGATCGGGATCAAAGCCCAGAAACATGCCGCGGCCCGTGGCGCGCGTCTCGATCAGCTGCCGCCAGTTCTCGATGGGCGGCAAGCCGACGCAGTCCACCCCGTGCTGGAACAGCGCCATGTGGATGTCCCTGTAAGGCTCGCTGTTGTCGAGATAGCGTTCCAGCGCCTCGAGCGAGGGCTGCATGTTGAACTTCATCCAGAACGGGACCGAGCCGGTGCGCAGGGCCCAGTGCGGCTCGACCATCAGAAAGCTCTCGACGAAAAGACGTGAGGTGGGGATGCCCCTGTCGCGATAAAGGCTGCGCTGGAATTCGGCGACGAGCGGCGACAGATCCTCGGGTTCCTGCAGGCGAAGTGTGACGATGCGGTATCCCTGTTCCGCCGCAAAGGCCTCGATGTCCTCGCGCAGGGCAGGTTCAAAGCCCCATTCGGCCTCTGGTGCCTCTTGGGTGGGGGCGGGCGGTTCCCATTTGCGGCGGTGGCTGCCGTATTTCTCCAGATATTCCGCGACAGCCGGCGTTCCTTCGAAAAAGTCATTCTCCGCCGCCCCGCCCAATGCGCCGAACTGGTAGAAATAGCGGTCCGCCACTCGCGTCACCGGCCATTTGCGCTGGCAGTCGATCACGATGATCGGATTGCCCGGGGACAGCGTGTCGCGCAGAAACTGCTTGTAGGCCTCGGGCAGGCGCCGCCACTTGATGCGGAAATAGGTCATGGTGTGCAGCATCAGCCGGTCCTGGTTCGGGTCGTGCATATGGTGAAGCTGCAAATCGGGGTTGGCGGCCAGCAGGGCGCGGCCGGCCTCGCGATGGCTTTCAAGGCCGGAAATCGCGTCATCGGGATGGACATCGGTCTGGCGCACAGGCACGAATATCGTCTGCGGCAACCATGGCATCCCCAGCGCCGTGGCCAGATGCGTCAGCGCCCCGTTGGACGATCCGATCATCACGCCCGGGAAGGGACGGCGCGGATAAAGCCCGGCGGCCCATCGCGCGATCCGGTCGCCGTTGACGCCCCCGGTCCTTGCGGGGGAAATGCCCTCGCCCAACCCGCCGCCCGCATAGATCAGTTCCCTGATATTCTCGGGCAGGTATGACGTTGCGGGCAGTACCTTCTTCACGGCGCTGCCAAGCCCCCAGCCGGGGAAGTCCTTGCCCTTGAGCGCCAGCGCTGTTGCCCGCAGGAATCCGGAGGCGGAATCGAAGTTCGAAATGTAGCTTGGCGGCATGGTCCGCATCATGAAACTCCTTTCTCTTCCCCGGCGGCGAGACGCAGGAGGAACGGCGTGGAAATGCGGGTCATTTCAAGCGCCGCGACCGCCACCATCGTATGCGCAGCCCCCGGAACGACCCGCAGTTCAGCCTGTGGCAAAAGCCGCGTGATCTTTTCGGCCCAGGGCTGGCTGACATTCAGATCTTTCGCGCCCCGGATCACCAGTGCGGGCTGCCTGACCAGGGGCAGCTTCTTTTCGACGCGGTCCGCCAGCAGATACTGCGCGGTGCGGAAAGCGCGGCGCGGGCCCGCCTGCAGGTAGTCAATAAACGGCCCGATCCCCACCGAACGTTCACGGTAGGTGTTGAGCGTGTTGGCGATCATCGCGCGCACAGGCCCGCGCAAACGCGGATCGGTCGTCGGCCCCTGCAGGACAAGCCCCTGCACACGGTCGGGGTGGCGCAAGGCGCATTCCACCGCGATCTGGCATCCCAGCGAATTGCCCAGAAGCACCGCCCGGCCGAGGCCGGCCGCGCCGATCCACGCCGCCAGGGCATCGGCAAGCTCGCGGATCGTCAACGCCCGGCGCGGCTTGTCGCTGCGGCCAAAGCCGGGAAGGTCGGGGGCAAAGGTGCTGAACTGCGCACCCAGCCGCTGGATGAGCGGGGTCATGTAGCGGCTGGATACCACCTGCCCGTGGACGCAGACCACGACCGGCGCGGGATGTGCGGGCGCGCAGGACGAACGGCGCGCGTGCATCCGGCGTCCCGCCACCGTCACCCAATGCGAACGGACACCCCTTTCGCGGGTGTCGTCGCGCGGCAGAAGCGATGGAATGCGCATCAGAACCAGGCGTGCCGGTGCCGCGCCGGCCGAAAATGAACCGGAACCGCCCGTTTCCAGCGGGGCTCCGGCGGGGCGGGGCGGGCAATCCGCCATCCGGCATAGGCAAGCGCCACCGCCCCCACGCCGAGAAGTCCGATGCCGATTCCACGGGCGCGCGCGTCCGAGGGTTCATGTCGCCAGTTGCCGCTCACCCCTGTCCATTCCGGCATCGGATCAAGGATGTTCCCGGCACTGGGCGGGGCGGGCGTGTCCCTCAGGTGGTTGCGGTCGACCATCCGCGACATCAGCCGCTCGGTCAGACCGGGGGCGACGGCATGGAATTTTGCCAGCATCCGCCCGGAATTGCCCACGAAGGCCTCGCGCATCGGCCGTTCAGCCATCTGGACGATCGTGGCGGCGCAAAGCTCGGCCGGGTAGATCGGCTCCATCCCCTTTGCGGCGCGGCCGGTGTAATTGGCGGCATGATGAAAAAGCGGCGTGTCGATCGTCGCCGGCAGCACGGTCGAGACATGGATGTCGCGCGCATCCATCAGCTCCATCCGCAGGCTCTCACCCAGGCCCCTTATCGCGTGCTTGGAGGCGACATAGGCGCTGGTATAGGGCTGGCCGACATAGGCGACCATCGAGGCGTTGTTGATCAGCACGCCATGCCCCTGTTCGCGGAATACCGGCAGCACCGCCCGCGCCCCATGGATATACCCGAAAAGGTTGGTCTTGATGACATTGTCATAGACGTCGCGGGGCACCTCTTCGAACCGGCCGAACAGGGCGACGCCGGCGTTGTTCACCCAGACGTCGATCCGGCCGAACTGCTCCGTCGCCGTCCGGCACAGGTGGCGGACCTGATCCTCGTCCCGCACATCGGTCTGGACCACCAGCGCGTTGGCCCCGGCATTGCGACATTCGGTTGCGACCTCTTCCAGCGCTTCCGTCCGCCGCGCCGCCAGAACGACGGTGGCGCCGCGATCCGCAAACATCCGCGCCGCGGCTCGTCCGATCCCGCTCGACGCTCCGGTGAGGACTACGACCGCATCGCTCAGCTTCTGTGGCATCTCGTTCTCCCGTCTGGATTTTTCTCGCTCTCGCAACAGTAGCGACGGGGGAATGTTCCTGAAGGGGTCCGGTTGCGGCGGGCGGCGGGTCCGGAACCACCCCCCGTTGCCGCGCATGGATTTGCGCAGCGCGCCGGGCTAAGCAGGACCAACGGACATCGAGAGGGAGAGCATCATGACGAAACGCATCGTCTTTACGGGCGGCACCGGCAAGGCCGGGCGCCATGCCGTGGCCCATCTGCTGGCAAAGGGCTACAAGATCCTGAACGTCGATCTCAGGCCGCTCGACCTTCCGGGGGTGAACACGCTGATCGCCGATATCACCGACAGCGGCGAGGTCTTCAACGCCTTCACCAGCCATTTCGGCCTTGACGGCTATGAGGGGGGCGCGCCGCCCGGGGCCCCCGACGCCATCGTGCATTTCGCAGCCGTGCCGCGGGTAATGATCAACCCCGACAACAAGACCTTCGCGCAGAACACGGTCGGAACCTATAACGTGCTTGAGGCGGCGATGAAGCTCGGCGTGCGCAAGGTGATTTTCGCAAGCTCGGAAACCACCTACGGCGTCTGCTTTGCCGAAGGCGACAAGGATTATCATTCTTTTCCGCTGGAGGAGGATTACGACACCGACCCGATGGACAGTTACGGTCTGTCCAAGGTGGTGAACGAAAAGACCGGCCGCGCCTTCGCGATGCGCTATGGCGCCGATATCTATGCCCTGCGGATCGGCAACGTCATCGAGCCGCATGAATACGCCAACTTCCCCGCCTATCTCGCCGATCCGCCAAGCCGCAAGCGCAACGCCTGGAGCTATATCGACGCCCGCGATCTGGGGGAGATCGTGCATCTTTGCCTGCAAAAGGACGGGCTGGGCTATCAGGTGTTCAATGCGGTGAACGACACCATCACCGCCACCCTGCCCACGGCCGAGTTCCTGGCCAAATACGCACCCGAGACGCCGGTCACCCGGCCGATGGGCGAGAATGAGGCGCCGCTCTCCAACCGCAAGATCCGCGAGGTGCTGGGCTTTCGCGAGGCGCATCCCTGGCGGAACTACGTGAAGCTCTGATCCCGACGGCGCCGGGGCGACAAGCGCGTCGGCTGCGGCGCGCAGGATCCGCGCCCGCGCTTGTGCTGCCGGTCAGGTCAGGTCTCTTTCGGGCCGAGCGCGTCACGCAGCCCCTTGGCGCGGGTCGTGCGCATGTAATCGGCCTGCAGCACGCCCGGCATTGATGACGTGTGCCGCATCAGGGCGACCGCAAGCGCCGTGCCCGGCATGATCGATGGCATCAGCATGGTCTGGAAGCTGCGCCGCGGATCGACCCGGGGGCTTTCATAGCCCGAGGCCGGCAGCCAGCCCAGATTGACGGAAATCAGCAGCAGCATCATGGTCCAACCGGAAATCCGGGATCCAGTAGACATATTGGACGATCAGCGGATCGTTGAGCCGGAATTGTCCACGCAGAAAGGCGATGGTTTCAGGATCACGGCTTTCGCCTGCCGGCAGCAGGATCGGATCGCCCCGGCAAAAGCTTTTGCAGCAGGAACACGAAGACCGACACCAGAAGCAGCGTCGGAACGGCAATCAGCACGCGATTGGCGATATCGCGCAGTATCTCGGCAGGCAGCTTTCTGAAAGGCTCCCGCCCGCGGTCCTGCGGGCGGGACAGTCTCATTTCTGACGGGGCTTAACCGGACACGCCCCGCAGACGGATGATGCCGTCGGCATAGGGCTCGAACCCTTCGATCCCGTTGCGCAGGGTGTAGAAGTACTTGATGTGATAGAGATAGATGATCGGCAGATCGTCCTTCAGGATCGCGCGGGTCTGGTCGTAAAGCGCCTTGCGGGCCTCGGGATCGGGTTCGGCACGGGCCTGGGCCAGCAGCGCGTCGATTTCTTCGTTGCGGTAATGCTGGTCGTTATTGGCCCCGTCGCTGCCGACAAAGGGCGCGATATTCGCATCGGGATCGATCCGGCCCGACCAGCCCTGGGCGGACATGTCGAAATTGCCCCGCACGTTTTCCGACAGCAAGGTGGCAAATTCCGTCACCCGCAGCGTGATTTCAAAGCCGGCCTCGGCGGCCATGGCCTGCACCACCTGCCCTTGCTGCATGGCGACGGGCGAATTGCCGGTCTGCATCTCGATCCGCAGGGGCGTTTCGACCCCGGCCTCCGCCAGCAACTCACGGGCGCGCTCGACATCGCGCGCAGGGACAGGGTCGGTTTCGTCATACCAGGTCGTGCCTGGCGCGGCCCACTGGTTGCCGACGACATACTCGCCCTCGAACACCACCTGGTTCAGCGCCTCGCGGTCGATCGACAGGGACAGCGCCTGCCGCACCCGCGGGTCGGACCCCAGCGGCCCCTCGGACCGGGGGCCGTTGCCGACGTTGATCGTGATGCCCTGATAGCCGATGTTGGGCACCTCGAACAATTGCAGGCGGCTGTCATTGCGGATGCCGGGCACGTCCGAGGGCGCGGTGCGCTCAGAGATATCCAGATCGCCCGAGCGCACATTGGCCAGACGCACGGTCGTATCCGGGATCGGCTGATAGATCACGCGGTCATAGTGATATTCGTCCGCGTCCCAGTAATCGGCAAATTTCTCAAGCACGATCCGGTCGCCTTCGACGCGTTCGACAAAGGCATAGGCGCCCGTGCAGACCGGGGACGCGCCAAAGCGGTCGCCGGCCGCCTCGGCCGCGTCGGGCGAATACATCCGGCCCGCGTGATGGGCAAGCTGCGCCAGCAAGGTCACATCGGGGGCGTTCAGCGTCAGGGTCAGTTCATGTTCGCCCGTCGCCTCCGCCGTGGCGATGGAAGAGAGTTCCGCCCGGCGGTTGCTGGTGGGCAGCGTCATGTTCCGGTCGAGCACGCGCGCGGCGGACTCCGCGTTGAAGGGCGTCCCGTCATGGTGGGTCACGCCTTCGCGCAGGTTGATGGTCAGCGTCAAGCCATCGTCGGACCAGGACCAGTCGGTCGCGAGTTCGGGAATGATCTCCATATCCACATTGGTGTTGAACAGCCGGTCGCAGAGCGATTCATAAACCAGCGACGACACGAATGTCCGCGACTGCGCCGGATCGAGCGAATCCGGGTCCTCGTTCAGGCCGATGCGCAGATCGGCGGCGGCGACCATGCTACCAAGGGCGACCGTGCCCAGCAGCGTCGTCATCATCGTGGTTATTCTCATCGAAATCTCCCGTTGGTTTGTTATTGGACAGCAGTCCTGGCGGCTGCTGCGCGATAGAGCGCGAAACACGCCCCGGTTGCCGCACTGCGCGGTGCAGTGGCGACGGCGTCTGCCCCCAGCGATGGCAGGTCTTGCCAATGGTGACAGGCGATCTGATGCGCCCCTCCCTTCTCCGGCACGGGATGCACTGTCTTGCAGATCCCGGTGGCATGGGGGGCAGCGCGTCTGAAACTTGCAGCCAGCCGGCGAATTTGCGGGCGAGGGAATATCCCCGCCCAAGGGTGCGGCCCGCCCGCGCGCACCCGGCATCGGCACGGCGAGCGCCGTCAGCAGCGCACGGGTCGGCATGTCAGAGGTCATGGCCGGTCATCTCCTCCTGATTGTATCTGAGAAGGAGCGCATGAAGATCCATCAGGTGATCGCGCATCGCCTGCGCGGCGGCGGCGCCGTCCCCTGCCTCCATCGCGGCCAGAATCCGGCGATGCTCGGTCTGCGGATAGCTGGCGCCGACGCGGTGACGCTCGTTCAGGCTGGTGCGCAGCCGCAGCAGGCGCTTGTCGTGCCGCCACGCGTTCAGCCGGTCATAGAGCACCAGAAGCAACGGGTTCGCCGCCGCCTGCGCGATTTCGCGGTGGAGCGTGCTGTCCCACAGATCGGCGCTGTCGGCGTCCTTGGCGCTGTCGATGCGGTCGATGCAGGTGGCGATCCGGCGCATGACTTCGGGCGCGGCGCGCTGTGCGGCCAGACGCGCCAGCGACGGCTCGAGCGCGAGGCGCGCTTCGATCAGGTTCAGCAGCCCGGCGGGGCTGGCGCTGATATCGTCGTCGGGAACCTGCGCGATGTTCTGGGGCGGCCCGGTGAACGTGCCCGCCCCCTGCCTGCGCCAGATCAGCCCCTCCGCCTCGAGCACTTCGAGCGCGCGACGGATCTCGCGCCGCCCCAATCCCAGCTTTGCGGCAAGTTCGCGCTCCGTCGGCAGTTTCTGCCCGGGGGCGGCATCGGGCGCGACGAGGATCGCGCGCAAACGCTCCAGCGCGACGGCAGAGCTTTCGGTGACGCCATCCTCGGGCGCCAGAGGCGTGTCAGGGGCTCCGGGAGGGTGTGGGGGCCGGTTTGAACCATTAGACATTGGTTCACGTTAAGGTTCAGAGAAAATTATGCAACCTGTGAATCGCGGGACCTGTGGCGCAGGCAATGCGGCACGACCCCAGGCTTGATTAACCACACAACGCACCGGTCCTTGACGCGCGGCTTGCCGCGGCTACTGGCCCCGGACTCATTGCTGTTCAAAGCCAGAAGAATAGCGGTTGCGGCGAGGGCGGCGGCTGAAAGGAAGATCTTCGGGCGCCTGTCGTAAACGCATCACTGAAACGCACGGTTTGCCAGAGCTTCCTGGCGAAAATCAGGAACCCCGCATCAGGTCTTTCTGCCAGCCTTTGACGTAGTCAACGAATGCACGCAGCTTGGCCGGCATGTTCTCGCGCTGCGGATAGAAAAGGTAAAATCCGCTGAAGGGCGGCAGGTAGCTCTCTAGCATCGGAACCAACGCACCGCTTTCGATATGGCTGCGCAGGCTTTCATAAGGTGCGAAGGTGATGCCGCCATCGCAAAGCGCAGTGCGGATCATCAGATGCAGATCGTTGGTGGTGATATAGGGTGATACTGCGACCGAGAAGGCGCGACCATCTTCCTCGAACTCCCAGCGATGCGGTGCGATATCCGGGCGCACCCGCCAGCCGATGCAGCTATGTTGCGCCAGATCGCGCGGATGCTCTGGCATGCCTGCGCGCGCCAGATAGGCGGGTGTGGCCACAACGACCTCGCGCTGCGGACCGGAGACGGGCAAGGCCACCATGCCCGGCGCGATGCTTTCACGCAGACGCACCCCGGCATCATAGGCCCAATCGCTCAGTTCGTCATCGATGTCAGTCACCGTAATGTCGAGAGTCACTTCGGGATGATCGCGGGCGAATTCCACCAGCATCGGCCCGGCCAGGAAAGCTTCGGCAATAGAGGATACCGAGAGCCGCAACGTGCCTGCGGGTCTCACGGCCGTGCGCAATAGATCAAGCTCGCCCATGGCTTCGGACAGCGGCGCGGCCACACGCTGCAACACGGCTTCGCCCGCCTCTGTCAGCGAAACCGATCTGGTGGTGCGGATGAACAGCATGACGCCCAGCAGATCCTCCAGTCGTCTTACGGCCTGGCTGACGGCGGATCTGCCCATGCCCAGCCGATCGGCGGCAGAGGTGAAGCTTTTTTCCTCTGCCACCATGCGAAAGATCGGGATCAGATTCAGGTCAATCTGCATAGGCGCGTCGCTTTGTAATGGCGCTAGTCGGCTGCAGGTCCGCGGTGGAGCACCATGCCGCCGTGATATAGCACACCCTCGGAAAACGTACCATCGGCGGTAAAGCCGCTGTCATCCCAATAGTAAATGTAATCGCCCCGCACTTCATAGCGCCCTTGGCAGGCCGCCGCACATGTGCCGCGCGCCTCAACATACCGCCCGCTGGGCCAGGTCGCCTTCTGTAATAACGTCCTCCAAAAGGCAAAGAAGCCGGCACCTCTTACACTCTGTGTTCAGCGGCCCGACACAATCAGCGCGAATGGTTGGCAGGGATGTATTCGATCCTCAGCAGGCTGGGCAGGGACACGTTACTCGCGCGAGATCGAGGCGAGCGTCTGGATGCCCCTCCGGCAGGCGCGCCAGGTGGCGAAGACCTGCAGCCAGGCGAGGGCGTCGCGGGCCTGCCAGCCTCGGTCAGGAAGAACCTCGCCAATTCGCGACCAAGGAACGCCAGTCGATCAGCGCCGCCAGCTTCAGCATCGACGATGATATCAGCCTTCGATCTGACCGGCATCCTCGATTCCGAGCATGCGCGGGAAACATATGGCGGTCCTTTGCTTTCCTTTTCCGCCGGGTTGGGCGGATAGTTGCCGTTACCAGCACGGCGCCGCGTGCAACGTACCCTCCGATGAAGGCCGACGATATACTCTTGTGACTTTCTGCTATTATCCTGCCTAACGTGAGCCGCATTTTGAAATCGACGCCTTGACTGCACATGAAATTCTTCATACATTTCAGTTACATATAGATGATATTTTTTGCGGATCGCTAAATGGCCGCGGAGCAGAGTTCCTCGGGAACGGTGGTTCCGCCGCATCGGTGATCGGATGTAAATTAAGGGCCGGGCGGGACATCCCTAACTTCGGCCGGAGATAGAGCGATGAATCTGGAGCCATGTCTGTCTTATGCCGGGTTATATGAATCGGGCCATTTCGAGTCCTTTGCCGACAGGCTGTTGTCGCCAAGTGAACTGATCAACATGGTTACGATCGAGAGGCCGGGCGGGGATGTGTCACGGCCGGCGGTGTCGGATATTGTGCTCTACCAGGAACTCCATGGCGGGGCGCGTCTGAACGCCGACTTCGGAGCGGGGCGGATTGCTGCGACGGCGCAGAAGGGAAGCCTTTTCCTTGCAGCTCCGAATTTCAGCGTCTCCACGGTGGTGGATGGATGGCACCGGGTCCGGAGTATTGCCTTTCCGCTCCAACAATGGCGAGTCATGCTTGATGAAGCCTCTGACGGCCGGTCCTCGTTCGACAACGCGTTCATCTACGGCCAAAATCCTGACTCGCCCGTGATCCGTGCAGCGCTCCAAAACCTGTGGTCTCTTGCCGAAGATGAGGGCGCGCCGTCACGCCTGCTGGCCCGGGCCGCGGGATGCGAGATCCTGGCCGAGCTGTGCCGCCTGCGCGGGGAATCGTTCAAGGCGGCCAAGGGCGGGCTGGCCAGCTGGGCAGTACGACGTTGCAAGGAAATCCTGCACGCCAGGTTCGACGAAGACATTTGCCTGGACGAACTGGCGGCCGAAGTGCACCTGTCTCCCTTCCATTTTGCGCGCATGTTCAAGAACAGCTTTGGCATGCCGCCAAGGGTCTACCTGACCAAGGTGAGAATTGAGAAAGCCTGCGACCTACTCGAAAAAACGGATCTTTCGATCATGGAGGTTGCTCTCGAGGTTGGTTATTCATCAAGCCAGGTGCTTGCCCGGGTCTTCGTCAAGCACCGCCACATGTGCCCTACCGATTACCGTCGGTTGACTCATGGCCGTTAGACATTTCAGCCGACTGCCTGTCAGGCAGGCAATCCTGATTGGGCCGCGTGACTAGCCCGGTTCGTGCACGCGATGAGGCGAGATGTTGAATATTGCTTGGGCATCATCTGGGACAACAGGCCTTGGCAGTTAGCGGTCGGTTTGTAGTTCTTCGGAAGGGCGAAAGCTGTTGTTCATGTCCGGCATCACAAGCAACTGCTTGCCGGCAGGCGACGACCGCATCGTAGACAGCCCGCGAATACGGATTAACCATGGTCGCTGTGTGAACTGACTGGGCCACTGGCCTTTCCCGGGGGCATCCTCCGTTCGGGGATGCGCCCGGTTGGCGGGTGCCGGGCCTCAGGAAGGGGGAAGAGCCCACACGCAGGGTGGCACCTTCATCGCGCTTGATGTCCACAAGGCGACGATCTCCATTGCGCCTGTCGGCAAAGACGCTGCGGGCATGGTCGAGGCCGGAGAACAGCGTCTCGTTCAGAGGCCGTACCGCCCGCGTGGTGGCAGAGACCGGCGCGATCCGCGATGCCTTCGGGCCCGGCTGCGCGCCATGGGCTATCCCTATTCGTGCTGATCCCTTTTGGAGATGCCGAAGAGGCCGGGGCCGCCGACCTTCGCCTGCGCGGCGGCGGGTATCTGCTGCTGCGGGGGGTGCCGGCTGCGGGCTTGTCCATTGACTGCGGGCCACGGTGGTGTCGCCGGACCAGAGGCAGGCGGTCGCGGGCCTTCTGGCCCGGACGGCGGACGGCGATCCCTGGAACACGAAAGCCACCTGCCGCGCCGCCCACGGCCCGATCCGCCGTCGTTCCACTGGCGCCCCGCCCCGGCACCTCCTGCCCGTCAAAGCGTCACTTTCCTGTCCTCGGCCTGCCCGGCCGCCGATAACCGGCGACAGCGCCGCATCGCTGGCCTAGTCAGGACACATGCAACCTGAGGGGAGATGCCAGCATGCGGATTGATCGGCGCAATGACCTGAGCCTGCGCCTGCTCGAGGTCTTCGGGGCGGTGATGGAACGCCGCACCACCACCGGCGCCGCCGAACATCTGGGCCTTTCGCAGCCCGCGGTCTCGAACGCGATCCGGGCGCTCGAGAACCAGCTTGGCCTCACCCTGTTCGAGCGGACGGGTCGCAGCCTTCGCCCCACCGAAGAGGCGCGATTGCTGGTGCATGAAAGCGAGCCGATCTTTGCGATGCTCCGCGCGCTGGAAGACGAGGTGCGCGATCTCAAGCACGGGCGCGCGGGCCGGTTGCGGATCGTGACCACCCCGCCGCTGGGCCATACAATCCTGCCCCATGCGCTGCGCGAGGTGCTTGCGGGACGCGAACGGGTGCAGGTGCGGTATTCGGTTCATCGCATCTCGGTCGTGCTTCAGGCGGTCGAGACCGGCGCGGCGGATGTCGGCGTCTTCCTCGGGCCGGTGCAGAACCAGGGGCTTCGCAGCCATCATCTGGCCGACGGCGAACTGGTGGTCGTTCTGCCCCGCGATCACCCGCTTGCGGCCCGGACGGTCCTGACCCCGGCGGACCTGAGCGGCTATCCGCAGATCGGGCTCAACACCATCATCGGCAACATCGTGGCCTCCGCCCACGCCGCGGCGGGCGTGCCCCATGAACCCCGCTTTGAAACCCGCTACAGCCAGAGCGCCTGCGCGCTTGTTGACGCGGGCCTGGGCCTGGCGGTCGTCGATCCCTATACGGCGGCGGCAAGCGCGGGATTGGCGATCGTCACCCGCCCCTTCCGGCCTGCCGCGACCATATCGGCCGTTGCCGTGACGCGCGGCAAGGGCGAGGCACCAAAGCTGGCCGCACAGCTTGTCGAGGTCCTGCGCCGCCGACTGGCCACACCGCCTTTCACACCCGCTGCCCGGGGCTGACGCCTGCCCCGGCCCCCTCCTATGCCCTGCGCAAATGGATCTATTAGAAAAATAATAGGTTTCGCCGCATCCTCTTCAGGCGATCCACAGGGGGATAGAGGCCTGAAAACGCCAAGAACTGCGCCACTCGCACATCCCTTCAGCATCAGACCCCGGCCCTCCGGCGCGGCTACGCATGTTTGTTGACGGCAGCCTTCGCAGCCGGATTAAATCGCTAATAAGCAGCCAAATGCAGCAGGAGGTCCCATATGCCACGTCCCGCCACCGCCCCTCGCAGGACCTGCGCATGACCGCCCCGGTCGCCGACACCATCCTGACCGGCGGTCGCGTCTGGCGCGGACTCGGCCTGGGCTTTGCCCAGGCGATCGCCCTCGGTGGCGGCAGGGTCCTTGCCACCGGCACGGCCGAACAGGTCGCCGCCCACACCGGCCCGAACACCACCGTGATCGACCTGGCCGGGCGGCTGGCGATCCCGGGACTGAACGACGCCCATCTCCACCTGCTGCCCTATGGCACCGCCATGGCCGAGGTCGATCTGCGGCCGGGTTCGGCGCCCACGATGGCTGCCTTGTTCGACCGCCTGCGCGAACGTGCCGCCACCACGCCCAAGGGTGAATGGGTGACGGGCCGCGGATACGACCACTTCCTTTTCGCCGAGAACCGTCACCCCTACCGCGAGGAACTGGATGCGGCGTGCCCGGATCACCCGGTCTATATCGTGCGCACCTGCGGCCATCTCGCGGTGGCCAACAGCCTTGCGCTGGAACGCGCCGGCATAACCGAAGGGACCCCTTCGCCCGAAGGCGGCCTGATCGAGCGCCAGAACGGCCGGCTGACGGGCCTTCTGGCCGAGACCGGGCGCGAGCCGGTGATGGCCGTCATGCCGGCGGCGACCGAGGATGCCCTCGTCGCCTCGATCGAGCGCGGCGGGCATGATCTTCTGACCTACGGCATCACCTCGGTGATGGAGGCCGCCGTGGGCATCCGCGACGGCTGGACCGAGATGCTGGCCTATCAGCGCGCCCATCGCGAAGGCCGCCTGCCGGTGCGCACCTATGCCTGCCTGATGGGCGACAAGACACGATCCATCCTTGCCCAGGCCGAGGCTGCGGGGCTGGTGACAGGCCGGGGCGATGACATGTTCCGCATCGGGCCCGTGAAGATCTTCACCGATGGCAGCGCGGGTGGACGCACCGCCGCCATGACCCGGCCCTACAAGGGCTCTGAAGATCACGGCATCCTCTGCATCCCCGATCAGGAAGAGCTTTCGGCGATGGTGCTTGCCGCCCATCGCGCCGGCTATCAGATGGCGATCCACGCGATCGGCGATGCCGCCATCGACCAGGTGCTGAACGCATATGCCGACGCGCTGGCCGACACGCCCGCCCCCGGCCGCCGCCACCGGATCGAGCATTGCGGCTGGCTGCGGCCAGACCAGATGGCGCGGATGCAGGAACTGCACGTCATCCCGGCGCCGCAGCCCTCCTTCATGTATTACTTCGGAGACCTCTACCTCAGCGTTCTGGAGGAAGAGCGCGTCGCCGCGTCGCATCCGATGCGAAGCTGGATCGACGCCGGGCTCAACCCCTCTGCCTCGACTGATTGTCCGGTGACCGAGATCGCACCGCTGCCCGGCATCTACAACATGATAACGCGCAAGACGAACCGCGGCACGGCCATCGGCACCGATCAGGCCCTGACGCTGGAGGAGGCGCTGCATGCCTATACCTCGGCCTCGGCCTATGCCAGCGGCGAAGAGGAGATCAAGGGCCGGCTGATCCCCGGTCAGCTTGGTGACGTGGCGGTGTTCGACCGGGATCTGTTCGCCATCAGCCCCGAAGAACTCCTTGAGGCGCGCTGCGACCTTACGCTTCTGGGCGGCCGCGTCGTCCATGAGCGGACGGCACGATGATAGAGACCATCGTCAATCGTCTGATCCTGTCGGTTCCGGTGCTTTTCGGGGTGCTGCTGCTGGGTTTCGTGCTGGTGCAGGTCGCCCCGGGCGATCCGGCGCGGGTGCTGGCAGGGCCGCAGGCCCCGCCAGAGGTCGTGGCCCAGATCCGGGAGAGGATGGGGCTGGACGATCCGCTTTTCGTGCAGTTCTTCCGCTATCTCGGCCGGGTGGCCGAAGGGGATTTCGGCCGCTCGCTCATCTCGAACAAGACGGTGCTGAGCGAGCTGGGCGCCGCGATCGGCCCCACGGCCGAACTGATGCTGGCTTGCCTGATCTGGTCGATCCCGCTGGGCATCGCCATGGGGACGCTTGCGGCGGTCTGGCGGGGATCGCTGCTGGACCGGGCGATCATGGCCTTTTCGGTGGCGGGCGTGTCGCTGCCGATCTTCTTCATCTGCCTGGTGCTGATCCAGCTTCTGGGGGTGCAGTGGCGGCTTTTGCCCTTCATCGGGCGCGGCGGGCCGCTCTGGACTGTGGACGGGCTGCGCCATATCGCGCTGCCGGCACTGTCGCTCGGCCTGATCTTCATCGGCCCGGTCGCACGGATGACCCGTTCAAGCGTGCTGGAGGTCCTGCGCCTCGATCACGTCCGCACCGCCCGGTCCAAGGGGTTGACCGAGCGGCGCGTGATCCTGCGCCACGGACTGCGCAACGCGCTCATCCCGGTGGTGACGCTGGTCGGGTTGCAGGCCGGATATCTTCTGGGCGGGGCGGTGGTGACCGAAACGATCTTTTCCTATCCCGGGATCGGGCGGCTTGCGGTGGGCGCAATCCTGTCGTCGGACTTTCCGCTGGCGCAGGGCACGATCCTGATCCTCGCGCTGGCCTTCATCCTGATCAACATGATCGTCGACGTGCTTTACGCGCTGCTTGACCCGAGGGTGCAGAAAAGATGACGGCCACCTCGATCAACCCGCCCGAGGAAAACACTATCCGCCGCCGCAGCTGGTGGCGCCGGCTTCTGGCCGATCATGCGGCGGCGGCCGCGCTGGCAACGCTGGCCGTCATCGTTCTGGCGGCGATCCTTGCCCCGCTGCTTGCGCCCTACGACCCGGCGACGAGCAGCCGGTCGGTGATGACGCCCCCGGTCTGGTCCGAGCGTGGCACATGGAACCACATCCTTGGCACCGACGGTCAGGGCCGCGACATCTTCAGCCGCATCCTTTACGGCACGCGGCTGACGCTGTTGATCGGGGTCGCCGCCGTGGGGCTGGGCGGCATCCTGGGGTCGTTCCTCGGGCTCATGTCGGCCTTCTACCGCCGGCTCGATCCCTTCGTGATGCGGCTGGTGGACATGATGCTGTCCTTTCCGGCAATCCTGCTGGGCCTTGCACTGGTGGCGGTCTTTGGGCCGGGCACCGTACCTGTCATCGTCGCATTGGCGATCTCTACTGTCCCGGACTGCGCCCGCATCGCGCGTTCCATCGCCGTCAGCGTGATGGAACAGGAATTCATCGAGGCGGGCCGTGCGGTCGGCCTTTCGGATGCAGCACTCTTTCGCCGCTATCTGCTAAGGAACTGCATCTCGTCGATCATGATATTCATCAGCCTGCGCTTCGGGCAGGTGATCCTCTTGGGGGCCGCGCTCAGCTTTCTGGGACTGGGTGCGCGGCCGCCGGCGGCGGAACTGGGCATGATGGCCGCGCAGGGGCGCGACTTTCTTCTCTTTGCGCCGCATATCGCGGTGATCCCCTCGGTGATGATCTTCATCATCGTGCTGGCCGCGAACATCACGGGCGATGCGCTGCGCGATGTGCTCGATCCGCGTCTACGAAGCTGACCAGTCGAAAAACCAACAGGGAAAAAGGAACCGCATAATGATCCGCAAAGGAACCTTGCCCATACTGGGCGCCTGCGCCGCGCTGATGCTTCCGGGCATCGCCGCAGCACAAGACATCACCATCGTCCGCGAGGTGGACAGCAACAACTACGACCCGCACAAGTCCACCGCCCGCGCCGCAGCCGAAATCCTGTTCATGATCGGCGACACGCTGGTGACGCTGGAACCCGACATGCAGACCCTCGCCCCCGGCCTTGCCGAAAGCTGGGAGGTCTCGGACGACGGCCTGACCTATACCTTCACGCTCAAGGAAGGCATCCAGTTCTGCGACGGCAAGCCCATGACCGCCGAGGACGTTGTCTATTCCTTCAACCGCTGGATCGACCCCGAGACGGCCTCACCGGTGGCATGGCGCGCGGGTGACGTCGAAGAGATCAGCGCCCTTGACGACCGAACCGTCGAGTACCGGCTTTCGGCGCCGTTCTCGGAACTTCTCTACCAGCTTACGCAGAGCTTCGGCACCATCATCGACAGCGCGGATGTCGAGGCCCTGGGCGAGGATTTCGGCGTCACCGGCATGAACGGCACCGGCCCCTTCTGCTGGGAAAGCTGGACGCCCCGCGACCAGATGATCGTCACGCGTCATGACGCCTACACCTGGGGTCCGGAGTTCTACGAAAACCAGGGGCCCGCGCATATGGAGCGGATCACCTGGCAGGTCGTGCCCGAGGAAAACACCCGCACCGTAGCGCTGATGACGGAACAGACCGAAGTTACGCAATACGTGCCCCATATCGCGCTGGAACAGCTGCGCGCCGCCCCGAGCATCGAGGTCCAGCGGTCGGACGAAGCCTTCTGGAGCTATTTCATCGGCTTCAAGGTGGACAAGGAAACCGTGTCGGACCCCGCCGTGCGGCAGGCGATCAACCTTGCCGTCAATCAGGAAGCCATGGCCGAGGACCTGTTCTTTGGCGAGGTCGAACCCGCCTACAGCTATATCAGCCAGGCGACGCTCGACTGGAACAGCGACATCGACGACGACCTGCTGCGCTATGATCCCGACCGCGCGATCGAGCTTCTGGACGAGGCCGGCTGGGTGCCGGGCCCCGACGGGGTGCGGGCCAAGGACGGCGTGGCGCTTCGCCCGGTTCTTTATGTCTTTGCCGGTTCCACCTGGCAGAAGATTTCCGAATTCGTGCAGGCGGAGTTGCTGCGGATCGGCGTCGCGGTAGATGTGCAGGCGTTCGACGCCACCGTTGCCTGGGGCATGATGGCCACTCAGGACTTCGACATGTTCGGGATGAGCTATCCTTACGTTTCGGCGGGCGACGCGCTCAACCTCTACTTCCGTTCGGAAAACATGCCGACGCCGAACCGGATGAACTGGGACGACGCCGAAACCGACGAATGGCTGCAAGAGGGCAAGACCGCGCTGGACGACGCGGACCGCGCCGAAGCCTATGGCAAGGTGCTGGCCCGCGTGCACGAGGCCGCCGTCTGGCTGCCGCTTTACCACGAGCCGATGTTCATCGCCCATACCGACCGGCTGGAGCCGGTGGTGCCGCATAACAACTATGGCGCCGGGCTTTACAAGGGGCTCGACCTGAGGTTCCGCGACTGACCGTCTGATTGACCGGACGGGCCGGAGCCTGCCTGCGCCCCGGCCCGTGTCATCCGCCCATTCCTGCCCGGAGCCTGCCCGTGACCAGCCAGCCTGCGACGCCCCACAGCCAGACCGTCACCGTCATCCGCAACGCCTCGTGGATCGTTGCCTGGAATGGCGACGACCGGCGCCATGAATACCTGAAGGATGGCGACCTCGCCTTCGAGGGCGACCGCATCATCCATGTCGGCGGTCGCTATGACGGCCCCGCTGCGACCGAGATCGACGGGCGTGGGCGTCTCGTTTCCCCCGGCTTCGTCAACATTCACTCCCACCCGCTGTCCGAACCGATGAACAAGGGCATCCTCGACGAACTCGGCAGCCCCCGGCTCTACATGAGCTCGCTTTACGAATTCATGCCGCTCTTTCGTCCCGATGACGAAGGGCGCACCGCCTGCACCCAGGTCGCGCTGTCCGAGGCGCTTCTGTCCGGCGTCACCACGCTCGTCGACCTGTCGGTGCCCTATCACGACTGGATCGACCTCCTCGCCCGTTCCGGCATCCGCGCCGTTGCAGCGCCGATGTATCGTTCTGCCCGCTGGTTCACGAAGAACGGCCATGTGGTCGAATACGAATGGGACGAGGCCGCCGGCCGCGCCGCCATGGACGAGGCGATGGCCGCCATCGACACCGCAACGGCGCATCCCTGCGGGCGCATCACAGGCATGGTCGCGCCCAGCCAGATAGACACCTGCACCGCTGACCTGATCCGCGACAGCTTTGCCGAGGCGCAGGCGCGCGGCATCCAGTTCCAGATCCACGCCGCGCAGTCGGTGGTCGAATTCCACGAGATCACACGTCGCCACGGGCGCACGCCGCTGCAATGGCTGGACGACCTCGGCGTCCTTGCCCCGGGCGCGATCGTGGGTCACGGCATCTTCCTCAACGATCATCCTTGGGTGCACTGGCCGCAGGCCCGGGATTTCGACCTGCTGCGCGACAGCGGCGCCGCTGTCGCCCATTGCCCGACGGTCTTCCAGCGCCGCGGGATCGCGATGCGCACTGTGGGGCGCTATATCCGCGCGGGCATTCCCATCGGCATCGGCACTGACACCTATCCCCACAACATGCTTGAGGAACTGCGCCACGCCCTCATCAACTCGCGCCTCCTCTCGGGCGACCCCTATGACCTGCGCACCCATCACATCTTTGACGCCGCCACCATCGGTGGCGCAAGGATCCTCGGGCGCGACGACATCGGGCGGCTTGCCCCCGGCGCGAAGGCCGACCTCTTCCTCGCCGACGTGACCCATCCGGCGATGCGGCCGGTGCGCGACCCTCTGCGCTCGCTCATCTATGTCGCGGCGGAACGGGCGGTAAAGGATGTCTTTGTCGACGGCCGGCGCGTGGTGCAGGACGGCGCCGTGCTGGCATTCGATCTGCCCGACGCGCTGGAACGGCTGGAGGCCGCGCAGCGCCGCGCCGAAGAGGTCTTTGCCACGCTCGACTTCGCCGGCCGCAGCCATCTTCAGGCCTCGCCCCTCACCTATCCGGTGGCTGGATGACCGGGCAGCTTCTTTCCGTCGAGGACCTTCGCATCCAGTTCCGCATCGAGGGACGGGATTATCGGGCGGTGGATGGCATCAGCTTCAGCGTCGACAAGGGCCAGACGCTGGGGGTGGTGGGGGAATCCGGCTGCGGCAAAAGCGTGACCTCGCTGGGCATCATGCGGCTGGTGCCGCAGCCGCCGGGGCGCTATGCGGGCGGGCGCGTCATGTTCGACGGCGAGGACCTGTTGAAGCTTTCCGAGGCCAGGATGCGCCGGCTGCGCGGCGGCCGGATCGGCATGATCTTTCAGGAACCGATGACCTCGCTCAACCCGGTCTATACCTGCGGCGCGCAGATCACGGAAAGCCTGAGGGTCCATTCCGATCTGTCGCCCCGCGCCGCCCGCGACCGCGCCATCGAACTGCTGGATCTGGTGCGCCTGCCCTCGCCCACAAAACGGGTGGACGACTATCCGCACCAGCTTTCGGGGGGCCAGCGCCAGCGGGTGATGATCGCCCTTGCGCTGGCCAACGACCCGGACCTGCTGATCGCGGACGAACCGACGACCGCGCTGGACGTGACGATCCAGGCCCAGATCCTGGAACTGATGAAGGATCTGCAGGAACGGACCGGAACCGCGATCCTGCTGATCACCCATGATCTGGGCGTGGTGGCCGAAACCTGCGACGAGGTGGTGGTGATGTATGCGGGTTCGGTCGTTGAACGGGCCCGCACCGCCGATCTCTTTGCCGACCCGCAGCATCCCTATACCATCGGCCTGATGGCCGCTGTGCCCCGCATCGACATCGAGGCGGACCGCCTTGCCACGATCGAGGGGTCCGTCCCCGCCCCATGGGTACAGGTCGACGGTTGCCGTTTCGCCTCACGCTGTCCGCTGGCGACCGACCAGTGCCGCAGCGTGCCGCCCCCGCTGCGGGAAATCGCCCCGGCCCACGGAGTCGCCTGCTGGTACGCGCCGATCGAAAGAGGCCGCGCATGACCCCTGTTCTGGAAGTCGAAAACCTCACCAAGCATTTCCCGGTCCGCCGCGGCCTTCTGCGGCGTCAGGTGGGGTCCGTCCAGGCCGTGACCGACGTGAGCTTTGCCGTCGCGCCGGGCGAAACCCTTGCCGTGGTCGGCGAATCCGGCTGCGGCAAGTCCACGACGGGCCGCGCGCTTCTGCGCCTGATCGAGCCCAGTTCGGGACAGGTGCGTCTGGACGGCGAAAGCGTGACGGACCTTGGCCGCGAAGAGCTGCGCCAGATGCGCCGACGGATGCAGATCATCTTTCAGGACCCCTATGGCTCGCTCAATCCGCGCATGACGGTGCGCGAGGTCCTGTCGGAACCGCTGCTGCTGCACGGCGTGGCGACAGCCCGGACGCTTGACGCGAAACTGGCCGAACTGCTTCAGCTCTGTGGCCTGTCCTCCTTCCATGCCGAACGCTATCCGCATGAATTCTCGGGCGGGCAGCGCCAGCGGGTGGGGATAGCGCGGGCCCTTGCGACGCGGCCGCGGCTTATCGTCTGCGACGAACCCGTCTCGGTGCTGGACGTAAGCGTACAGGCGCAGATCGTGAACCTGCTGCAGGACCTGCAACGGGAACTGGGCATGGCTTATGTCTTTATCAGCCACGACCTTGCGGTGGTCCGCCATATCGCCAGCCGTGTGGCCGTCATGTATCTGGGCCGCATCGTCGAAGAGGCTCCGGCCGCGGCGCTTTTCGCGCGGCCCCTGCATCCCTATACCCGCTCGCTGATCGAGGCCGCGCCGCGCCCCTCACCTAACCGGCGGCGTCTGCGCGCCCCGGTCGAGGGCGATGCGCCAAGCGCGCTTGCCCCGCCGCCCGGCTGCGCCTTCCATCCGCGCTGCCCGCTGGCCATCGACCGATGCCGCAGTGAACGGCCTGCGTTGCGCCCCTTTGACGGCGCCCGCGTCGCCTGCCATCGTGCCGAGGATGCGCCCCCGGCCGGCGGCCCGGCCCCCGCGGAAGTGCAGGACGAAACCCGCCTGGCCCGGCGCATGGCCGTACTTGCGGCCGCGCGCGCAGGCGTGCCCGCAGGCTGACCAAGGGCACGGCGCCCGCGAAACGCCGCGGCTGCTGTTTTTGACTGTCAGGCGACCGTAGCGGACAGCAGCCCTTGTGAAGGCGAGATGCCGCCAAGCTGAGGAATGCGCTTCTTCCAATTTTCAAAGGTTGCTTCGACTGTAATCCGAAGGGCGGCGCCTCCGGACGGGCGGTGCCGTTCAGATGCGCCGCTTGCTGACCTTGGCGTCCGCGCCCGGCGCGGGCGTGTCGCGCAGCAGCCCGAGGAAGTTCGTCACCGCATGCGACCGGAAGGGCATCTTGCGCATCGCCACCACCATGCTGCGGCGCGCCCAGTCCTCGGCCAGCGGCGCGCCCAGCACATCGGTCCCGCCCAGCAGATGCAGGCCGGTGCCACGCAGGAAGCCGATGCCGAAGCCCGCCTCGACCATCCGCACCAGCGACGACATCGTCTCGACATTCACGCGCTCGCCCATGCTCTGCCCTGCCCTGGCCGCAGCATCGCTCAGCAGCCGGTCCAGCGCGCCGGAATGATGAAAGCCCACCATTTCATGGCCGACGACATCGGCGAAGGGAATGGGCCGCCCCCCCGCAAGCCGTGGGGCAAGCGGATGATCGGGCGCGGCGATGACCCAGACATCATCCGACGAGACCGGCAGCACCTCATAGGGCGAGAAATCATGATTGTCCGTCAGCACCGCGAGATCGACCTCGGCATCCGACAGCGCCGAAAGCGCGGCCGTGCCGTACATTTCTCGGATATCAAGGGTCACGCCGGGATAAGTCTGCGCGAAAAGCGCCAGACGTTCCGGAAGGAGCCCTGACAGGGCCGAACTGGTGCAGGCAAGCCGCAGACGCCCGGCCCTTCCGGCGGAAAAGCCGCTCATCAGCACATCCAGATCCTCGATCTGCTGCAGGATTATCCGGGCGGTCTCGGCATAGGCGTTGCCAGCCGTCGTCAGGCGCACACCCTGCGCCGAGCGATCAAACAGCACGACGCCGAGACGACCCTCAAGCTCGGCGATGCGCCGGCTTACGGCCGAAGGGGCGATACGTTCCGTCTGGGCGGTGCGCGCGATCGAACCGTCACGGGCAAGCGCAAGCACCAGGCGGGCGGTTACGGGGTCAAAACTCGGCACGGTCACGTCAGTCTGCTGGGCACGTCCTTTCGACGCGGTGCCGCAACATCGCACAGGTGTCGTCAGGCATCCAGTCCCATGCGCCGCCGCAGGAGGTCGGAGGTCGCATGGGTCGAGGCAAGCTCTTCAAGCGTGCGGCAGCGGCGCAGTTCAGCCATGACGCGATCAATACCGCCCAGCAGGCGGCGGAAAAGGGAGGATTTCATTTTCGGTCTCCGGGGTTGCAAGCCGAAGATAGAATGTGATGCCGCAGCGCAGAAGCGCCGTTTCGGCACAGGGGGCATCGCGGCAGAGCAAGGCTCGCCTTCGGCGCGAGTGACCCGGTGGCGCAGCAGTCGCACGGTTGGTTCAGGGCGTGAGTTTCCGGATCGGCGCGCCGGCCTGCCAGGCGGCAATGGCCTCGACCGTCTGGCTGTAGAACAGCGCCCAGGTGGCCCGCGTCACATAGCCAAGATGCGGGGTAAGCAACAACTGGCCGCGCCCGATCAGATCCGCATCACGCAGTGCGTGGTCCGCGGGCAGCGGTTCTTCGTCGAAAACATCAAGGGCTGCCCGCCGCCCCGGTTCCGCCCGCAGCGCCGACAGCAGCGCCGCCGTCTGCACGAGCGGCCCGCGCGAGGTGTTGATCAGCATGCCGTCGGGCTTCATGGACGCCAGCGCCTCAGGCCCGATCAGGCCCTCGGTCCGGTCCGACAGCACCATATGAACGGAAACGGCATCGCTTTGGGCCACCAAGGCGGGCAGCGATGGGCAATGTGCAACCCCAAGCTCCGCGCACCGCGCCGGCGTCAGGTTCGGGGACCAGGCGCAGATCTGCATCCCGAAGGCCCGGCCAAGCGCGGCCATCTGCTGTCCGATATTGCCAAGCCCGACCAGCCCGAGCGTCATGCCATGCAGGTCACGTCCCAACCCCACCTGCCAGCCCCCTGCCGCAAGCGATCGCGATTCGGGCATCAGGTTGCGCGCCAGCGCCAGAAGCAGCAGCATCGCGAGCTCTGATGTCGTTGTCTTGCGCGACTGGGTGCCACAGACGGTGATCCCGGCCTCCGTGGCGGCATCCAGATCGATCGAGAGGTTACGCGGACCGCTGGTCACGATCAGGCGCAGCTGCGGCAACTGGCGGAGAAGGCTTGCCGGCAACGGCGTCCGTTCGCGCATGACGCAAAGGATATCGAAAGGCGCAAGCCGCGCGGCCAGTGCGGCTTCATCCTTCAGCGTATCGCGAAAGAAGGTCACATCCGCGCCAAGCGAGGCCCAATCGGCAAGGCCCGCCGCCACCCCGGCATAATCATCCAGAACCGCGATGCGCATCGCAATAGCTCCTTGTCCATTTCGTCAAGGGCACCGGGCATTTTGCCGCAGGTGGCCGCTTGATCTCTGCTTGCCTGTTGTATACAGCTGGATACAAGTCGGCAACGGGGGGTAGCTGATCGGAATGCGCCGGGGTTGCACATGGCGCCGACCGACCGTCCGCCTTCCCCAAACCGGTTCTGGCGCGCAATACTGGCGCCAGACCCAACTGGAGAATCGGGAGGATTCACATGACAACAATCGACAGACGCAAGTTTCTTGCGGTCGCCGGCGGCACGGTTGCAGCAACAGCCCTGCCGGTGTCCTTCGCCTCGGCACAGGGTGTAAGCTTTGCGGGCCGGAACATCGAATGGGTCATCCCCTTCGCCGAGGGTGGTGGGTCGGATGCCTGGGCGCGTTTCCTCGCCCCTTATCTCAGCCGCCATCTTCCGGGTCAGCCCAATGTCATCATCCGCAACGTACCCGGCGGCGGATCGATCACCGGCACCAACGAATTCGTGGCCCGCGCCCGTCCGGACGGGCTGACGATCATCGGTACCTCGGGCTCGACGCAGTTCCCCTATCTGCTGGGCGATCCGCGCGTGCGCTATGACTATTCGGTGCTGCCGCCGGTGCTCGTCTCGCCGACGGGCGGCGTCGTCTATCTGCCCGCACGCTTCGGGATCGAGGATGCCTCGCAGCTCGGCCAGCTCGCCGATCAGGAACTGGTCTATGCAAGCCAGGGCGCGACCTCGCTCGACCTCGTGCCGATGCTCGCCTTCCTGGTGATGGGCCTCAACGTGCGCCACGTCTTCGGCATGACCGGGCGCGGTGACGGCCGTCTCGCCTTTGAGCGCGGCGAGGCGACGATCGACTACCAGACCTCGGCCGCCTATCTGTCGAACGTGCAGCCGCTGGTGGATGCCGGTGAGGCCGTGCCGATGTTCTCTTGGGGGGTGCTGGACGCGCAGGGCAATGTGCAGCGCGATCCGACCTTCCCGGATATCCCGCATTTCGTCGAAGCCTATGAGATGATGCACGGCGAGGCACCGTCGGGCGTCGAATTCGATGCCTACATGGCCTTCTTCGGCTCGGGCTTTGCAGCACAGAAACCGGTGATGCTGCCCCAAGGCACCGCGCCCGAGATCGTCGCCACCTACCGCGAGGCTTTTGCGGCAGCCGTGGCCGACCCGGAGCTTCAGGCCAACAAGGAGGCCGCGCTCGGCGATTACGAACAGGCCGTGGGCGACGACGTCGAGGGGCTTTACCGGGTCGCGACCACGATCGACGAAGAGGCGCGCGAATGGGTCCGCCAGTACCTGACCGAGACGCACGGCGTCACGTTCTGACGCAGGCAATGCCGCGCCGCCGCTGCCCCCGTGGCGCGGCGGCGTCTTTCATCAAAGGATGATCGCACATGTTCGAGACGCTCTTTTCGGCGCTCGCTGAGTTGATGACGCTGCAGCACCTCGGGTTCATGACGCTGGGCGTCGTGCTGGGCCTGATGGTCGGCGTCCTGCCGGGGCTGGGCGGGATCGTCGGCCTTTCGCTGCTTCTTCCCTTCCTCTACGGGATGGACCAGACCTCGGCGTTGGCCATGCTGATCGGGCTGGTCGCGGTCATCCCGACCTCGGATACCTTTGCCAGTGTCCTGATGGGCATACCGGGGTCAACGGCCAGTCAGGCAACCGTGCTTGACGGCTTTCCGATGTCGAAGCGCGGCGAGGCTGCACGCGCCCTCTCGGCGGCCTTCTCGGCCTCGATGATCGGCGGCGTCTTCGGCGCGATGGTGCTGACCGGCTTCGTGGTGATCGCGCGGCCCCTGATCCTCAGCTTCAGTTCCGCCGAATTGTTCGCGCTGACCATCTTCGGATTGTCGATGGTGGGCGTGCTGTCCGGCAGCAACCTCGCCAAGGGGATTGGCGCCGCGGGGCTGGGCCTCGTGATCGGGACGGTCGGTTCGGCGCCCGCCACGGGTGAATACCGGATGGATTTCGGCACGCTCTATCTCATGGACGGAATCCCGCTGGTGATCGTGGCCCTGGGGCTTTTCGCCGTGCCGGAAATCGTGGACCTGCTGCGCGGCGGCAGTTCGATCGCGGGGACGAGCCGTCTGGGCAAGGGCTGGATCGACGGCATCCGCGACACCTGGACCTACAAATGGCTGACCCTGCGCTGCGCGGGCCTCGGCGCGATCATCGGCGCCATCCCAGGGCTTGGCGGCAGCGTGGTGGACTGGATCGCCTATGGCCATGTTGTTCAGACCTCGAAGGACCGCAGCCAGTTCGGCAAGGGGGACGTGCGCGGCGTGATCGCGCCGGAATCGGCCAACAACGCCAAGGAGGGCGGCGGCCTGATCCCGACGCTTCTGTTCGGGATCCCGGGATCGGGCTCGATGGCGGTGTTTCTGGCCGGGCTTATCCTGCTGGGCATCCAGCCCGGGCCGGCCATGGCCGAACGTAACCTCGACGTGACCTACACGATCGTCTGGACCCTTGCGATTGCCAATGTGGTGGGCACGCTTTTGTGCATCGTCGCCGCGCCGGGCATCGCACGGCTGACGACGATCCGCTACACGCTGGTCGCCCCCTTCATGATCATGGTGATCTCCTTCGCCGCCTTTCAGGCCACGCGGTCGATCTTCGATCTGGTCGCGCTTCTGGGCGTTGGTGTCGTGGGCGTGCTGCTCAAGCGCTTCGGCTGGCCGCGTCCGGCCTTCCTGATCGGCTTCGTGCTGGCGACGCAGGCAGAACGCTATCTTTATCAGGCGGTGCAGTTCTACGGCTGGGGCTTTGCCGGCCGCCCGCTGGTCATCGCGATCATCGTGCTGACGGCGCTGTCGGTCTGGCTGGGCGCACGCCGGCGCCCGGGCGAAGGTTCGGCCTCGGTCGCGACCGAAGGCGCGGCCGATCTGGCGCAGGCCAAGGTGCTCTGGCCGCAGATCGCCTTTGCGCTGGCGCTGCTCGCCACCTTCATCTTCGTCTTTGTCGAGGCATTGCCCCTGTCGCGTCTGGGCGGGATCTTCCCCACCTGGGCCGCGGTGGCCGGCGCCCTTGCAACGCTGGTGGCCCTTGTGCCGCTGCTGCTGGGCCGGCAGGGCAGCAGCGCCAATTTCGACATGGAGGCCGCCCCCCGCGAGGAAGACGCCCGTTTCGGCGCCTGGGGCATGCTGCTCTGGCTGGCGGGCTTTGTCGGCGGGGTTGCGCTGGTGGGCTTCTTCATCGCGCTGCTGGGCTTCTTCATCGCCTTCCTGCGCGTGATGGCACGCACATCCTGGCTGACCACGCTGATCCTGACGGCGGCGGCGGCGGCCTTCATCCTGACGCTCGCCTATTCGCTGAACCTCGTCTTCCCGGGCGGCTGGCTGCAAGAGGTCTATGACCTGCCCTGGCCGCTGCGCTGATATCAAGGAACCGATATGACAGATCAGATCGCCATCCCCTGCATCGTGATGCGGGGGGGCTCCTCCAAGGGGCCTTATTTCCGCCTGTCCGATCTTCCCGCCGACAAGGAGGCCCGCGCCCGCGTGCTGCTTGCCGCCATGGGGTCGCCCGATGCGCGCCAGATCGACGGGTTGGGCGGGGCCGATCCGCTGACCAGCAAGGTCGCCATGGTCGCCCCTTCGGAACGGGATGATGCCGATGTGGACTACCACTTTGCGCAGGTGCTGATCGACAAGGCCTTTGTCGATACGAACCCCTCTTGCGGCAACATGCTGTCGGGCGTGGGGCCCTTTGCAATCGAAAGCGGGATGGTCGCGGCCACCGGCAGCGAAACGCGGGTGCGGATCTATGAGGCCAATACCGGCAGCCGGATCGAGGCGGTGGTGCAGACTCGCGACGGCAAGGTCGTCTATGACGGCGACGCCGAAATCGCCGGGGTGCCGGGGACGGCGGCGCCGGTGCGGCTCAACTTCATGGACATCACCGGGTCCAAGACCGGTGCGCTGCTGCCCACCGGCAAGGTGCGCGAAGAAATCGACGGCGTCGAGGTGACGCTGGTCGACGTATCCGTGCCGATGATGATGATCCGCGCCGCCGATCTGGGCAAGACCGGCTATGAAACCCCGGCCGAACTTAACGCCGACACCGCGTTCTTTGCCCGGCTGGAGTCGCTGCGGCTTGAGGCCGGTCGCCGCATGGGGCTGGGGGACGTGACGGGCAAGGTCATCCCCAAGGTCGCGATCCTTTCGGCCCCACGCGACGGGGGCAACATCAGCGCGCGCTACTTCGTGCCCGACAAGACCCATGCCGCCATGGCGGTGACGGGCGGCACCTGCATCGCCTCGGTCGCGGTGCTGGAAGGGTCGGTCTCGGACGGTCTGGCGCAGCGGCCCGAGGGCGACGACCGCATGGTGGTGATCGAACATCCCGCCGGGGTGCTGGAGGTCGCGCTGACCACCTCGGGCAGCGGCACGGGCATGGATGTCGTCAGCGCCGGCGTGATCCGCACCGCGCGCAAGCTGATGGCCGGTGAGGTCTTTGTGCCGGGCGCGGTGCTGGCATGAAACTGCTGGTCCTGCAGGGCGATGGTATCGGCCCCGAAATCATGGCCGCCACGCTGGATGTTCTGACCGCCGCCGACCGGGCGCATGGGCTGGGGCTGATCCAGACGCACCGCAACATCGGGTTGGCGGCGCTGGCTGAATGCGGTTCCACCCTGCCGCCCGACATGCTGGATACCGCGCGCGCCCATGACGGTGTGCTGCTGGGGCCGATGTCGAACCTCGAATACCCGCCCAAGGAACAGGGCGGCGTGAATTTTTCCGCGGCGTTCCGGGTGGGGCTCGATCTTTACGCCAATATCCGCCCCGCGCGCACCCGGCCCGGCCTGCCCCATCGCGGCGGCGAGATGGACCTTGTCATCATGCGCGAGGCGACCGAAGGCATGTATCCCGACCGCAACATGGTCGCCGGATCGGGGGAGTTCATGCCGACCCCCGATGTGGCCCTGTCGCTGCGCAAGGTAACGCGTGGGGCGATCGAGCGGATCGCGCGCGACAGCTTCGATCTTGCCCGGACCCGCCGGGGGCGCGTGACCGCGGTTCACAAGGCCAACGCCTTCCGCCTGACCGACGGGCTGTTCCTGGAGGCCGTGCGCGACATCGCCCGCGAATATCCCGACGTGACGCTGGAAGAGGTTCTGGTCGATGCGATGGCGGCCTATCTGGTGCGCGATCCGTCGCGCTATGACGTGATCTGCACCACCAATTCCTATGGCGACATCCTGTCGGACCTCGCCTCCGAACTGTCTGGCGGACTGGGGCTGGCCGGATCGCTCAATGCCGGCAAGGATCTGGCGGCGGCGCAGGCGCAGCACGGATCGGCGCCGGATATCGCCGGGCAGGACCGCGCGAACCCGACCTCGATGATCCTGTCGGCGGCGATGCTGCTGCGCTGGCACGGGATGCGGCATGATGCTGCGCCCTTTGTCGCGGCCGCGGGGGCGATCGAAGCGGCGGTCGATGCGGCACTTGCGGACGCTGCCACCCGGACAGGCGATCTGGGCGGCCCCGTGGGCACGGAGGCCTTTGGCCGCGCAGTCGCGGCGCAATTGGGCGTCTGAACCGCGCGAAGAACGGATCAGGGACCCCCTCCGGGGTCCTTTTCGCGTTTCAGGATCAGCCGCGCCACGACCGGCGCCCCTGTGATGACCAGAATGATCCGCGTCAGGTGGTGTACGATCACAAAGCCCAGATCGGCCCCCGCGACGATGGCGAGCACCGTCATTTCCGCCTGCCCCCCCGGCGCGAAGGCAAGGAAGGACTCGACCGGCGGGCCAAGGCCGGTCAGCACAACGGCTTCGGTAAAGATCGCCGTCAGCACGGCCAGCAGCAGCACGAAGGCCACGCCGGCCGCGACGATGTTGCGCAACTCGCGCAGGGTGATCCCGACGTAATAGATGCCGATCCCCATGCCGATGAAGAACTGCGCCGTAAGGATCGCCTCGGCCGGCGGGCGGACATGGATCACATCGGCCAGCGACAGGATTGCTGTGACGATCATCGGTCCCAGGATCGAGGCGCCGAAGAGCCCGATCTTCTCGCCCCCCTTCCAGCCCACCAGCGCCGCGATGACCATGAAGGCGATTTCCTTGATGGGTGTCTCGGCCACCGGGGCTCCGATCGGGTTGGTCAGCCCGACCCCATAGAAGGCCGACAGGATCAGCGGCACGATCGTCACGATGATCAGCACCCGCGTCGCATGGATCAGCGACAGCGCCCGCACATCGCCGCCCGCCTCTTGCCCGAAGATCACCATGTCCTGCAGCCCCCCGGGCATCGCCGCGTAATAGGAGGTGACAGGATCAAGCCCGCAGACCCTGCGGAAGAACGGCACGCCCACCAGCCCGATCAGCGCGATATAAAGGGGCACCAGTGCGATGGTGCCGGCCATCTGCGGCAACTGGCCCAGCAGCTCCGGCGTGACCGAGGCCCCCACCGCGACGCCGAGGATCGTGCGCGCCGCCACCGAGACCTGCCCGGCCCCCTGCAGGCGCAACCCGGCCAGCGCCGCGACAAGACAGGCCGTCATCGGCCCGAACAGGAACGGCAACGGCAGGCCCAGCAGGGCGAAAAGCGCGGTTCCTGCTCCGGCAACGGCAAAGGTGATGACCCGGCGGCGGGTGAGAAAATTCACGTCATTCTCCTCCGTTGACAACTTTGTATCCACCTGTATACAACCGGACACAAGTTTCAACCTGGGAAAGTTGTACATGGCTTCCGAAGAAGCTGCCACCGGCTCATCACAAGGAACTGGCGCCTATCGGCGTCTGCTGGAAGAAATCCGCTGGGGCGCGCTTGCCCCGGGCACCCGGCTGCGGGAAACCGACCTTGCCGAACGCTTCAGCATGAGCCGGACCCCGATCCGCGAGGCGATCCGCCAGCTTGAGGCTGATGGGCTGGTCGTGCATCTGCCGCGGCAAGGCGCAACGATCCGCACGCTCGATTACCCCGAGATCATGGAGCTTTACGAAATGCGCGTCGTTCTGGAAGGAACGGCAGCGCGGATGGCGGCGCAGGCGGCCTCGATGATCGAGCTGGCGGAGCTGCGGACGCTGAACGAGGAACTTGCCCAGACCAGTGAGGCCGCCCGCCTTTACGAGCTTAACCGCCAGTTTCACCTGACGCTGTTCGATGCGGCCAAGAACCGGTTTCTGATCCGCGCGATCAGCGGGCTGCAGAAAACGATGATGATCCTCGGGCCGACAACCCTGATCGCGCCTGACCGCGCCGCCGAGGCGGTCAAGGAACACTATGCGATCCTCGATGCGCTGGAGGCGCGGGACGGCGACGCGGCCGAAGCCCTGATGCGCAACCATCTGGCCGGGGCGCATCGCGCCCGCATCCGGGTGCTACGCCAGCGCGAACGCCCTGTCGAAGATCTTTGACGACCGCCTGACCGAGAACGGAGCAAGCCATGAGCCAGTCATCGCCCCCCGATCTGAAAGGGCCCTGGGATATCCTTGTTGTCGGCGGCGGCAATGCGGCCCTCTGCGCCTCCATTACAGCCGCCGAGGCCGGCGCCCGCGTCCTGATCCTGGAAGGCGCGCCGGAACCCTATCGTGGCGGCAACAGCCGTCACACCCGGAATTTCCGCTGCATGCATCAAGGGCCGCTGTCGGTCCTGACCGGCAGTTATGAGGAAGAGGAATATTTCCACGACCTCATGCTGGTGACCGAGGGCAAGACCGACGAGCATCTCGCCCGGCTCGCCATCCGCAGTTCCGAGGAATGCCTGCCCTGGATGGAGGCGCATGGCGTCCGCTTCCAGCCCTCGCTCTCCGGCACCCTGTCGCTGTCGCGCACCAACGCGTTCTTTCTGGGCGGCGGCAAGTCGCTCGTGAATGCCTATTACAACACCGCCGCCGATCTGGGGGTGACAGTCGCCTATGAGGCGCAGGTGACCCATGTTCATCTGGAAGGCGACCGTTTCACCCATCTGGACGTGACCATCGGCGGCCAGTCGCAGCGGATCGAGGGCAAGGCGGTCGTCCTCGCCTCTGGCGGGTTCCAGTCGGATATCGAGTGGCTGACCCGCGCCTGGGGGCCGGCGGCGGCGAACTTCCTGATCCGCGGCACGCCCTATAACCGGGGCGTCGTGCTCAAGGACATGATCGACCAGGGCTGCGACACGGTGGGCGACCCGACCCAGTGCCACGCGGTCGCCATCGACGGGCGCGCCCCGAAATTCGACGGCGGCATCGTCACGCGGCTCGATTGCGTCCCCTTCTCCATCGTCGTGAACCGCGACGGCGACCGGTTCTATGACGAGGGCGAGGACGTCTGGCCCAAACGCTATGCGATCTGGGGCCGGCTGGTCGCCGCGCAGCCCGATCAGGTGGGCTATGCGATCATCGACGCCAAGTCGATCGACCTCTTCATGCCCTCGGTCTTTCCCCCGAACAAGGCCGACACGATCGAGGAACTGGGGGCGCAGATGGGCCTTGATGGCGCGAAACTCGCCCAAACGGTGGCCGAGTTCAACGCCGCCTGCCGCCCGAACGACTTCAAGCCGTTCGAGCTTGACGGCACCGCGACCGAAGGGCTCACCCCCGCCAAGACGAACTGGGCGCGCCCCATCGACACGCCGCCCTTCTATGGCTACCAGCTGCGCCCCGGCGTGACCTTCACCTATCTGGGGCTCAAGGTTTCCGACAAGGCGCAGGTTCACACGCCCGACGGGCCGCTGAGGAACGTCTGGGCGGCAGGGGAGATGATGGCGGGCTCGATCCTCGGCCAAGGCTATCTTGCCGGTTTCGGCATGACCATCGGAACCGTCTTCGGACGCATCGCAGGACGGGAGGCCGCGGCCCATGTCAGTTGAACTCCGCATACCGGATCGGGACACCCCCGGCGCAAGCACCGCCCGCCCGGGCACCGCCGAGCTGATTCAGGAAGCCCGCCGCCAGGTCGAGATCTGCAACGCCTGCCGCTATTGCGAAGGCTTCTGCACCGTCTTTCCGGCGATCAACCGGCAAAAGGCGTTTGCGGACGGGGATATCACCCAGCTTGCGAACCTCTGCCACAACTGCCGGGGCTGCTATTACTCCTGCCAGTATACGGCGCCGCATGAATTCGCGCTGAACCTGCCTGCCGCGCTGAACGAGGTGCGCCAGGACAGCTGGGAACGGCTGGTCTGGCCGCGCCCCCTCGCCCGCGCCTTTCACGAACATGGCGTGCGGATCGCGGCGCTGCTGGTCGTCGGGCTGGCGGCGCTTTTCTGGGCCGTCTCGGCGCTGCGCCCCGACGAAGGCGCGGGTTTCTATGCTTATCTTGCGCATAACGCCATGGTCGCGATCTTTGCGCCCGCCTTCCTGCTGCCGCTGGTGGGGGTTGCTGTCGGCCTGCGACGCTATTGGCGGGAAACCGGGGCGGGTCGCTTCCGCCCGCGCCATCTCTGGGGCGCGATCGGCCAGGCGAGCTACATGCGCAACCTCAACGGCGGTCAGGGTCAGGGCTGCAACTTCGAAGAGGGCGACCGCTATTCCGACCGGCGGCGCTGGTTCCACCAGGCGACGATGTATGGCTTCCTGCTTGCCTTCGCCTCGACGTCAAGCGCGACGGTCCTGCATTATGTCTTCGACCAGCCGGCGCCCTATGGCTTTTTCAGCCTGCCGAAACTTCTGGGTGTGCCGGGTGGCATCCTGCTGGTGATCGGCACGCTCGGTCTTGCCCATCTCAAGGCCAAGGCTGACCCGACCCTTGGCGCGCCCCGCGTCTGGGGCGGCGAGATGGCCTTCATCCTGCTCTTGTGCTTCGTCTCGGCCACCGGCCTCGCGCTTTATGCCGCGACCGGCACGGCGCTTGTGCCTGCGCTGCTGGCGATCCACCTTGGCGCGGTGCTGGCCTTCTTCCTGCTTATGCCATTCAGCAAGATGGTGCACGGCTTCTTCCGCCTGACGGCCCTGATCGCCGAGGAACAGCGCCGCAATCCCTGATTGGATTTGATCGGGTTGCACCCGTTGAAAGCGATATGGCCGGCAGCCCGTCGGGGCTGTCGGCCCATGCGCATGTCTCCATGGGGGCTCTAACAAAAACTTATGGTGGGCGGCTGCCTTTCTATTCCGTTTGCGCAGCAGAACCTGCCATCCTTCCGAATGCCCTGCCGGACGGCCGGGCACGGTTCTGAGGAGGAAACCCCATGACATTTCACAAGACGGCACGCCTGATCGGCGCCGCGCTGCTTGCCGCCCTGGCCGGCACCGCCAGCGCCCAGGACGTCGATTTTTCCGGCAAGACGATCGAATGGGTCGTGCCCTTCCCCGAGGGCGGCGGCAGCGGCACCGTGGCGCGCTACATGCTGCCCTATCTGACGAAATACATGCCCGGCAATCCCACGGTCGTGATCCGCAACATCCCCGGTGCAGGCTCGATCACCGGAGCGAACGAGTTCGCCGCGCGCGCCCGCCCGAATGGCGAGGAAATCCTGATAACCTCGGCCTCGACGCAGTTCCCCTATCTGCTGGGCGACCCGCGTGCGCGGTACGACTATACCAAGTGGGAGCCGCTGATGGTCGCGCCCACAGGCGGCGTGGTCTACCTGCCCACCAGCTTCGGCGTGAACGATGCCTCGGAACTGAAGCAGCTCGAAGGCACCGAACTTGTCTATGGCAGCCAGGGGCCGACCTCGCTTGATCTCGTGCCGATGATCGCGTTCGAGCTTATGGGCCTTGATGTCCGCTATGTCTTCGGGATGCCCGGCCGTTCGGATGGCCGTCTGGCCTTCGAACGCGGCGAGGCGACGATCGATTACCAGACCAGCAGCGCCTATCTGACCAATGTCGTGCCGCTGGTCGAAGAGGGCAAGGCGGTGCCGATGTTCTCCTGGGGGGTGATCGACGAGAACGGCGATTTTGCGCGCGATCCCACCTTCCCCGATATCCCGCATTTCGTCGAAGCCTATGAGATGATGCATGGCGAACCGCCTTCGGGCATCATCTTCGACGTCTACAAGGCCGTGTTCGGTTCGGGCTTTGCGGCGCAGAAGCCGGTGGTCATCCCGCAGGGCACCCCGCCCGAGATCATCGAGACCTACCGCCAGGCCTTCGCCGAGATGATCGAGGATCCCGAGTTCCAGGAGAACAAGGGCGAAGTTCTGGGCGAATACCAGATGGCGGTCGGTGACGCGGCGGTGCGGCTTTACGAGCTTGCCACGACCATGCCCGACGAGGCCCGCGACTGGCTGCAGACCTATCTTGCCGACGAATACGACGTACGGTTCTGAACGAACGGTCCGGGCATTCGCGCCCGGACCAGCTTTCACGCGGGGAACCGACGGGCACCACGACCCCCTGTCTTGCCGCTTGCGCGCCTGCCGCGGGCAGCAGCTACCTGCGGCGCCACAGTTCCGGTGCTGTCCGGCCACGCGCGACCCGCCACAGCGTGGGCCAGCGTGACCATCCGGCAGGCAGGCCCGGAACCGACGATGCGCCCGGGGGCGGGCGCCAACCCAAAAGGACAACCGATGACCGACCCCAGGATCTACGACATGCTGGCCGATGCCTTTCACGCCGAAGACACCCGGCTTCTGTTCACGCTGCTGGGCGACGGCAACATGCACTGGGCCACCGCGCTCGAGGGGTTGGGCTGTCGGCTGATCCACGCGCGGCACGAACATTGCGCCGTGTCGATGGCAATGGCCGCGGCCAATGCCGGCGAGGCGGTGGGGGTCGCCTCGGTCACCTGCGGCCCGGGGCTGACGCAGATCATGACCGCGCTGGCCACGGCCGTGCGCGCGCATCTGCCGCTGGTCGTCTTTGCCGGCGAGGCGCCGTTGCGCCAAGCCTGGTATAATCAAGAAATCGACCAGGCGCCTTTCGTCACTGCGACTGGTGCCACCTATATCCGCGCGATTGCGCCGGCCCGAATGGCCGATCAGGTGCGCGAGGCCTTCTTCATCGCCCGGCAGGAACGCCGGCCGGTGGTGATCGGCGTGCCCTTCGACCTTCAGGCCCAGCCCGCCCCGGATGTGAAACCCTATCAACCCTCGACAACGCTTCTGCCGAAGCTGGGCAGGATGCAGCCCGATCCCGCGCAGCTTGCCGAAGTCGCCCGCGCCGTGGCGGCGGCAAGCCGGGTCATCGTCGTGGCCGGGCGCGGTGCCAAGGCGGCAGATGCGGCGGCGGCCTGCGTGGCACTGGCCGATCGCTGCGGCGGGCTTCTGGCCGCCACCCTGCCCGTGCGCGGGCTGTTTCATGACCATCCGTTCGACCTGGGCGTCGCCGGCGGCTTTTCCAGCGACACCGCTCGCGCGGCCTTTGCCGAAGCCGATCTGGTGCTTGCGGTGGGGGCCAGCGTCACCCATCACACCGCCGATGGTGGCAAGCTCTGGCCAGAGGCCCGGGTGGTGCAGATCGACAGCCGGCCCATCGGCTTCAACCAGGGGCGCCGGGTCGCGGATCTTTACCTGCAGGCCGATGCCCGCGCCGGGGTCGAGGCGCTGCTGGCCGCCCTGCCCGAAGCCCCCGCCACGCCCGGATTCCGCAGCGCGGCGCTGGCCGAACGCCTGCAGACCGCCCCCGCCGATGCGACGCCCTTTCCGGCCCGGCCCGGCCTGCTGGACCCGCGCGCGGTGATCCGCCGGCTCGACGCGATCCTGCCGCGTGACTGGGAGATGGTGAACGCCTCGGGGCATTGTTCGTATTTCGCGGCCCAGATGCGCGGCCGCCCCGCCGAACATTTCCACACGATCCGCGAATTCGGCGCGATCGGCAACGGCCTGTCCTATGCGATCGGCGTCGCCGCGGCAAAGCCCGGGCGGCCGGTGGTGCTGTTCGACGGCGATGGCGGCTTTCTGATGCATGCGCAGGAACTGGAAACCGTGCGGCGCCACGGCCTGCCGATCCTTCTGTGCCTGCTGAACGACGGCGCCTATGGCTCGGAGATCCACAAGCTGCGGGCCGATGGCCTGCCCGATGTGGGCGCGGTCTTTGGCCGGGGCGATCTGGGCGCCGTGGCGCGCGGCTTTGGCCTTGACGGCGCCGTGGTGACCGACCTTGCCGGGCTCGAGGCGCAGATCGCCCGCTTTGCCGAAACGCGGCGGGGCATGGTGCTTGACTTTCATATCGACGATGATGTGACCTCGCCGGTGATGCGCCGCGCGCATCCGCCCAGGGCTCATTGAGGGGGAGCTTCGCATGGAAGTCAGCTTTCGCATCGCCCGGCGCGCGGATCTGCGCGCCATCGTCGGGCTTCTGGCCGATGACGCGCTTGGCGCCGCGCGCGAAGATCCGGCGCAGGCAGAAACCGGCCCCTATCTGGCCGCCTTCGAGGCGATCAGCCGCGATCCGAACCAGATGCTGCTGGTGATGACCGAGGGCGAGGCGATCCTCGGGACGCTGCAGCTCAGCTTTCTGCCGGGCCTGTCGCGCCGGGGCGCGTGGCGTGGCCAGATCGAAGGCGTGCGGGTGGCCAGCACCGCCCGCGGCCGGGGCCTTGGCGCCCGGCTGATCGGCCATGCGGTCGATGAATGCCGGGCGCGCGGCTGCGCCCTGGTCCAGTTGACCACCGACCAGAGCCGCACCGATGCCCACCGCTTCTATGAAGGGCTGGGCTTCAGCGCCACCCATCTGGGCTACAAGCTGACGCTGTGATCGCGGTCAGATGATCCCCAGAAGGCCCAGAAGCGCCGCGCAGCCCAGGATCGCAACCGGATGCATCCGCAGCCAGAGCGAGGCCGCAGCCGCCGCCGCCACCACAGCATAGCCCGCCCAGCCCTGCGCGGCCGCATCGGTCAGAAGCCAGGCGCTTGAAATCATCAAGCCGATGGTCAGCGGCACAAGGCCCGCGCGCAGGGTCAGGAACCAGCGCCGTTCGCCCCAGCGTGTCCAGAGCCGGCCCGCCGCCGCCGCGATGGTCAGCGGCAGCACCATGAAGGCCGCCGTCGCCGCCAGCGCCCCGCCAAGCCCGCCCATGCGCCAGCCGATCAGCGTGACGAAGATCGTGTTCGGCCCCGGCGCCACCTGCGCCAGCGCGAACAGCGCCGAAAACTCGGCCCCGCCCAGCCAGCCGTTGCCGACCACCACGCGCTGCAGATCGCCCAGAACGACATAAAGGCCACCCACCGCCAGCAGCGACTGGCCCATCAGCGTGAGACAGAGCGCGATCAGCGGGTCCATCATCCTGCGTGCCCCGCCCCGGCCATCAGCGCGATGCCCAAGGGCGCAAGAACCGGCAGCACCCAGATCAGCGGCAGCCGCAGCACCGCGACGGCCAGCACGACCACCGCAATGATGACCAGCGCCCGCCACTGTCGGCGCACCGGAAAGAACAGCCGCGCCGCCACCGCGCAGACCAGCCCTGCCGCCGCTGCCGCGACCGGCCGCACCACATCCTGCACCACCGGCAGTTCGGCAAAGCCTGCGTAAAGCGCCCCCAGTGCCAGCACGATGACGACCGGCGCCCCCATCAGCCCCGTCACCGCCGCCAGCGCCCCGGCCATGCCGGCACAGCGCATCCCGAAGATGACCGAGAAGTTGACGATGTTCGGCCCCGGCAGGACCTGGCACAGCGACAGGATCTCGGTGAACTCGGGCGCGCTCAGCCAGCGGCGGCGCTCCATCAGCTCATGCATGGCCACCGGCAGGACGCCGCCAAAGCCCAGAAGCCCGATCACGCCGAAACACCGGAAAAGCGCAGGCGCCGCGATGCCGCGCCGGTCCAGCGGAGCGGGGCCGGTGGGCGGCGGGGCACCTGCCTGCGGATCTGGCGCGGCCGTCACGCGGGGGTGCCCCCGTCTCGGGTCAGTAAGGCCGGCCGGGATTGTTCCTCCGATGTCATGCCGGGCACACCATGTTCGACCTGGACGGTCTGCGCGCGATGACAGGCCTGCGGCGCGGTCTCGCCGGCTTTTCCGCCGGACAGATCGTCCGATTTCGATTGGATGACCCCAGCAGGATCGAAGCCAACGCGCATTGGATCTACGAGGCGCTCACTGGGCGTCACAAGATCCGCGGCCCAGATCGGCTGATCGCTCCTCCGGTCCGGCCAGCGGTTCGTAACGAAGTCCGGGCACTGCGCCCGACTACGACCTTCCGGCGACCGCGGGTTCCGCTCGGCATTGCGGATCGGCCAATGCATATGCTTGGCAATCGCAATCACGTCATCGAACAGGCTGTCGTTCGCAGGACGGGCGTCGATTGCAATCGCCGCGGCGATGACGGCCGGAGGCGTGATGCGGGTAATCCGGATGGTGCGTGGAACGTCCATCGGCGCTGCCTCTACGGAATCGATCTCCAGGCTGCAGGCAAAATTTTCGAAGTTCGTCCTGATATTCATCTTCTTCTGCCTGACCTGCCACGGTTCTTTCATCCGGTGGCGACCGGAACCCCGTATGTGTTTACGCCTTTCGGCTTGGGTTGAGCAATCACCCGACGCGCAGAACTCTCATCGCGTGCAGCGGGCAGCGCGGTGCTGTAGTCGGTGACCCGAGCCGCAGCCCGCTTGCGGAGATGGGCGAGGTTGCGGGACAGGGTCTCCTTCGGAAACGCGTCCTGCATCCTGCCGTTGAAGCTATCCACGATGCCCTTCTGCATTGACTTGCCGCGGCGTTCGATCGGGGCGGCCACTCTTTGGGGCTCAGAATCTTAGGTGACCCTGTTGTCGCTTGAGTCGCGCGAAACAGGCTCAGGCAAGACAAGCTATTCGACTTCTGACCGACAGGGAAACAACCTGCACTGGCGCTGGTCGCGGGCCTGTCACGCGCGGCGCATTTCGGGATTCTGGTCAAAGGTGCCAAGCCGCTCGAGGCAATGGCGCGCACCCGCACGCTGATCCTGGACAAAACCGGCACGCTGACGGACGGTCGCCCGCAGATCGTCGGAATCCGCAGCTACGGCGGGATGGGGGCAGATGGGATCCTGCGTTATGCAGCGGCACTCGATCAGGTGTCGAAGCACCCCGTAGCGCAGACCATCGTCGCGGCGGCAAAGGACCGGGGCATTGCCCTGTCAATCCCCGAGAATGTGGCCGAAAGCCCGGGCGAAGGCGTCACGGGCTTCATCGACGGCCACCAAGTGATTGTAGGAGGCGATGGCTTCGTTTCGGCCCGCGTGGGCCGCGCAGCGGGCGATCACACAGGGCTGGCGGCGGGGTCAGTCACGGTGGCCGTGGCGGTCGATGGCCGCATGGCCGGTCACCTCGTGATGTCCGATCCTCTCCGCGAGGGTGCGAACGAAATGTTGGCGCGCCTGCGGTGGCAGGGAATTTCGCGTATCCTGCTGGCTACGGGCGACCGTGCCGAGGTCGCAGACCGAGTAACCCGGGGTCTTGGCCTGGACGAAGTTCACGCCGGCCTGACGCCGGGCCAGAAGGTGCTGCTGGTCCTGAAGGAACACCGGAACGGCCCGGTGATGATGGTGGGCGACGGCGTAAATGACGCGCCAGCTCTGGCCGCGGCCGATGTCGGCGTCGCCATGGGTGCCCGTGGGGCGGCGGCCAGCGCCGAGGCCGCCGATGTCGTGCTGCTGGGGGACCACGTGGATCGCATCGCGCCGGGCATCGAGATTGCTCACCGGTCGCGCCGGATCGCGATGGAAAGCGTGATCGCGGGCATAAGCCTGTCCGTTCTCGGCATGATGGTGGCGGCCTTTGGATACTTGACACCTGTTCAGGGGGCGCTGCTCCAGGAGGTCATCGACGTGGCCGTCATCCTGAACGCTCTGCGCGCCCTGCGGATCGCCTCACAGGGGGTCACATTCGACAGGGCGGGTTCCGAAACACGCACGACAGGAACAGGCCAGCGCCGGGAACTGGCAGGATGAGCGATGGATCATAGCCGTTCGCAGAACAGTGTCGCCATTCCAGGCTTCGTGTTGCCTGTCGTTTCAGTTTTGCACCTATTTTGACTCGAGGATCAGCGGTAAGATAAAGGCGAGATTGTCCGGGAAGATGCGATGCCGCGCCTCCATGCCCACCCAGAATCCCATCTCGTTTCGCGCATAGGCTGGCTTCGGGCGGCGGTCCTTGGCGCCAATGACGGGATCGTCTCGACGGCCAGCCTGATCGTCGGGGTCGCAGCTGCGGGATCGGGGCGGCCCGAGGTGATGATCGCGGGGATGGCGGGGCTTGTGGCCGGGGCAATGTCGATGGCCGCCGGAGAATATGTCTCGGTCAGTTCGCAATCAGACACCGAACAGGCCGACCTTGCGCGTGAGCGTGCAGAGCTGGCCACCCAGCCCGAGGCCGAGCGCGAGGAACTGGCGCACATCTACATCGACCGGGGCGTGTCGCCCGAACTGGCGTATCAGGTGGCCGATCAGTTGATGTCCAAGGATGCGCTGGGGGCCCATGCACGCGACGAATTGGGTATCTCCGAAGTCACGACGGCGCGCCCCATCCAGGCGGCGCTGACGTCGGCTGCGACCTTTGCGGTGGGCGCGGCACTGCCGCTCCTGATGGTGCTGCTGCTGCCCACGGCGATTCTGGTGGTCGGCGTCTCGATGGCGTCGCTGCTGTTTCTCGCGCTTCTCGGCGCGGTCGGTGCCCGTGCGGGTGGCGCGAACCTGGCCAGGGCGACCCTGCGCGTGACCTTCTGGGGCGCGCTGGCCATGGCATTGACCGCCGGAATCGGTGCGCTGTTCGGGGTGGTCGCGTGACGGGGACCCACCTCGCGCACCGCCCCGACGCGATCTAGGCGCTCCGGGGCCTTGGCATCGCAATCAAGGTCATCAGCGGCGACAATCGCCACGTCACCGCCCATGTCACCCGCGCAGTGGGCCTTGATCCGCAAGATATGCTCACCGGCGAGGAGATCGTCGCGATGCGCGACGAAGCGCTCTGGCACCGCGCGCCGACCTCTTCGTCGAGATCGACCCCCAGCAGAAGGAACGCATCGTCCGCGCCCTGCAACGCACGGGCGAGACCGTGGGGTATTTGGGCGACGGGATCAACGACGCGCCCGCCCTGCATGCCGCCGATGTCGGCATCTCGGTGGCCGATGATCGCCCCCCGCGAGAAGACCCTTCGCAGGCTGTTGCCGGCAATCCCGCCTGAAAAGAGTGCGCAAAATTGATCAACGTTATGGGCGGATTGCTGCTGCATACTGTGCCGCACGCGGCAATACGCTGGATCGGCACCCCGAAAAGCCCCATCGATCAATGCTTATCGGTTCAAGGCGTGCGAGGTAGACCACCTATCCATAGCTTCGTGGCGACCTGACTTCTGGCCACCTCTAGATGGTATGGATGCTCGCAGCGGGAGCCGGAGCTCAAATCACAACTGTACCCATCGACGGAGTCAGGTGACGGCTTGTAGACCGTCATGAACGCAACTTTCACGACGGATGTGCGCAAGATCTTGCGCCAGGCGCGGCCCGAAGGCTTGCCTGCGCTTGGTGACCAATGTGCGACGCCGAGGCGCCGAGATTATATTGCAACGCCCCCAGCAAGTGCTCCGCGCTGCGGACGCTCGCTCGGCAGATTACGCTCGCGCGACAAGCTCACCGCCTCCGAGGCGGTGAGCGTCGCCAAAGCAGAGGAAGCCGTGTCCGTTGTCGCCGCTGCGTATGAACTCGTGGACGCGTTCCACAAGCTCGTGCGGCAAACGGATCACGACGCTGTCGACGCCCGGCGCGGACGGATGCGACTTTCCATTGACACAGTCGGACAAATGCATAGCGTATGCATATGTTGGACGGAAACAAACTTGGCGTAATGGGGCTGCTCGTTGTCGACGCAATCGAGACGTCGTTTGGCGACTTCTCGCGTAGCGCTGCAGCACTTCTCCTCTCTTTACACTATCACGGGCCAATGACGGCGACAGAACTCGCCGTAATCGGTGGGGTCACGCAGCCAACCGCGGTCCGTGTCGTGGGTGGCCTGATCCGACGTGGCCTCGTGGTGCAGGAAGGAAGATCGGGCCGGACAGCCCCGCTGGCCCTTACGCCCGAAGGGTCAAAAAGCGCCCTTGCTCTGCAGGCAGCGCGGTTGGAAGCCATGGAACGCCTGCTGGCAATCCTGCCGAAGGCGGAACGCGTGCAGTTCGAGCGATCCCTGGATCGCCTGCTCGCGTCGGCAATCCGGTCTCGAACCTTCGCTCGTAGAACCTGTCGCCTCTGCGATCACAGGGCTTGCAGCGGACCGCTCTGCCCTATCGGTACCCGCGCGAGCGAACTCGAGCTCGACGGCAACGCTAAGGGATAACCATATGCTGTTCACCCATGACAACAAGAGCCCCAAGATTGATCCCACAGCCTGGATCGCCTCCGACGCAACCGTCTGCGGCGACGTTACCATCGGACCCGGCGCGCGCATTCTGCACGGGGCCCGGGTGATCGGCGAAGCAGGCGGCTCCATTCAGATCGGCCGCGACTGTATCGTGATGGAAAATGCAGTGATCCGCGCCAATCCTCGTCACGGCTGCACCATCGGCAATCACTGCCTGATCGGGCCGAACGCCCATGTCATCGGTGCGACAATCGAGGACGAGGTCTTTATCGCGACAGCCGCCGCCATTTTCCACGGCGCGCATCTCGGCCGCGGCACGGAGGTACGCGTTCATGCAACCGTCCATCTGCGCACCCGCCTCGCGCCCGGCAGCATGGTGCCAATCGGCTGGGTGGCAGTCGGCGACCCGGCCCGCATCCTGCCGGCCGACCAACACGACGCAATCTGGGCGGTACAAGAGCCGCTGAACTTTCCGGAGTGGGTCTATGGCTACGACCGCGACGCGCCGGATCTCATGCGAAAAGTCACCCGGCGCCTCTCCGAAAGCTTGGGATCACACCTCGGCGACACCGTAATAGGCTGACGCCGAAAAGCATCACCGATGGTGACAGTCTTCACAACCCGTATGCGGTTGCTGGAAAGATGGAAGAAACACGCATGCAGGAAATCGAACTGATCGCCGAGGCGGACAAGCGCGCGAGAGACTACCTCGCCAGGATCGACGGGCATCCACCGTTTCCCGACCAAACGGCGCGCGACGGTCTCGCCATATTTGCAGAAGCATTGCCCGAGCAAGGGCACGACGCAGCTGGAACCCTGCGGATGCTCGACATTCATGGTTCGCCGGCCACCACGGCCTCGAACGGCCCGCGCTATTTTGGCTTTGTGGTGGGCGCGACCTTGCCAGCTGCTGCTGCGGCAGAGCGGCTGTTGCTGGCTTGGGATCAGTGCGCCTCCTCCTATGACAACTCGCCGGTCGCCGCGACGTTAGAGAAGATTGCGGGACGCTGGCTTCTCGATGCTCTCGATCTACCGCGCAGCAGTGCGGTCGGTTTCGGCACCAGCGCGACGGCCTGTACGTTGAGCTGTCTTTCGGCCGCACGCCGCTCGCTACTGGCGCAGCAGGGGTGGGATTTTGACCGCGACGGGTTGATCGGCGCACCCGAAATTAGGGTCATCGTCTCCGAAACAGTCCACATCGCGGTGAAGAAGGCGCTGAGGCTTCTTGGATTTGGAACCGCGCGCCTGATCGCCGCGCCGGTCGATGCGCATGGCCGGATCGATCCCGACAGGCTGCCATTGCTCGATGACCGGACCATCATCTGCCTGCAAGCGGGCGAAGTTAACACCGGCGAGTTCGATCCTTTCGTCCCGCTGATCGAGGCTGCCCGAAAGGCGAAGGCATGGGTTCATGTGGATGGCGCATTCGGGCTTTGGGCGCGGGCCTCGTCGCGCCGGGCACTCACGGAAGGAGTTGAAGGAGCGGATAGTTGGACAACCGACGGCCACAAATGGCTGAACACCCCCTATGACGGTGCAGTTGCCATCTGCCGCGATGCCGACGCACTCGCACAGGCCATGAATGCCGATGCTGTCTATGCAACGGCTTCCGGCGATGCCCAAAAGAACTTGACGTTGGAATTCTCGCGGCGAGCGCGCGGCATCCCGATCTGGGCGGCGCTTAGAACGCTTGGTCGTTCTGGTATAGCCGAGCTTGTTGACCGCCATTGTAACGAGGCGGAATGGCTGGCAGATCGACTTCGTGAAACCGGATTCGATGTTCTTAATCGGGTCTTTCTCAATCAAGTTCTGGTGCGTTGCGGCGATGACGAATGCACCGCACGTGTCCGCCAGACCGTGCTTGATACCGGCGCAGGCTGGTTTGGCAGCACCATCTGGCAAGGGCGCCCCGCGCTTCGTATAAGCCTGTCGTCGTGGCGCACCCAGCATGAGGACGTCGTTCGCCTTGCGGAGGCGCTGGCAAAAGCGAAAGGATAAACCGATTGCTCTGCGCTTCAGATGGGCCTTAGCTACATCAAAGGAATAATGATGCAGCCCGTTAAAGCTGTGCTCAAGATACCTCCTGGGCAAGGGCGGACTTTCGCCAGAGTCATCCGGGGCAGTGCAAGGATGGATTGACGAGGCGGCTACCTCTCAATTTTCAGTCTCAGGATAGTGGCGCCACACAAACTGAGGATGACCCCAATTACAGCAACGGGCATCCTTATACCGCATGGCGGAAGCGCGTTGTTAATCCTGCTGCCAATCGGTCTTCGACAGACTTGGGAGGCTGACTGTGCAGTTGTTTCTTTCTACTCTCAGTGCGACAAGGGCCGCATGACAAAGCGGGCAGTAGATGGGATGAGTCGGGATCGGGCATCTTTTGCCTGGGCCATGCTTTTGTCTCTGCTGCTGGCCTTTCTCACCGCCCACGCCCGGCCGTCGGGCCCATCCCTTCAGCCAGCACCTGCCAGTCTTGCAGCTGTCCAGGGGGCCGATGCTCCGGCCATCCTTACCTCTACTGGAAAGATGCAGCGTGCGCCTGACCTCAGGCAAGCTGGCGATCCCGACGATGTTGCCTCTGCGTGCGCCCAACATGTGCCAGCTCTTGCCGGCATACTGGCCATGGTGCTTTGCGCACCTGATGCGCCGATCCTTGCGGTCGACAACAGCCGCCCAGAGCCTCGCGCTCCCCCCTTGACCTGACCAGGGATGCTTCCGGCCCGCGCGGTGGCGCGTGGCCTCACCGTGGTTGCGCCCGGCGCGCCAGCACCCAATGACTCTTGGTGCGTGGCGCAAGTCGTTCGCGACCTTAGCTCGCTTTACTTCCCGGCAACGTACGCGGTCTGCGCCGCGCACGGCCGGGTCAAGGACAGGTCATGTCACATACCCTTTTATGGAAACGCCTCCTGATATGGAGCGTCTGTCTCTGGGGAATCCTCTTCGCCCTACCCAATGCCTTTTATCCGACTGTTGAACGGCACAACGATGCCGCGGCCATCCTTGCCGAAACCGGCGTCTTGCCCGGAACGCTCGAGACCGATCTGGAAGGTTGGCCGTCATGGCTGCCCTCAAGCCTCGTCGCCCTTGGTCTTGATCTGCGCGGTGGCGCGCATCTTCTGGCCGAGGTGCATGTCGAGGATGTCCATGCTGCCAGGATGGAGGTGCTCTGGCCGCAGGTGCGCGATTCCTTGCGAGCGTTGCGCGATCAGGTGGGCACCATCCGCCGGCTGGATGCGCCCGCCGGCGAGTTGCGGGTGAGCATCAGCAACCCTGACGGCCTGTCAGCCGCTCTTGCCGCCACGCGCGCCCTTGCGACTCCGGTCGTCAGCATGACGGGGATCGGTCAGACGGATATTACGGTTGCCGGTGACGGCACTACGCTGACCATCCGCTTGTCCGAGGCCGAACAGCAGGCATCGGACGCGCGCACGATCCAGCAATCGCTGGAAATCATCCGCCGCCGCGTGGACGAGGTTGGAACCCGCGAACCCACGATCATGCGCCAGGGGGAGGACCGCATCCTCATTCAGGTGCCGGGCGTCGGATCGGCCGCCGAACTCAAGTCGCTGATCGGCACCACAGCGCAGCTGACCTTTCACCCCGTGCTTGGCCGTGCCGCGAGCGCTGACGGCGCGGGCAGCCCAGGCGACTTGGTCCTCCCCGCATCGGATGAGCCGGGCGTGTATTACATCCTCGACCGCGGTCCCGTGGTCAGCGGCGAAAACCTTGTCGATGCGCAGCCCACCTTTGACCAGAACAACCGCCCGGCGGTGAGTTTCCGCTTCGATCCGCCGGGCGCGCGCGCCTTTGGCGACTACACCGCAGCGAACATCGGGGCGCCCTTTGCCATCGTGCTGGATGGCGAGGTGATCTCGGCCCCCGTGATCCAGAGTCACATTCCGGGCGGATCGGGCATTATCACCGGACAGTTCACGGTTGAGGAGTCAACCGAGCTGGCCGTTCTGCTTCGGGCGGGCGCTTTGCCTGCGGGAATGACCTTCCTTGAGGAACGGACCATCGGCCCGGAGCTTGGCGCCGACAGTATCGAGGCTGGCCAACGCGCGGCACTGATCGCGATGGCGGCAGTCGTGATCTTCATGATCGCCTGCTATGGCGGCTTCGGAATTATGGCGAATATCGCGCTGGCGCTGAACATGGGGCTTCTTCTGGCGGCGCTGTCCGTCATGGGGGCGACGCTGACGCTGCCCGGCATTGCCGGAATCGTGCTGACGATGGGCATGGCGGTGGACGCCAACGTTCTGATCTTCGAACGCATCCGTGAGGAGTTGCGGCAGGAGCGCCGTGCGGGCCGTGCCCTCGAGATCGGCTTCGAAAAGGCCCGAGCGGCGATCATGGACAGCAACATCACCGGCCTTCTGACCGCGCTCATCATGTTCACGGTCGGGTCCGGCCCGGTGCGCGGCTTCGCCATCACCCTTGGCCTCGGCATCCTGACCTCGATGTTCACGGCCGTCTATGTGACGCGGCTGATCATCGAGACATGGATGCGGTGGAAAAAACCCAAGACCATCACGCTAAAGGGTTTCATCAAGCTTGCGCCGGACAAAACGACGATCGACTTCTTCCGCGTACAATGGCTGACCTTCGGCGCCTCGGTCGTGGCGGTCATGGCTTCCCTCCTTCTGGTTGCGACGCTTGGCCTGAACTTCGGGATCGACTTCAAGGGCGGCACCACGATCCGGGCAGAGACCACGCAAGCCGTCGATATCGGCAGTTACCGCACGGCCCTGTCGGATCTGACGCTCGGCGACATTTCGATCACGGAGGTGTTCGATCCTGCCTTCCGTGCGGATCAGCATGTTGCGACCATCCGGATCGAAGCCCAGCAAGGCGCAGAGGCCTTGCCCCCAGAGGTTGTGGCGCAGGTCGAGGCGGCCATTCAGGCTGTCGATCCAGCTGTTACCTTCACGGCCGTGGAGTCGGTGGGCCCGAAGGTCTCGGCAGAACTGATCTGGTTGGCATTGGCCGCCGTCGGCGCGGGGGCGGCAGGCATCCTTGTCTATGTCTGGATGCGGTTCGAATGGCAGTTCGCGGTGGGCACCGTTGCGGCGCTCGTCCATGACGTGGTCGTGACGGTCGGGATATTCGCGGCCTTGGGGTTGAAGTTCGATCTGACGATCGTGGCCGCGCTCCTGACCATCCTGGGCTATTCGGTGAACGACACGGTTGTCATCTTCGACAGGCTTCGAGAGAACCTGGCGAAGTACAAGGCCATGCCGCTGCGCGACCTGATGAACCTGTCGGCCAACGAGACGCTCAGCCGCACGCTTATGACCGCCTCGACCACCCTGATCGCGCTGATCGTGCTCTTGATCTTCGGCGGCGATGTCATCCGTGGCTTCGTTTTCGCGATGGTACTGGGGGTGATCCTCGGGACCTGGTCCACGCTCTACGTCGCCAAGAACATAGTTCTGTTTCTTGGCATCGACAGGTCTGAAAAGACCAGGCGCGGCATGGACCACAAATTCGCCAACATCGATGCCTGATTGGATTCCCCGGCCCGCCTGGGCCGGGGCCTTCCTCTCGCCGCGGGATTTCTTCGGCAGGGGGTGCAAGCTCATCAACCGATCGCGATCTTGTCAATGTGGCCCGGCCTCTCTGACGCGAAGCTTTGCGTGATGTCAGAGCGCATCGAAAGCGTCGGGGCAAGCCCGGACCTATCACCGTCCTTCAGGCGAACCACGAGGCGTTCATGGAACAGAGGTCGCCATCTTGGACATTCTTCTACGTCTCTTTCCGGGCAAGCCGCTGTGGATGTGGCTCCTGTTTCTGACACTGGTCATCGGGCTTCTGGCCTTTCGGCGTCCACAAGGACGACCACGAAATCGGCGTTGCCGAAAGCCTGCGCATGTCGGCGATGTATATTGTGCTGGGCCTGTCATTCTCGGGCTTTATCTGGTGGCAGATGGACAGCGCCGCCGCGCAACCACTGACTGATCGATATCAGGGGGGCCGTCCCCTGGGTATCGTCGCCCGGACTGTTGTGCGCCTGACCTGTCGAAAGGAATGCGGAATGCCACGTCAGATTACCTTTGCAGGCCCGGCCGAGGACTGCGCCGCCCTGATGAAGCGCCTGAGCGACCTTCCCGGCGTCGTCCGGATAACCCTGCAGCCCGGGACTTCGAAGCTGCCGGAAGGCGATGTCCTGACGCTTGAGGCCGCGAACCAGACCAGCGGCGAAATCCTCAATGTGATGAGCGATCTGGGGTTGCTTCACAAGGGCGCCGTCAGCATCGCCGAGCCGAATGCCACGATCCCGGCCAAGACGTCGGGCCCTGTCGACGAAGAGGGCAACGACGCCATCTGGGAAGAGATCGGCGCGATGTTGCGGCAGGATACCAACCCTTCCTTCAACTTCCTTGCCCTGATGGCACTTGCAGGGGCTGTCGCAGCCTTTGGAATTGCGGCTGACACGATCCATATCGTCGTCGGCGCGATGCTGATTGCGCCGGGTTTCGAACCCCTGCTGCGCACCGTGTTCGGCGTTCTGGGCGATCGCCACAGCGCAACCGCGGGCCTGAAAGGCACGGCCTACGGCTATCTCGTTCTGGCGGTCACGGCCGCGGCGGTGACGCCGCTGGCCTTGACGCTGAATGACCTCGGCGCGGATGAACTGGCCGCAGGGTACTGGGCAAAGTACTGGTCTGAAACCCGTCCGGCGGGTGTTGCCACGTCGCTGCTTGCCGGGGTCGCGGGCGGTATCATCGTCTCGTCGCGGCTGAAAGTTCTGGGGACGGGGGTGATGGTGGCACTCGCCCTTATCCCGACGATGACCCTTATAGGGATGGGCCTTGCCACAGGTCTGCCCGATATGGTGTGGGGAGCCGCAGGGCGGTGGGTCGTCGAAATGCTCTGCGTGATCGTCGGCGGCGGGGCGATCCTCGCGCTCAAGCGCAAGTTGCTGCATCGGCGCGGTGCTTCATCCATCGGATCGCGGCTCAGGTAATCTCACTGCGAGACCCGGTGAAACCGGCAGATGATCGACAGTCTTCACCCCCGCTGCGCTCGGTACCGACAATTGTCTGCTCAGCACGGCCGGGGGGCGTTCCCGACGCGAAGGCGGGCGATCATTATTTTGCCGTGGCGGTCCAGAAGGTGCCCGGCAGCAGCTGCCGCGCAGGCGACGGATCTGCCATGATAACCCCATCGACCCTTTTGCTTGCGGCAGGTTGGCCGGTGCTGCGATTGAGCTTTGCGATCAGAGGTTTCATGTTAGCTTCTTCGATCTGCGAGCAGGGGAGGGCTCAACGACATGATGACCAAGATCGTGCATTTTACGTCAAGTAATGTCGCACCGCGGAACCGGCTGAGCTACTGGAATGACATTTGTTCGGACGCACTGGAGGGGACGACCGTCGACAGTCCCGTTGAAGGCTTCCGCGCCGAGATGTGGCAGCTCAATCTGGGCGCGCTCAAACTGCTCCGTCCTAGATCGGATAGGTCGGTCGTCCGGCGGAAGGGCGCGGCGAGCGACGGCGTGCTGATGCATCTGCAGCTCAGAAGCAGCGCCCGGTTCCATGCCGCAACGCTTGCGCGGCGAAATGCGGTCGAGATGAAGGCCGGTGATTTCATTCTGTCAACCGCCGAGAGCGGCTATTCCTTCGAGTTAGGCCCCGACCACGAACTGATCGTGGTAGAGGTGCCGCGTGCCGCACTTCTCTCGCGTGTGCCGGAGATCGAAGACCACCTGGGCCGGCCCTTCAGTATCGCCACGCCTGGAGGGCGCGTGTTCCGAGATTTCTTATTTACGCTCTGGCGACAGACCGAGGATGAGCTGTCAAACGGTTCCGACAGCATCTACTCGGAGGCAATTACAGAGGTCTTCTCGACGCTCTGTGCTCTGGCGCTCGCCGCCGGCGATTTCCGGACCGGGCCCTACGAGCAGCATAGGGGCTCGGCGCTTCGCAAGCGCTGTGACGCCTATATAGACGCCCATCTTGACGATGCGGACCTTGGCACGCAGGCACTTGCAAGAGAATTTGGCGTCTCGCCGCGCACGGTTCAGAGCCTTTTCGCCGGCGCCGGACACACTCCGACGACATATATCCAGCATCGCCGTCTTCAACGTGCTGCTGACCGGCTGCGAGCCGAACCTCGTCGCTCGATCACCGAGATCGCATTCAGCCTCGGCTTTAACGACAGCGCCTATTTCAGTCGATTGTTTCGCCGCCAGCTGGGGCTTTCTCCGAGCGAGTGGCGAGCAAAAAACTGACCTAGGGCGGAATTTTTGTGACGCCTGCGCTTTTGTCCTGGTCGGCTGCGCTCCCCTCCAAGCATGGCTGAGGCAGTTTACCTAGGCTTGAGAAGCCGGACCGCAATCCGGTTTCGCAACCTGGCGTCAGGGAGGAGGGACGCCGAGGCAGCAGCAGCCGTCCTGTCGGATTTCCGACGGGACAACATTGCGATCTGCATCGAGACCTCTTCCTCGCCGAGCTGAAGAGGAACAGTCATGCTGGACAAGAAATACGACGCCCCGCCATCCAGCGCGTTTCGTATTGTGGACGTGCCCGATCCATATAAGGAACTGTCGAGGAAACGCGGCACCGAGGGTACCTTCGTGGGCTACAACGACGAGGAAAGCCCATGGGTCCCGTTCGGTGAAAATGCTGCAATCCGGCACCTCGCCTTTGATGTGCGCAACAACATCTACTCCAACATCCTGTGGATCAAGAAGCCCGGCGTCATCGGCACCCATTACCACCGGGGCAAGATCATCATGGTCTGCCTGGAAGGAAGCGCGCGTTATCTTGAATACCCCTGGGTCGCCACGCCCGGCGGCTTTATCCAGGAGGTTCCTGGCGAAGCGCACACGCTGGTCACTGACCACCCGGAGGGCACCAAGCTGTTTGGCTGGATGCAGGGCGCCATCGACTTTTACAACGAGGACGCGTCCTTTGCCTTCACCGCGGACGTCTGGTGGTTCATGAACCACTACGAGACCTACTGCCGCGAGAACGGCCTTGAGATCAACAAGCAGCTCTACATCTGAGCCGGCTGTCGGTTTCGGGGGCGCATCCGCGACCGAAAGGATCGCCCCCCATTTCGCCCCCCTGTCCGAACTTGCCGCCCCTGCCGGGCCCAGAGGTACGGATGCCGTGCAACTTCCGGAGGTTCTGTGATGAGGACATTTCTAGCCCGCCTGACCGTTCGCGCTTCGGACTGGGCCATGGCGCTGGCCGAAATCGGCATCGCGTTGATGATGTTTCATGTGGTGACTGAAATCGTCTCCCGGCGGCTGTTCCGCGTCAGCCTTGATGCCGTCCCGGAGATCGTGGGCTACTACTACATGGCCTCGGTGATCTTTCTGTCCCTCGCCTATGTGACTCGCGCCGAAGGCCATGTGGCGGCTACGCTCTTCACCGATCTTCTGCCCATCAAGGTCCAGTCCCTTCTGATGGGCATAGTGCTGGTCATCCTGGGCGGCGTGATGACGGTCTTTGCCTGGCAGATGGGGATCGAGGCCGTCCGCATGACACGCATCGGCGAATTTCATCAGGGCGCGACCCTGAACCTGCCCACATGGCCCTCACGCTGGTTCCCGCCAGTGGGTGCAGTGCTGATGGCACTGATGGCCTTCCTGATGGCACTGGACAAGCTCATTGGACAGCAGACTGTCGCCCAGGTCGCGACCGAGGATCTCCCGCCCGAACAACAGCCTGAGCAACAGGAAGAACAGCTGCGGAAGGAACTTGCCTGATGTCCAACCTTGCCATCGGTTTTGCCGGTTTTGCCGCTATCGTGGGACTGATCGGCCTGCGCTTTCACGTCGGTCTGGCGCTGATCATCGTTGCCTTCACCGGGCTGATGCTGATCACCAACATCGACATCGCACTATCAATGCTGCGCGTCCTGCCCTATGACTTCGTCACCGACTGGGACCTTTCGGCGGTGCCCATGTTCCTGCTGATGGGGGCCATCGCCCACCGCTCGGGCATGACCGCAAGCCTGTTCGACGTGGCACGCCTGTGGTTCTCGCGGATGCCCGGGGGTTTGGCAGTAGCCACCAACTTCGCCTGTGCGGGCTTCTCGTCGGCATCGGGCTCGTCGCTGGCGACAACCATGGCCATTGGCCGGATCACCATCCCCGAAATGCGCAAGTATCATTACGATCCCGGACTTGCGGCCGGAATCGTGGCCTGCGGCGGCACGCTGGGCGTGCTGATCCCGCCCAGCATTATCCTGGTGCTCTATGGCATCTTCGCCGAGGTTTCGATCGCCAAGCTGTTCATGGCCGGGGTGCTGCCGGGGCTGCTGACCGCGGGGGTCTACTTTGGCCAGATCGTCCTGCGCTGCTGGCTGAATCCCAGCCTTGCGCCGCCGGTACCCGACCATCCCAGCTGGAGCGAGCGCCTGCGCGCGCTGCGCACGATCTGGCCGTTGCCGCTGTTGATCCTCGCGGTAATCGGCGGGATCTACACCGGCATCGCCACCCCGACCGAGGCCGGGGCGCTGGGGGCGTTCCTTGCCCTACTGATTGCCCTGGCGCAACGCCGCATGACCGTCAGGATCTTCAGGCAAGCAGCACGTGAAAGCATCATGGCGACGGCCTCGATCTTCTTTGTGGCGATTGGTGCGTTGCTGCTCACGCGGTTCATGGCCTTCAGCGGGGTGCCGATGTTCCTCGCGGGCCTGGTCGCCGACTATTCGGTCGATACAACTACGATGATCCTGATCACCCTCGCGATCTACCTAGTGCTGGGCATGTTCCTCGATCCGCTGGGCATGATGCTGCTGACGCTGCCGGTCATGCTGCCGATGTTCCAGGCCGCGGGGATGGACCTGATCTGGTTTGGTATCCTGATGGTCAAGTTCATCGAGATCGGGCTGATCACCCCGCCCGTGGGACTGAATGTTTATGCCGTCAAGCTGCTGGCACCGGATTACAAGCTGCAGGAGATCTTCCGCGGCGCCCTCTGGTTCCTGCTGGCGGAAATACTGATCATCGGGCTGTTGATCACCTTTCCGCAAATCACCCTATTCCTGCCAAGCATCATGTGACCGGCAGGACAAAGCGACCATCCGTCCGACAACTATCGGGCACAGCTTCAGAGAAGGAGATGAGGATGAAGAGACCCTTGGGCCTTGTGCTCACGATGATGGCGATGCTTGGAGGCACGTCTGCCGTCGCTTTCACCTATTCGTCATGGACGCCGCCAGCCGCCCCCAACAACCGGCTGGGGACCGTGCCGATGTTCGAGCGGATCACCGAAAGCCTCGCAGGCACCGACGACGCGATGACGTTCGAGAATTTCATGGGCGGCCAGCTGTTCAACAACACCACGACCCTGCCGGCGATCCGCGACGGGATCATCGACGGCGGCGTGCTGGTGCCGGCCTACAATGGGGCTGAGTTGCGGACCCATGTCACCTTGGGCGAAACGCAGGCGCTGATCAACGACGGGCTGTCGGGCGCGGCGGCAGCGACCGAGGCGCTGCTGCTGAACTGTCCCGGCTGCCTGGAAGAATACGCAGCGCAGAACGTTTTGCCGTTGGGCACCTATGCCTCGACGCCCTACTATCTGATGTGCAACTTCGAGGTGACCAGCATCGCCGACCTTCAAGGTCGCCGCTCGGCGGAAGGGAACCCGATGTTCAACCGTTGGGCGCAGCGCATCGGCATGTCCCGCCAGTCGCTGTCGCCGCCCGATTTCCAACAAGCGCTGCAGCGGGGAAGCGTCGACTGCGTCTTCGCACCAAAGGACTGGCTTGTCGCCTACAGCCTTGCCGATGCCGTCGTCTCGATCGTCGATGACGTCTCGCACGGGGCATTTTCGGCAGTCGTCCTGATGGGCGTGAACACCAATACCTGGGCCGGGATGACGGAAGCACAGCGCGAGGCATTCCGTCGCGAGATGCCACAGGCGATCATGGATGTGACCAACGGCTATTACATCGACGAGGCACGCGGGATGGCCGCCGCCGAGGAGGCAGGCATCAAACTGGTGAACCTGGGCGAGGAATACGCGCAGGTCTGGGCTGATTTCCAGGAAGCGGAGCGCGCCGAGATCGTACAAGCGGCCAATGGCCGTGGGGCGGCGGGGGCCGAGGAGCTGGTTGACCGCTTCTCTGAACTGCTTGTGGAATGGGAAGGCATTGCCGAAGAGGTGGATCGCGATCCCGACGCGATCGCCGAGCGCATGTATGAGCGCATTTTTGCACAGCTTCCATTCTGACTGCTTCATCGCCGGGGCGGAGTTTCCGCCCCGGCTTTCGGCTCGACGGCGACAGCGCCGAGTACGCCGGGGCAGACGAAAAACGAGGGTAGTCAGCACGCGGTCACCGGCTGCGGGAAAACTCATGCCGGGCAGAACGGCTTAACGGATCGCCAGATGCACCACGCGCACCTGGCGTGAGGGCTCGTTCTCGCGCGATAGCGAGAACATAACGGTAGCGACGAGCGCGTCGGCGGTCGTTGAACAGCCCCGTGCGGCAATTTGCGCGTATTCTATCCGGTTTCCGGTTCAAAAATTAATATCGCATAAATCTTTTACCTGATTTCCGATTTTAAACCCTGACGTTATCCATTCCACGCGGAATCCTCATCCGAACATACAGGTCGCGCAATAGACTCATTTTCCGCGCATCTATTTGATTTTGCAGGACGGTTTCAGTTGTCTGCGAGCTGACTTGCCTTAAAAAAACCTCACGAAGGTCCGGATATAAATCGGCACCCACGTGAAATGGAGATGACAATGAGGAAAATGACGCGCGCGGGTTTCATCCCCGCACTCGCCGGGGCACTCATGGCAGCGGGCGCGGTTCAGGCGCAGGACAACGACATGGCCTTTTATCTCGACATGTTCGAGCCCCTTCCAGCCCTGCCGCCGATCCCCGCCGATAACAGCCTGACGCCGGAAAAGATCGAACTGGGCAAGATGCTCTTCTTCGAGCCCCGGATTTCCTCCAGCGGCGTCATCAGCTGCGCCACCTGCCACAACCCGGCGCTTGGCTGGGCTGACCGTATTCCGCGTGCGGTGGGCCATCTGGGACAGGAGGGCAGCCGCAACACGCCCACCGTGCTGAATGCCGGTTTCCTCGATGCGCAGTTCTGGGACGGACGCGAGGCGACGCTGGAAGGCCAGGCGCTTGGCCCGATCGCGGCGGATATCGAAATGGCGATGGACCTCGACGAGGCCGTGGCCAGGTTGCAGGAGTTCGAGACCTACCGCGCGCATTTCGCCGAGGCCTTCCCCGATGACCCCGATCCGATCAATGCGGATAACGTCGCGCAGGCCATTGCGAGCTTCGAGCGGACGCTCAACACCCCAAATTCGCCTTTCGACCGCTATCTGAGGGGCGACGTGAACGCGATGACCGAGGATCAGGTCGCGGGGATGCGGCTCTTCGTCGATGTGGGCTGCGTGGCCTGTCACAACGGTCCGGCGCTCAGCGACAGCAACTTTCACGTCTTCGACGCGCCGGGGTCCGAGGATGACGGGCGCTTTGTCGTGACGGGGGATGACTTCGACCGCGGTGCCTTCCGTACGCCGACCCTACGCAATGTCGCCGTCACCTATCCCTATTTCAACAATGGCAGCGTTGAAAGCCTGCACGAAGCCGTCTTCATGATGGGCGACCAGATGACCGGCTATGATTTTTCCGATGATGAACTGGATCAGGTCGTGGCATTTCTTCATGCGCTGACCGGCGAAATGCCCGCCGTGATGCCCCCTGCACTGCCCTGACAGCGCGATACGAGGGGCGCGCACCACGTCGCGCCCCGCACCAGGAGGAGCCATGGCCCCTTATCGCTATCTCCGCCCGTCGGCGGTAGAGATTACGCCGCGCGCCGTCTGGCTGAACCGGCGCACCGCGCTGGCAGGTCTCGCCGCCGCGGCCCTTCTGCCGCGCGCCGTGGCAGCCGGACGGTTCTCGACCGACGAGCCCGTGACTGACCCTGCCGTTGCGACGGGCTATTGCAACTTTTTCGAGTTCGGTCCGGCCAAGGATGACCCGCCCCAGCTGGCCCATGCGATGCGCACCGATCCCTGGTCGGTTGCGGTGTCGGGAGAGGTGGAAAGGCCGGGGAACCTGCCACTCGAAACGCTGCTTTCTTTCCCGCAGGAGGATCGCATCTATCGGCTCCGCTGCGTCGAGGCCTGGTCGATGGTCATCCCGTGGACGGGCTTTCCCCTGTCCGCGCTGCTTGATCTGGTGCAGCCGACCGCGGCCGCGCGCTATGTGGAGTTCGAGACGCTTTTCGCCCCCGATCAGATGCCGAACCAGCGCACGAACGCCCTCGATTGGCCCTACCGGGAGGCGCTGCGGCTCGATGAGGCGATGCACCCGCTGACGATCCTTGCCACCGGCATGTATGGTGAGCCGCTGCCCAACCAGAACGGCGCGCCGCTGCGCCTCGTGGTGCCCTGGAAATACGGTTTCAAATCCATCAAGTCGATCGTCGCGATCCGGCTGCTGCGCGAACGGCCCGTGGGAAGCTGGCAGGCCCGCGCCCCGCGCGAGTACGGATTTTTCGCCAATGTGAATCCAGATGTGCGCCATCCGCGCTGGCATCAGGCGACAGAGCGGCGGCTGCAAGACGGCGGCCGCATCCGCACCGAGATGTTCAACGGTTATGGGGATGAGGTTGCCCATCTCTATAGCGGCATGGACCTGAACGAGCATTACTGATGATCAGCCCGCGCCTCGTCCGCTGCCTTGCATGGACCGGATCCGCCCTGCCGGGACTGCTGATCCTCGGGCGTTGGCAGGTGGGGCTTCTGGGCGTCGTGCCGACCGAGGCGCTGCTGCATCAGACAGGTCGGCTCGCACTCTTTTTCCTGATGGCGTCGCTCGCTGTCGGCTTTCTGCACTTCCTGAGTGGCTGGAACCCCATCGTTGCCGCCCGGCGCCCGCTTGGGGTGTGGTGCTTTCTTTATGCGCTGGCGCATCTTCTGATCTGGCTGATCCTTGATCAGGGGCATCCCGCCTTTGCCTGGGCCGAGGCGCGCATGATGCGCCATGTTCAGCTGGGCCTCGCGGCTTTCCTGCTGCTTGCGCCGCTGGCGCTCAGTTCCAGCGACCGCGCGTTGCGATGGCTGACCCACCCGGTCTGGCGGCGGCTGCATCTGCTGGTCTGGCCCGCGGCGGCACTAGCGCTTGGCCACGCCTGGGCGGTGTCACGCTTCGAAAACCCGCGAGTGATGGTCATGGCCGCACTGCTTGTCATGCTCGCCATGTCGCGGATTGGCTGGACGCTGGCCCACCGGCTGCGCAACACCCGGTAGGCGCATGATCGCGGGCATGCGGTCGCCTGTTACCCTGCGGCATGCCGCAGGTTCGGAGAAGAGACGAGGCCCTTCCTCCCATGCCCGGCAGGTACTTGAGGTGAGATGGCCCGTGAAGCGTCGTCCAAGGTTCGGGCCGCCCCAGATAGTGCATCGGAAGAACCGCCGGAAACCGGTGAGGCGAGGAGGCACACCGCTATCAGGGCGGTGAATGGATGTTTTATGACATGCTCCACAGTCTTGAAGGCCTGATACGCCGATGGTGTGATCCCCGGAATCCGGCAGATCGGCTCGACACCATGAACACAACGGTGATGGGGCGCACTCTTCAGCAGGTTGCGGCACGCCCACGTTCTGCTGAAAGCCAACGCTTGTCTGCAACCAAGGTCCGCCGGACCGACATCACCACCATGACCGTCGCCAAGAGGAACCGCTTGAGGACAACACAGGACCGATGGATCCGGCGTGGGATCTCGCAACACATCAAGACCCTGAAGGCCAGAAAGCGCGCGTTACAGAGAGCCCGCTTCGCGGACAAATGCGCCTTGCTTGCGCAGTGCCGCGCGAATATCGGCGGGATCGACGTGCCGGGGCTTGATCCCCGCATTTGCCGCCAGTCCCGCGGCCGCCCCTGCCGCCTGTCCGGTAAGCCAGCACTGGGGGATTTCCCGCATGAACCCGTGGCTGTTGGCGTCGCAGGAGATGTGCCGCCCCGCCGCGAGAAGACCGTCCAGGCGCGCCGGGACAAGCGCCCCATAAGGCACTGACAGAACCGGAAATTTGGGCGATACGGACGGGCTGACGCCCACTTCGTCCGGGCGGATCGTGCCACTCGACCACTGGTCGCGCTGGATCCGCGACACCCCCAAAAGGCGCCGCGTGTGCCGTACCCCGATCTGAGGCGCCGAAAGCATCATCCAGGCGTTCTGAAAGCCCGGCGCGTGCTTGCGCATGAAGGCGCAATGCGCCTCCATGAACCGATGCGAGCGCACTTCGACTTCGGTCAGGTCGTCAACATCAAGGGCAGACAGTCCCGACTGGCGCGGCCCGAGGAACAGGGCAACGTCATTGCGCCAGGACACATAGGGGGTCTGGAAGAACCCGAGCGTTTCCCGACCAAGCTTCGTGAACTCGGCGAAGGCCTCTTCCTGCGTGCCGCGGAACGTGAGCCAGGTGTCCATGTCGACGCCCGCCAGCATGAAACCCGTGTTCATCGAATGGTGCACGTCGCCCTCTTCGATATCGGTCTCGAAGGCGCCCCCCGCACGCGAAAAGATGTCACCATCCCCTGTGCAATCGACAACGACATTCGCCATGAGCGCCTGGCGCCCTTCCTTCGATTCAAAGATGACCCCGGTGACGGCGCCGTCCTGGACAACCGGTACAGCCGCCCAGGAATGAAAGACGATGCGGACCCCGGCTTCGATCAGAAGTTCCTGGCTGGCCAGCTTCAGCCGTTCGGGGTCCAGGGTGGGTGCCCAGGTGACAATTCCGTGGAAGGCCGAGGTGCGGAGCCGCCAGTATTTCGCCAGCTCAGGGTCCCGCACGCCCCAAAGTGTCTGGTCCGGCCCCGCGACACCCTCCGGTGGAAGACGCTCGATGATCTCATCAGCAAAGCCGCGGATCACCTTGCGTCCTTCCCAGTCGGTCATCCGGTCGATCCAGATCACCACGCCGCCGGTGGACAGGCCGCCGAGGTGATTGTATCGCTCCATCACCACGACATCCGCGCCGGTCCGCGCGGCAGCAAGTGCGGCGGCGGTTCCGGCAGGCCCTCCACCGACCACCAGCACATCGCATCTGTGATATATCGGAACATCACGCGCAGGTTCTGCGACCGTTCCGCTCCCGTTCCGGCTGGGAAAGGTATAGCGCCCCGACTCGAAGATGTCAGAGCTTAGAAACCTGTCCTCGCTCTGCCTGATTTCCTGCACCTTCGGCTTATCTTCAGACATTCCTGTTCTCCTTCAGGCTGAATGGGGCGCGGCATTTGCGGCACGCGCGCCGGCACATCGGCGGCCCGTATTTCCCTTGTCGGCACATGCGGGCAGTTGTCGCCGAGCTTCTGCCCCCACCCCGTGTCCAAGGTCGCTATGTGGTCTTGCGGCGCGACACGCGGACCGGGCCGTCGATCCGGGTGCCGCTTTGACGGTCAGCACTCGGTGTTGATCCAGACAGCCTTGGTCGTCATGAACTCGTCCAGATGTTCTGCACCGCTTTCGCGGCCATAGCCGGACTGCTTGAAGCCCCCGAAGGGCATCGCCGGGTCCATGAGCTGATAGGAATTCACCCATACCGACCCCGACCGCAGCGCCGCCGCCATCCGGTGCGCCCGGCCAAGGTTGGTCGTCCAGATCCCCGCGCCCAACCCGAAGATCGAGGCATTGGCCCGGCGCACCACCTCCTCGGGGTCGTCGAAGGGAATAGCCGCGACGACCGGGCCAAAGATCTCTTCCTGCACGATGCGCATATCGTCGCGGACATCGCTGAAGACGGTGGGGGTGACAAAGTATCCGTTCTCCAACCCGGTGGTCGTGGCGCGCATCCCCCCCGCGCGCAACCGCGCGCCCTCGGTCTGCCCAACGGCAAGATATTCCAGCACCCGGTTCATCTGCCGCTCCGAAGCGATGGGGCCGATCTGGGTTTCAGGGTCTGTCGCGAGGCCCACACGCAGGCTGGCGGTGAAGGCAAGGATTTTCTCGATCACCTCGTCGAACACCTTGCGCTCGATGAATAGGCGGGTTCCGGCGGAACAGACCTGGCCGGTGTTGCCGAAAACAGCCATCGCCGCGCCCGGGATGGCTGCGTCCATAGGGGCATCGGCAAAGATGATGTCGGGGGACTTTCCGCCAAGCTCCAGCGAGAGCCGCTTGAGGTTGCCCTTGGAAGCCTCGACGATCCTGCGTCCCGTCAGGGTAGAGCCGGTAAAGGCGACCTTGTCGATATCGGGATGCTCAGCAATCGCGGCACCCGCTTCGGCGCCATAGCCCGTGATGATGTTGACCACCCCTGCGGGCACGCCCGCTTCCCGCACCAGTTCCCCCAGCCGCAGCGAGGAAAGCGACGCTTCCTCGGCCGGCTTCAGGACAAGAGTGCAGCCGGTGGCCAGAACCGGCGCGAGCTTGATGAGCGCCGCACCCAGGGGCACGTTCCAGGGTATGATCGCCCCCACCACCCCGATCGGTTCCCGCGTGGTATAGGAAAATATCTGGCCAGGAAGCGAGTTTTGGACAGTATCGCCGTGCAGGTTGGTCGTCAGCCCGGCGTAGTATCGCAGCATTGATGGCGACCGGCGGCGCATGAAGGGGATCCGCGCGATCGGCGCGCCCATCTCCAGCGTGTCGAGTTCGCCGAGTTCGTCGATATGCCGCTCTACCAGATCGGCGAGGCGAAGCATCATCATCTGCCGGTCATAGGGCTTCACGCGTGACCACTCGCCCTCGAATGCAGCGCGGGCGGCCCTTGTGGCACGATCCACGTCACGCGCATCGCCGCGCGCGATCTGCGCCAGCTCTCGCCCCGTCGACGGGTTGAAGGTCGCGAAGGTCTCGCCGGTCGCGGCCTCCACCCATTCCCCGCCGATGAGAAGCTTCCGCGCTCCGCCGGAAAGCCAATTGCGTGTATTGGCGGTAAAGCCGTCCGTCTGCGCAATGTTCATTCTGGTATCCTTGTAAAAGCGGCGGCGCAGCAGGCCCGCCTAGTTCATCAGGTTCGGCAGCCAGAGGCTGATTTGCGGAAAGGAAAGCAGGAGGATCATCACGACGACCTCGGCCAGCAGGAACCAGGCGGTTCCCTTGAAGATCGCGTTCAGCTCCACCTGATTGCCGATTGCGGCCTTCACGACAAAAATGTTGAACCCGATCGGCGGCGTCAGCATCGCGATCTCGATATATTTCACGACGATTACGCCGAACCAGATCAGGTTCATGTCGAGCGCGTTGAGAAGCGGCAGGAACACGGGGATGGTGATCAGCATCGTGCCGAGCGGGTCAAGGAACATCCCCAGCAGCAGGTAGACAACCGCCATTCCGAGGATGATCACGATCGGGTTGTCGGCATAGGGCGCGAACGTGTCTTCGAGAAAGCCCGACATGCCGGTAAGCGAGAGGAAGCGCGTGTACATCACCGCCGCCATGCCTACGAAGAAGATCTGCGCCGCCGTGGACATGGATGTGCGGAGCGCCTCGAACAGCGCGGCGAAGGTCATCCTGCGCTGCGCCAGCCCGAGGAGAAGCGCGACCATCGCCCCGACCGCCCCCGCCTCGGTCGGTGTGACAAGGCCTGAATAGAGGCCGCCGATCACGCCGAGGATCAGGAAGATCACAGGCCATGTGTCCCTCAGCGCGCTCCAGCGATCCGCCTTCAGGCTCGCCAGTTCGACGGCAGAAAGCGGCGGCGCGAGGCTCGGCTTCAGCCAGCAGCGGATCACGATCATCGCGGTATAAGCAAAGGCAGTCAGAAGCCCCGGAATGACACCGGCGATCAGCAGCTGAGAAATCGAGACCTCGGCGAAGATCCCGAACAGCACGAACATGATGGACGGCGGGATCAGCGCGGCAAGCGTTCCGGCCGAGGCGACGACACCGGTGGCGAGGCCCTTGTCGTAGCCTTGGCGCAGCATTTCCGGCACCGCAAGTCGGGTCATGGTTGCCGATGCCGCTACGGAAGACCCGGTGGCGGCCCCGAAACCCGCACAGGCCATGTTGGCCGCGACGGCAAGGCCCCCCGGAAGCGCGCTCAGCCACAGGCGTGCGGCGCGGAACATCGCAGTCGAGATACCCGTGGCCGTGGTGATCGCGCCCATCAGAAGAAACATGGGGATCGCCGTCAGATCCCAGCTGTTGGCAAAGGCGAATGGCGTTTCCCGCATCACCCCCAGCGCCACGTTCAGGTTGCGCACCATCAGGAAGCCGAGAAACGATACCAGCCCCACCGCAACCCCTACCGGGATGCGCAGCCCGACAAGAAGGATGATCAGCGGGACGCTGGCGAACCCGAGGAAGAGCGGCTCCATCTCTCAGTGCTCCGGAAGGGGTGCGGGTGGCGGGGCAAGTTCGCCCCGCGCGCGGCGGATCATGCGGATGACGAGTGCCAGCATCATTGCACCCGCGGCCACCGGTACGACCCAGCGTGCGGGCCATACCAGCAGGTAACCGCCCGGTATCTCGCGCTGTTCGTTGCTGGCCAGTCGCCGCATCGCCCCGGCATAGCCCTGCCAGCAGATCAGCCCGACATAGGCCAGCGTAAGAAGGTCGATGACATATTCGAACCCGCGCTTGAACCCCTCGGGCATGAGCCGGCTGAAGAGGTCGGCACGGATATGTTCATCCCGGTTGGCGAGCCACGCCCAGGGAAGAAAAGCCGCAGCGACCATGTAGTAGGCGGCCGTGATTTCCCCTACCGCCGGAAGCGAGATGCGGAAAAGCGCCCGCATCGCCACATCCGCCGTGACGTGAAGCATCATCAGTGCGCCGCAGGCCGAAGCCAGCACCAGAAGCGCGGTATAGACCATGTCCAGACGTCGGAGAAACATGCGGGCCAACCTTGTCGCGTCAGAGGGTTGACGGATCGAGATCGGCGAAGGCCTCGTCGTAGATCCGCTGCGCGAGCGCATCGACATCCTCACCGATCTCGGCCGAGATGCCGCGCCACTTCTCCACGTTCGCCATGTAGGCGTCATAGAGCGCTTCGGGGTCCGTCACGCCGATCTGCCGGCCCGCCTCGATCCGGCGCTCCCGGTCACCCGCGGGAAAGGCGGTGACATGGTCGATCAGATCCTGTTCCGGGGTCACCAGTTGCACGCCGTTGGTGTCGATCTGGCGCTGCAGCGACTCTGCGTTCTTGCGGACGAAGTTCCCGATGGTCTGCATCGCGGAAAGATGCGCCGCGGCGCGAAGAGTGACATCCTGCTGTTCCGGCGTCATCTCGTGGAACGCCTCGCGGTTCATGTAGAGCCCGACGGCAGGGGCGTTTGCGCCAAGCGGCAGGTCAGTGACGTATTTCGCGCTGTCGCCATAGCTGTAGGTCGCGAGCCACTCCGCGGCACCCACGACGCATTCCGCACCGCCCCGCTGGAGAACGGTCACCGTTTCCGCCAGCGTGATCGACATCGGCATGGCGCCCCCCGCGGCCACCATGTCGCCAAAGCCCCCGACGGCGCGGATGCGCAGGCCCTGAAGGTCGGCAAGTGTCGCGACGGGCCGGGTGCACATCAGGCTGTTCGCGGCGTTCGAAAACCCGCCAAGCGGGATGGCATTGGTCCGCCCGATATCATCGAGACATCCGGGGCAATCCTGGAAAATCGTTTCCATCGCCGCGCCGATATAGGCGCCGAGATCGTCGCCCGGCACCACGATCGAATAAAGGAAGGCGAGGTTCGGAACGGTGCTCGGCGCATAAAGCGGGATGGCGAGACCCGCCTCCATCATGCGGTCCTCCACCGCCGAGAAGGTCCCCGCGCCATCGGCAAGCTGGCCGCCCACGATGAGATCCCATTCGATTTCGCCATCGGTGCCGTCGGAAATCATCTGAAAGACATGCGGCAGCGTGTCCGAGTTCAGGTAGTCCGAGCCGGGCACGAAGGACCCATAGACAAAGGTATCGGCTGCCGCGGCCAAGGGCATCGCAGCCCCGATCAGGGCCGGCAGGGCCTTGCAGAGTTGACGCATCAGAACCTCCCAATTCATGCGTGAATATCCCGCGCCGCGCCGGCGACACGGGGCCGAAGTCATTCGCGGCCCGATATCGCCGGCCCGCCCGGCGACATCACGGCCCCTTCATGGACGGGACCCGCCGTGCGCTGGTAGACGTTGAGCCAGCCATTGGGGATGCGGGCGCCGAAGCTGCGTGGTGTCTGGCGGCGGCGCTCAAGCTCTGCCTCATCCACCAGCAGATCGACCCGGGCATTCGGCACGTCGATCAGGATCTCGTCGCCCTCATCGACCCATGCCAGCGGCCCGCCCGCTGCGGCCTCGGGGGTCGCCTCGCCCACCACGAGGCCCTTGTTCACCAGCCCCGAAAGCTGGCCCTCGGTGATCACGCCGACCTCATCGACAAGGCCCGCGTTATCAAGCGCAAAAACCACCGCCGAGGTCAGCGCAAGGCCCGGCCCGCCGATCACGCCGAGGCCGCGAAGGATGACGACGTGACCCGGCTGAACCTCTCCGGCGCGGATACCGGCAAGGGCCTCGTCGCGGGAGTGGTAGAGCTTGGCGCGGCCCCGGAAGGTCATCCGGCGGTCCCCCGCACCACCGATCCGAACGATGCCGCCGCCTGGCAGCAGGCTGCCCTTCACGATGTTCAGCGTGGGCCGGGTGGAGACGGGGTTGTCCAGCGGCCGGATCACCGAGCCGTCGGGCGCAGGTGCGACGTCAAGGTTCTCGCCCAGCGTTCTGCCCGTAACCGTCAGCGCGCCGGTATCGAGCCGTTCGCGAAGCTGCACCAGCACCCCTTGGGCGCCGCCCGCGTCCTCGAACTCTTCGGTCAGCGTCTCGCCGCTGGGGCGGACCCCGCAAAGCAGTGGAACCTGACGGCTGTATTCGGCGAAGATGTCGGTCAGGTTCACGTCAAGCCCCGCCTCGATTGCGATGGCCTGAAGGTGCTTTACGCAGTTGATCGAACCCGAGAGCGCGATCACCACCTGGGCCGCGTTGCGGATGGCGGCTTCGGTCAGGATGTGGCGGGGGTTGAGCCCCTCGTTTATCATCTGCACGATGCGTGTGCCGGAGCGACGTGCGTTTTCCAGCATCCGGGCACCTGCCGCCCGCACCGGCGCGCTGCCCGGCAGGCTCATCCCCAGCGCCTCGGACACGACATGCATGGAATTGGCCGTCCCCATCCCGGCGCAGACGCCCGAACTGCGGATCGCCACATCGGCCATGGCCGAAAGCTCCTCCACCGTCATGCCGCCTGCGGCCACGTTGGAGGATTTCAGGAACACGTCCTCGATATCGGTGTGCTTGCCCTTGTATTCGCCGCTGGCCTGATAGCCGCAAATGACGACGATCGCCGGCACGTTGCACCGCGCGGCCGCCATGAGCTGCCCCGGCACCGTCTTGTCGCACGAGGCAAGGCAGACCATCCCGTCCAGCATCGCGCCTTCCACCTGGCTTTCGATATCGGCCGCGATCAGGTCCCGCGCCGGCAGGATGTAGGCCCCCGCCTTTCCGGCGCTGGTCACGAAATCGGAAGGTGCGGTCGTGCGCACCTCGAACGGGATGCCGCCGGCGGCGCGGATCGCAGCCTTGACCTCTGCCGCCACACCGTCAAGGTGATTGAAGCACATCGCGAGTTCGGACGAGCTGTTGATGATCGCGATCTTGGGCTTCAGCATGTCTTCCTCGCTGAGGCCCATGGCGCGCCAATGCGCGCGCCGCCCGGCCCAGAGCGCCGTTCCCGGTGCAAGATTGCTGCGGTATTCCATGTCCCCTCCCTCTGTCGCGCCTATGCCGCGCCTGCCGCGACCTGCGGGGCGCGGGCAAGGCGCCCGTCGTCGCGGATCATCGCGGCGGCTTTCTCGGCGATCATGACGACCGGGGCCGCCGTGTTTCCCGATGTGATCGTCGGCATGATGGATGCATCGACCACACGAAGCCCGCTGACGCCCCGGACCCGCAGTCGATCATCGACCACCGCCATCGGGTCACCGCCCATCCTGCAAGTTCCGGCAGGATGGAACGTCGTGGTAAGAACGCGGCGCGCATAATCCATCATCTCATCGTCGCGGCGCACGCTGTCGGATGGCGCACGTTCCAGCGGCTCGTATCTCTGCATGGCGGGCTGCGCGAAGATGTGCCGCACGAGCTTCACGGCCTCTACCGCCAGGGCGCGGTCGCCTTCGGTTGCAAGGAAGTTGTTCAGGATCATGGGCTTTTCGCCCGGCTCTGCCGAGAAGGCGTGGCACCAGCCCCGGCTTTCCGGGCGCAGTATCCCCGATGCCGAAGTGATGCCGGGATAGCGCTCCAGCGGGCCGCCCACGCGATCATAGCTCGCCGCCGAGACATGAACCTGCAGATCGGGGGCCGGAAGGCCGGCGCGGGTCCGGGCAAAGAGGGTCAGCAGCGCCGGCTGCGCCGTCATAGGGCCGCTGCGCGTGAGGATGTATTGCGCTCCAAGGCCCAGCATCCCATGCCAGCTGCTGCCGCGATTGTTCAGGGTCCGGGTGTGCTTGAGGTGATGCTGGATGCGGATCTGCCAGTGATCCTGAAGATTTTCGCCCACACCCGGAAGCACATGCACCGGCGCCACCCCAAGCCGGGCAAGATGCGGCGCAGCGCCGATGCCCGAGCGTTCGAGGATCACCGGTGAGCCATAGGCGCCCGCGGTCACGATCACCTCGGCGCGGGCGCGTGCCTGACGCGTCACCCCGCCCAACCTGTAGGTCACTCCGGTTGCGCGTCTGCCCGCGAACGTGACGCGATCCACGAGCGCATCGGTTTCCACCTTCAGGTTGGGGCGGTGGCGCGCGGGGTGCAGAAAGGCACGCGCGGTCGACTGGCGGCGGCCGCTGGCGATGTTTGCCTCGAAATAGCTGACGCCCTCGTTGTCGCCGCAGTTGTAGGACCGGTTCTCGCGATGGCCCGCCTGCACCGCCGCCTCGATGAAGGAGTCCAGTGCGGGCCACCGGACGCCCGGGTCGCTGACTTTCCACTCGCCATCCGCGCCCCGGCAGTCATCGCCGCCCTGATAGTGGCATTCCGATTTGCGAAACCAAGGCAGAACGTCATCCCACCCCCAGCCCCGGTTGCCCGCGGCCTCCCACAAGGCAAAGTCATGCGCATGGCCCCGGACGTAGACCATGCCGTTGATCGCAGAGGAGCCGCCGAGCATCCGGCCCCGGGGAAGGGCGATGCGCCGGTCGTTCAGCTGCGGCTCGGGCAGGCTCTGGTAGTTCCAGTCGTATTTCTCGCGGCCCAGCAGGAACTTCATGCCAAGCGGGACCTCTACCCAGAAGTTGCGGCCCGAACCGCCCGCCTCAAGCAGAAGGACGCGCAGACGGGGGTCTGCGCTCAGGCGGTTTGCGAGCACGCAGCCCGCGGTGCCGCCCCCGGCGATGATATAGTCATACTCGTCCATCGACCCCTCAGCCGCGAAGGCTGCCCGTCAGCTAGCCGCTTAGCGAAGGGGTAACGAGCGCGAAAACTGAAAACCAGTTCATAATTTTCTTTATTCATGCATCTATTGCATTAATAGGTTCCGCCGTGCCCGGGACGATCCTGGGGGTGCTGGCGCAAGAAGGCCCCGTCATCTCCTCAGGTCTGCGGATCGCGCCCGAATGACGCGCGCTGTCGGTCCGCCCCCGACCATGCGTCGCCGTCAGCGGAGCCCGGTATCCGTCAGCTCTTTCATCCGGTTCGCGATGAGCTCCATCATGACCTTGGCCTGCCGGCTTGGCGGCATGTCGGGCCGGGTCACGATGCCGATGGTGCGCGTGACCTGGGGGCTGCTGATCGGCAGGGTGCAAAGCCCCATCCGCTCGATCTGCGGACGCATGAGCGCGGGTATGACCGATACGCCCATGCCGCGGCGGACGAAGGACAGCGCAGTCGAGATATTTTCGACGCGGTAATGCCAGTTCGCGGCGTCCCGCATGTCGCGCAGCGCGTCACCCGCGACGCTGTTCCCGATGAGGAGTGTGCCGCGCAGCTCTTCCCAGGTTGTGCCATCCTTGGAAGCAAGGGGGTGATCCGGGGTGCAGACCGCAACGAAAGCCTCTTCGACAAGCGAGAGGAAGTCGAGTTCGAAATGGGTGCTGCGTCGGACGATCAGCCCGAACTCCGCCTGCCCGGTATTCACCTGCGTCGCGATGACGTGGGCATACCCGTCCAGGATACGGACGCGGACATCCGGCAGCTTTTGGCTGAAGTCGTGCAAGAGGTCGGGCAGGAGGCTGCCGGCCACGCTGGGAACGCAGCCCATCGTCAATTCGCGTTTCCGCAGGTCGCCCAACTGGCGCAGATCGGTCAGAACGCTTTCGAGTTCCCCCAGCGCCCGGCGGGCACGGGGCAGCAGGGCAAGCCCTTCCTGTGTGAGCGCCAGCCGCCGGGTGGTCCGGGCAAAGAGCGCGACGCCCAGTTCATTCTCCAGCTTCGTCATGCGGTGGCTGAGCGCCGTCTGCGACAGGTGCAGCCGCTCGGCCGCCGCCAGAAAACTGCCGGTATCGGCAATCGCGATAAAGGCCTGAAGACCAAGGGCGTCGATGCGCACGCGAAACTCATTCATGCAAGAAATGAATAGATACCACACTTTCTACAATTTGACATTGGTTGGCAAGCGTGCCGAACTGGCAGATGCACCGGCTATGGGAGAGAGGTAGCCGGTGAAGGGAGGGAAAAATGGTGTTTTCGTTTGGCCGTCCGGCTGGCCGGCTCGGACTTGCAGCGGTGATTGCCGCCATGGTGCTGCCTCATGTGGCAAGCGCTGACGACAAGGTCAGGTTGGGGGTGCTGCGGCTCGGATCGCAGGCTCCGTTCTTCGTCGGGCTGGAAGAGGGACGGTTCGCCGAGGCCGGCATCGACGCCGAGCTGGTCTTTTTCGACGCCGCGGTACCTGCGACAATTGCAATCGCGTCAGGTGATGTGGATGTGGCGGTCATCGGCTTCACGCAGGCGTTTTTCAATCTTGCCGCCGAGAATCAGATCGTCGCGGTGTCGGGTCATAGCCGGGAGATCGCCGGCTTTCAAAATACCGGCTTTTTCGTATCGCGAGCCGCCTATGACCGGGGCCTCGATTCCATCGACAAGATGCAGGGGGCAAGTATCGGGCTCACGACCATCGGATCAACCAATCACTATGCGGTCGAACGCATCGCCGAGAAACACGGAATCGACCTGGCGCAGAGTCGTCTTGTCCCCGCCCAGGGTCTCGGGAACCTCGCCGCGATGGTGCAGGGGGGACAGGTGGATATCGCGGCGGGCGCCGCGACCGGCTTCATGCCCCTCGTCGAATCCGGGGCAGCCCACGTCCTTGCCTGGGCAGGCGACGAAGTTCCCTTTCAGCTTGCCGGACTTGGCGTCTCTCCTCGCATGATCGCGGAACGCCGTGATGTGCTGGAGCGTGTGATCGACGTCTATGAAGACGGCGCACGGGAATACCAGGAGGTGCTTCTCGACCAGGCCGAGGACGGAAGCTTTCGCAATCCCGAGCGCGCGCAGGAAATGATCGCCATCGTGGCCCGATACACAGGAATGCCCGAAGATGCCGTTTCATCCGCCCTGTCCTACATCGACCCGCGCATCGACGTGCAAAGCGTTATCGACATCGTGGAATGGAACAAGGCGCAGGGCATGATCGATCAGTCCGTCGCTCCGGCAAGGTTCCTCGATCTGAGCTTTGTCGAGGGTCATGACAATGTTCCTGCTGGCTTTGCCGGCGCAGACTGATGCAGATCACGCTCAACAGCATCACCCACCGGTTCGGCGAGATGACGGCCCTCGACGACATCACGATCGAGGGCCGGGACGGAGAGATCTTGGCCATCATCGGCCCTTCCGGATGCGGAAAATCCACGCTTCTCGGCATTGCCGGCGGGCTTCTGGCGCCGACCTCGGGCGAAGTCCTTCTGTCCGGCAGCCCGCCGGCGGATACGCTGAACGAGATTACCTTTGTATTTCAGGACTTCGCATTGCTGCCCTGGCAGACCGTCCGCAAGAACGTGTCCTTCGTGCTGGAGCATCACGGGCTTTCCCGCGACGCACTCCGTGCCCGGGTGGACGATGCCCTTGCCCGCACCGGGCTGAGCGATTTCGCTGACGCATTGCCCAGACAGTTGTCGGGCGGGATGCGCCAGCGCGCCGGGATCGCCCGCGCGCTCGCGGTGCGCCCGGCGATCTTCCTGATGGATGAGCCTCTGTCGGCGCTCGATGCCCAGACACGCGAACTCTTGCAGGAAGATATTCTTGATCTTTGGCAACGGGACCGCCCCACGATCCTCTACGTCACGCACAATCTGCAGGAAGCGTTGCAGCTTGCCTCTCGTGTCTGCGTCCTGTCCCGCAGGCCGGGGCGGGTGAAGGAAATCGTCGAGATCGGCATCCCGCAATCCGAGCGCCGCGCCCCCGAGGCGCAGGTGGAGCTTGCCCGGCTGGGCGAAAAGCTCTGGGGGCTGATCCGCGAAGAGGCCATCGTTGCCGACAGGGAGATCGCCGATGCGTGAACAGAGAACCTCTGCCCAAGGGGCAATTCCCGTTGGTGGCCCAGTGTCGGGCACCGCCCGCAAGATGCGCTTCCGCGGCGGAGGCTTCGTGCAGCAGCGGCGCCCCGTGATGGCATTGCTCGTCATTCTCGGGATCATCCTGGTCTGGCAGGGCGTCAGCTCAGCGGGATTGATCAATCGTATATTCCTGCCCTCGCCCGCACGGGTCATGACCGCCCTTTGGGGGCTCATCGTATCGGGCGAGCTCTGGCGGCACCTGTCCGCGTCGCTTGGGCGGATCGTTTACGGCTGGCTCCTGGGAACTGCTGCAGGCATCACGCTGGGCCTTCTGATCGGCCTGTTCAGCGGGGCCCGCGCTGTCGGCGTTCCGCTTGTCGCGGCGATTTACCCAGTACCAAAGATCGCGCTTCTGCCGCTCTTGATCCTCTGGCTCGGGATCGGCGAACTTTCAAAAGTCGTCACGATCGCGGCGAGCGTCTTTTTCCCGACAGCCATTGCGACCTTCAGCGGTGTAGACTCCGTCCCTCGCAACCTCATCCGCATGGCACAGAGCTTCAACGTCCCGCTTCGCGCCATCATCTGGAAGGTGCTTCTGCCCGGGGCCCTGCCGGGCATCCTGTCGGGTTTCCGCATTTCGGTTGCCGCAGCACTCCTCGTGCTCGTAGCCGCCGAGATGATCGGAGCGCAGTTTGGTCTCGGCGCCTTCCTGATCGCGACCGGAAACATGATGCAGACCGACCGCCTGATGGCCGGGGTTGTCGTGCTCTCCGCACTCGGCCTCGCGATGGGCGCCATTATCTCCTTTCTGGAAAGAAAGCTGCTTACGTGGCGCTGAGTCGGCATGCGTGTCGACCATGTTTCCGGATCTCAACCGGATGGTAAGGCCCAGCCATTCGCCTTTGATTCACATCTCTGCGGATGCGCCCCCGAGCCCGGCGGGTTTTCCCGCCGGGTTCGAGGGGAAGACCCGGTTGTCAGAACGGGATCTCGTCGTCGCGGTCGACCAACTCGGGCGGACCGCCTGAAAACAAGGACGGTTTAGTTGACTCGGCGGCTGAGGCGGCAGCGGCCGCCATGCGGCGAAGAACCGAGAGCTGCCGATCGCCGCGCTCGGCAGCCAAGGCAACAACCCTGGCGGGAGGGCCTGATTACAACCTGTCCCGCCGGGGGACCCCGCCCCCTGCTTTCTTCCGGTGCCGTCCGGGGGCTGTTGTCCCAGCGTCAGCCCTGCGCCCGCGTCGGCTGAAGAACGGCCTCGGCAAGCGAAGCCTCTCTCAGCGGGCCGGCCTGTTCGCGGTAATCGTTGTCCGCCACCATGTCCGCGAAGGCGCGGCGGCTGGGGTAGCGCACCAGCGCCACAGCATCCCATGCCTGGCCGCTTTCGGCGGACAGGGCGGGCAGGCCGTCCCCGACATAGACGATTTCCGCACCGTACCGGGCAACAAGCGGACCGGCGACTTCAAGATATGCGGCATAGCGTTCGCGCCCCCCGTCCGGCCGGAACCGAAGCAGGTTCAGCATGACGATCGGCAGGCCGTCATCCTCGGCCATGAAACGCGTGAATTCATCGTCGATAAGGGTCAGCATTTTTGTCTTTCCTTTGATAAGGCGGCCGTGACTGATACTTGCGGAACAGATCATCGGCGTTTGACGGGAAGGCCAGACCAAAGCCGTGGCGACGGCAGGTCCGGCCGATGCGCCTCAGTTCAGACCACCATTGGCGTAAACGGTCTCTCCATTGACCCAAGCGCCGCTGTCCGAACAAAGCACGGCGATCACATTCGCAATATCCTCGGGCTGTCCAAGTCGGCGCAGCGGCGTTGCCTCGGCCACGCCTTCCAGCAGCTCTTCGCCGTGCTGCCACAGCAGTTCGGTGTCCACGGCGCCCGGCGCGACGGCATTGACCCGGATGTCTCTTCCGGCAACCTCCTTGGCCAGCACACGTGCATAGATCTGCAGATCCGCCTTGGTGCCGGCATAGGCGGCACCGCCAGGAGGCGTCTGCCGGACGATGCCCGATGACAGGGTGATGATCCGGCCACCGTCACGCACATGGCGCGCCGCCTCGCGAAGGGTGTTGAACCCACCCTTCACATTGGTCGCGATCATGCGATCGAATGCGGCGTCGGTCATCTCTGCAAAGGGACCGGCATTGAAGATGCCCGCATTGCTGACGATGACATCGACGCCGCCGAACGCTTCATTGTTGGCCGCAAACAGGGCGCGTACCGCCTCCGGGTCGGCCACGTCGGCCTGCCGCCAGATCGCCCGTCCGCCCTCGGCCTCGATCTCGGCCACGACCTGCGCGGCCAGGTCGGTGTTGACCAGGCAGTTGACGGTGACGGCGTAACCATCCCGAGCCAGACGTTTGGCTGTGGCCGCCCCGATGCCGCGGGATGATCCGGTAACGATAGCAGCCCGGCCGGTCCCCGGCCGGGGCGCGGGATTGGTCTCGGCCGTCTGTGGAAGCGCCGCGCCGCCGAAAGCGAGAGTTGCCGGGCCTGCTGCGGCAAGCGCCAGAAAGGTGCGGCGGGCGGCGTCCGGGGTCTTGATCGTGTCAGTCATGGTGCAGCCTTTTTCAGTGAGAGGAGCCTGCGAGATTGCGGGCACCCCTGCCGCACATCGAACATGCGGGCGAGCGTGCCGACGCGGGACGCGGGCATCCTCTGGGGAGGGTTCAGGTTTCAGGGCGAAGCAGAGGCCGGCAGCCGGGCCGAAGTCCCGACCTTGGGACGCCACCGGGCGGCCCGACGCAGGTTCCCGCTTCGAGCTTCAAACTAGTCGCTGCCGCCCTCGATCAGAATGCTCAAAGCTCGATTAAATTTGCCTATTCCTGCAATCAAGAACCTGCCGGCTCAGTGCCGCGCAGGATCATCGCATCCCACCCAGTCATGCCAGCCCGGCCACATCCTCCAGTTCCGACTGCTCGGCTCTGTCCCGGGCACGGATCGCCATTCCGCTCTGAACGTCGGGATCGAGCGCGCGAGCCGGGCCACATCAAGTGCCGCGGGCAGTTCGCCCTCGGCCACAGCGTTGGCACGCCTGCTTCTCGCTGATCTCGGCGCTCAGCAGGTCGCCCACGATCTTTTGCGGCTCGTACTGCCGCTTCACGGCAGTGGCAATGATCTCATCATAGGCCGCCTTCATCCCGTAGAGCTTGAGCATTCGATGCGTTACACGCCCGGCGACGAGAACATCCGCAGTTCGTTGAAGAGAGAAGCCGCTACCGGCGAGAGCGGCTATGCGAGCGGTTTGAGCGGGCCAGAGTTGATGGCGACTTCCCGGCGTCTTGCGACGCACATGGTCTGGACTTCACTGAAGGCCACGACGGACGGTGTTCTTGTTGCGGCCAGCAGCGGCGCGGACCGGCACGAGTTGGACCGAATGGCAGCGGCTTTCCTGGCAATGTGGCCGGGCCGCTAGGCCATAACACTCGTGGCAGATTTGCGTATTCCCGTCGTCGTCTACATGAACAGGGCTCAGGATGTTGCGATGACCTGCTGAACCCGTCCACTATATGAGCTACGCGCGCCGGCCTGCAGCGGATCTGCCGCCAACCGACTGATTTGTCAGAATAGCGGATATCGTCTCGAGGCCGGGCATCCGGGTCAGCGCCCCGCAGGAAGGACGACTGCGGCTTGCAGCCCGGGTTCGCGGGGTGACAGGATGATGTCGCCGCCGTGCTGGCGGGCGATTGCGCGGGCGATCGACAGACCGAGGCCGATGCCTCCTGTCTCGCGCGACCGCGATCCCTCCAACCGAAAGAAGGGCGAGAAGACCTCTTCGAAACTGTCGATCGGGATGCCCGGCCCCTCGTCTTCCACCAAGATCCTCACGCCTGCATTGTCGTTGACGAGGCGCACATCGGCGCCGCCGGCATAACGGACCGCGTTTTCGATCAGATTGCGGATCATCCGCCGCAGACCTTCGGGGCGACAGCGGTAATCAAGCCTCTTCCCGGGCACGAACCGGACCGGGTGACCGAGTTCAGCAAGGTCGTCGCAGACGCTCTCAACCAGAGCTGTCAGGTCGATGGTGCGGGTGGGTTCCGCACTCGTTTCCTGACTGACAAGCGACAGTGTCGATTCTGTCATCGCCTGCATCTCGTCGATGGTCGCCAGCATGCGTTCCTGTAATTCGGGGCCCTCGACCAGTTCCGCGCGCAGGCGCAAGGTCGTCAGGGGCGTCCGCAGGTCGTGGCCGATGGCGGCCAGCATGCGGGTCCGGTCCCCCACGAAGCGGTGAAGGCGCTCCTGCATGCTGTTGAAGGCAATCGTGGTCCGCCTGATGTCCTCGGGCCCGCGCAGTTCCAGCGGCGGCACCGCCTCGCCGCGCCCCAGCCTCTCGGCAGCGTAGGTCAACTGCCGCAGGGGGCTCGCGATGCGCCGCACGGTGAGAACGCCGACGCCCGCAACAAGGATGGCCGTAAGGGTCAGCGACAACGGCAGGTGCGTGCGCCAGATCGAGGGGGAAATATCCTTGTAGTAAGCCGCGTTGAGCACCTGTCCGTCGTCGAAAGGCACGATCACGCCGGAGCCATTCTCCCGCGCAAAATCAAGAGAGCGGGCGAGGACAGGCAGTTCCGCCTGATCCGCCGCGGAAAGGGTCCAGACAGCGCCATCCAGAAAATACCGGGGGTCGGAGCCGGTCGGAATACGCTGCAGGGCCACTACGCCCTGCTCGCCCAGGATCGCATGAAGCGGGGTCGCAAACTGGTCGAATGCCTGCGTCACCCAGTCATCGAGGCCGGCTGGCCGGCCGTCGGAGATCCAGAAGCGCGAGGTCTCCGTACTGCTGATGCGGATCAGGTCGTTGCGCAACTCGGGCGGTACGGTCTGGACCAGCCGTGCCACCGCTGCAGCCCGGCTGGCGATCTCGGCGCGCGCCGCTTCGCGCAGATCGACGCGCAGGTGGTCCCAGAGGATCATGAAGCCGATGGCTTGCGACGCAAAGAGCGCGAGCAGCATGGAGGACAGAAGCTGCACGGTCAGACTTTTGTGCCAGTAACCAATCAGGCGTTTCATTCCGCAAAGACCTCCGGCATGAAACTGTAGCCGCCCCCGCGGTGGGTCTGGATGATCGAGGGGACCTTCGGGTCGCGTTCCACCTTGCGACGCAGCCGACTGACCTGATTGTCGATGGACCGGTCGAAGGGATCAGCTTCACGGCCAGCGGTCAGGTCGAGTAGCTGATCTCGGCTGAGCACAGTACCGGGATGCTCGACAAAGACCTTCAGCAGCCGGAATTCGGCGCTCGACAGGGGTATCCCGACACCGTCGTCGCTTTGCAACTCGCGTCGTGACAGGCTGAGCACCCAGCGGTCGAACCGCACGGACCCGGCGCGCCGCATGGCGCGCTGCGGCGGCAGGCTGTTGACCCTGCGCAGAACGGCCTTGATGCGCGCCAGCAACTCGCGAGAGGAGAACGGTTTGACGATGTAGTCGTCGGCCCCGAGCTCCAGCCCGATGACGCGATCGGTCTCGTCGCTCCGGGCGGTCAGGAAGATGATGGGGATGTCGGGGCCGGAACGGGACCGCAATTCCCGGCAAAGAGTCAGACCATCCTCGCCTGGCATCATGATGTCGAGGACGACAAGGTCCGGCGCCCCGCGTTCGACGAGGCGGCGCAGGGCAGTTCCGTTCTCGGCCGTGCTGACCCGATAGCCCTGCTGCTGCAGGTACTTCCCGATCAGATCACGGATTTCCCGGTGATCGTCGACGACGGCAATATGGGGCACCTGCGGCATGGCGGGTCTCGATGGCTTTATGGACACCCCCCTTATAGCGCCGTCCCGGGGCCGCGACTTGCAGAAAACTGTATCCGTTTGTAACCGACCCCGCGCCTTTGCGGGGTCTCTGCCCTGCGGCGGATACAAAGCGATACAATCAGCGACACTGCTGGCACAGCCCCGCGACGGGCCGGGGCTAACGTGAGTTCCGAGGCAGCGAGCTCCGTCGCGGCCGCCCGATCACATCGCGGCGCCGGGACGGCTTACCGCCCCTGAGGGCACCGGCCATCCCGCCAACCGCCTTCGCCCCATCACCGGAATCTCCGGCGGCTTCCTCGCGCCGCCGGGATCACCCCCTTGTCTGGAGCCGTCATGGTCACTTTCACCGTCAACAACACGCAAGCCGATCTGGACGTGGATGACAACAAGCCACTCTTGTGGGTTCTCCGCGAGGATCTGGGCCTGCTCGGGCCGAAATACGGCTGTGGCGTCGCGCAATGCGGTGCCTGTCGCGTCCTCGTCAACGGCGAGTCCGTCCCGTCTTGCGTGACCTTCATCGGCGATCTGGAAGGCGCCGAGGTGGTGACGATCGAAGGACTGCCCGGTGCCGATGGAAAGCTGAGCGCGGTGCAGCAGGCCTGGCTTGACGAGCAGGTGCCGCAATGCGGTTTCTGCCAACCCGGTTTCATCATGGCAGCCTCGGCCTTGCTTGGGTCAAACCCCAACCCGACCGATGCCGAGATCGATGAGGCAATCACCAATATCTGCCGCTGCGGCACCTATCCGCGGATCCGCCGCGCCATCCACCGCGCCGCCGCAGTCATGTCCGAAACCTGAGGATACCGTCATGCCCCGCTTTCTGACCCGCCGTGGATTTCTTGTCACCGGCGCCGCGCTCGGCGGTACCGCCCTCGTCGCCGGTGTCGCCGGTGTCGCCGGAACCGGCTATCTGGCGACCGTCGATGTCGACGGCCTGCACGGGCACCTCGACGGCGAAAGCGCTGTCCTCAATGCCTTCGTCGTCATCCGCGAGGACGGTCACATCGTCATCATGGTGCCCAAGACCGAGATGGGCCAGGGCATCCATACCGGCCTTGCCATGATCGTCGCCGAAGAGCTTCGGGTTCCCCTTGACGACCGGCTGACGGTGGAACATCCGACCGAGGCGCATCCTGCCTATGCGAACTGGGCGAACGTGCTTCAGATCCGCCCGGAAGAAGCGAGCGGTCCGGTTCCCTGGGTCGCCCGCCGTCTGCTGGGACAGCTCGGATTCATCACGACCGGCGCATCCAGTTCGATGATGAACCTGTGGCATCCCATGCGCGTTGCCGGTGCTGCGGCGCGCGAGATGCTGCTGGCCGCCGGTGCGGCCCAACTGGGCGTTCCGGTCGGCGAACTGGTCGCTATCGACGGCCAGATCCGCCATGCGTCCAGCAACCGGGCGCTGAGCTTCGGCGAGCTTGCCCGCGCGGCGGCGGTTCTTGATCCTCCGTCCGCGCCGCGGCTGACCCCGCCATCCGAATGGCGGCTGATCGGCCGGTCCCAGCCGCGGCTGGACCTGCCGGCCAAGATCCGGGGCGAGCCGGTTTTCGGCATGGATGTCACCCTTCCGGACATGGTCCATGCCAGCGTCCGTCACGCTCCGGCCTTCGGCGCCGGTGTCGCAAGGGTTCGCAACGAACGCGAGATCCGCGACGAGCCCGGCGTGCTGGACGTGGTCGTCATAAGCGAACGTCAGGTGGCAGTCGTCGCGCAGTCCTGGTGGCAGGCGGAACAGGCCGCCTTTCTGCTGGATGTCGAGTGGACGCAGGCCGGGGCCGAGGCCATCGACAGCGCCGCCCTGTCCGGCCGGCTGCTGGCGGCGCTCGATAGCGAAAACCCGTTCGACGATGTTGACGAGGGCGACGTGGACGGCGCGATGTCCTCTGGCGGTCCCGTGATCGAATCCCGATACAGGGTGCCCTTCGTCACCCATGCCTGCATGGAGCCGATGAACGCGACCGTCCTCGTGCGCGAGGACGGAACGGCCGAGGGCTGGGTGCCGGCGCAGACGCCGATGGCCATCACGCGGGGCGTGGCGCGCGGGGCCGGCTGGGCCGGCGTGACCACGACCGAAGTCACGCCGCATGTCACGATGAACGGCGGGGCCTTCGGACGCCGCAGCGATCAGGACGTGGTCAATCAGGCCGCCTTTCTGGCCGCGCGGATGCCGGGACGCCCGGTCAAGGTGATCTGGTCGCGCGAGGAGGATATTTCGCGCGGGCTCTACCGCACCCACGCAGCGGCCAATCTGCGCGCGGCCTTGGGCGAGGACGGTCTTCCGGTTGCCTACGATGCCATCGTTGCAGCGCAATCGGTCATCGACGCGGTCGCGGGCCGGAACCTGCCCATCAGCCCGGGGCCCGACGGCGACAGGATCACGATCGAGGGCCTCGACAAGAGCTACTACGCGTTTGCCAACCGGCGGACGCGCAGCGTGCATGTGCCCAGTCACGTCCCGACCCACATCTGGCGCTCGAACGGCTATTTCTACAACAACTTCTTCTCGGAGAGCTTCATGGACGAATGCGCGGACGCCGCAGGCATCGACCCGCTGGAGTATCGCCGGCGGCTGTTACATGCCTCTCCGCGTCACCTGAGGGTGCTGGACCGTGTTGCCGAAATGGCGGGATGGGGCATGCCGTTGGCGCCCGGCCGCGGACGCGGCATCTCGATCGACGAATGCTATCGCAGCGTCGTCGCACAGGTCGCCGAGGTAACGGTGGCCGCGGACGGAAAAGTGCGCGTCGACCGCGTCTTCTGCGCAATCGACTGCGGCATCGTCGTCAACCCTGATACGGTGGTGGCCCAGATGGAGGGCGGGATCGTCTTCGGCGTGACCACTGCCCTGATGAGCGAGATCACCTTTGACCGGGGCGCCGCGGTCGAGTCGAACTTCCACGATTTCCCCCTCCAGCGCCTCGCGGATGCACCGGCCATCGACGTGGCCATCGTGCAAAGCGGCGAGCCGCCCTGCGGCGTGGGCGAGCCCGGCGTGGTTCCGACCGCCGCCGCCGTCGCCAATGCGATCTTTGCCGCCACCGGTCGGCGCCTGAGGACGCTGCCGCTGGCGGTCACGGAAACCATCGGCGAGCGCCGGACCAGATCCGTCCTGCGGACCGAAGACGCCTGAAAGGAACAGCAATGACCCACACCTGCTCGACATCCACGGCCGAGGTAAGCGACGGACCGGACTACCGTCTGTTTCTCCGCACTTGGGCCGCCCAGCCCTTGCGCGTCGCGGCGATCGCGCCGTCGGGTGCTGCTCTGGCCCGACTCATCACGCGCGAAATCGACCCGCAGGACGCACCGGTGCTGGAACTGGGGCCCGGAACCGGGGTGTTCACGCGCGCGCTCATCGAGCGCGGGCTTGACCCGGCTGACCTGACTCTGGTGGAATTCGGCGCGGAGTTTGCCGCACTCCTGCGCGCGCGGTTCCCCGAGGCGCGCGTCCTTCATGCCGATGCCGCGCGGATCATGCCGGGCGCCCTCTTCCCTGACGCAACGGCGGGGGCCGCAATCAGCGGACTCGGGCTGCTTTCGATGCGGCCGCGGACGGTGTTTGCGATTCTTTCCAATGCCTTCGCCTGCCTGCGTCCGGGCGCCAATTTATACCAGTTCACTTACGGCCCGCGCTGTCCCGTGCCGCGCCCGATCCTCGACCGGCTCGGGCTGAAGGCCATCCGGATCGGAGGAACCTTCCGGAACCTGCCGCCGGCCTCGGTCTACCGTATAAGCCGGCGGGCGCCCCGGCGGGCAGTTCCTCTCACGCCCGGCCACAGCATCCTCACAGATGGGCTTTCCGATGACCAAGGGGCCCGGCCTTGAAGACCGAGAGGCCGCAGCGCGTCAGTCGGATGCTGCCTGAGCAGAAGATGCGGCCGCTGTCCCAAGCGGGCCGCGCGCGAAACAGCATCCGACAGGCAGGTTTTATTGCAATGCGTGGAAAAAGTCAGGATCGCGATGGCTTCACGCGAACTCGTTGAACGACAGGCCCGCCAACCTCTCCGCTTCGCTCCAAAGACGCGCCGCTACATCTTTCTCCTTCGCTCTGGCGACGATTTTCGCGGGCGCCGGGTGCCCCCTTGTCTCTGCAAGCCGGTCGGGACCGTAATAGCCACCGGGCTGCGCGTCCGGGGATGTGGCCGCATAGAGGCTGGGCAAGGCGCCTTGGGCAACAGGTTGGAACAGAAATGGCAGGCAAGTTCGAATGAGCCTGCTGACCTCCCAGCGACCTGCGGAGTTCGGGATAAGATCGCTGCGTGAAACACCAGGATGCGCGGCGATGCTGTCGATCCCCCAGCCTGCCGCATCGCTGCGCCGCTGCAGTTCGAAAGCGAACATGATGCAGGCGAGTTTGGACTGGCTGTAGTTCACCATCGGCTTGTAGGCGCGTTCGGCGTTGAGGTTCTCGAAGTCAATGGTACCGCTATTTGCCGCGATGCTTCCCAGCGATACGACGCGCGGCCGCGTTCCTTTCCGCAACAAGGGAAGAAGATGCCCGGTCAAGGCAAAATGCCCGAGGAAGTTGGTGCCGAACTGCAACTCGAATCCATCCGACGTGAGGCGTTTTGTCGGAGGTGCCATGACGCCGGCATTGTTGATGAGAACGTCGAGGCTCTCCCGGGTGGCGCTCAGCCGTTCGCCGAAGGCCGCAATGGATCTCAGGTCTGCAAGATCGAGTTGCTCGAACGCGACCTGCGCCGAAGGCACTATGGTCCGCAGGCGTTTAATCGCTTCCGCGCCGCTGGCCGGATTCCTGCCGGCCACGATGACTTCCGCGCCGGCATTGGCAAGCGCCAGGGCGGTCTCGAAGCCGATCCCGCCCGTGCCGGTGACGATCATCGAGCGGCCGGAAAGGTCGGAGATATCTTTCGTCGTCCATTTGGTCATTCGTTTAGTATCCATACTAAGAAGTGAGACATTGGGATCAGCGATCTATGCGGCTGATTTGATGGACATTGCGCGGGGCAGGTTCGACAGAGTGTCACCGATGCGCTCCGCCACCAGACCAAGCCGGTCGAGGATCGGCCGTGGAACCGGGCGTCGCGGACCAAAGGTGAACTGATGGAAAGCTGCGTCTGGCCGCAGATGACCGAAGGTCCCCTTCAGGATCGACATCACCAGATGAAGCGACATCGACAGCAGACCCAGACCGCTGACGGCCGCACCGGCCCAGCGGCCACCGAAGAGTTGTTGTCCCCGCAGCGGTGCCGCGCTCATCTGCAAGACCCACGCCTGCGAAAACCGCGCCCTGAGCAACGAGGCGAACTTGGCGTGCAACTCGATCAGGGTCAGAGCCACCGGATCGAGGCCGCGCTCGATCAGGGCTCTGGTGAACACGCCTGTTCCCGGCCCGAGTTCGGGCACAGGGGAATGGTGCATCTCGACTTGCGAGGTAATGAGACCCGCCAGCGCCCGGCTTGACCGGGCGACCGCCGCCACCCGCAGCGGTGCCGCCCGCCAGGAGCGCAGAAAGCGTTCGAAATCGGACGGCCCGGCGCGCTTGTCGATTGCCTGCTCGGAGGGGGGATGAAGACAATTGCGCATTCAGACCGTCTCGTCTTCGCGGGATGCCCGGAGCAGCGGCATGTCATCGGCTTCCATGCGCTGCCGGTTCAAAGCCAGCGCGGACACGCCCCGCGTTTGAGCGGTGGGGCCTGCCGTCGACCTGCTCTCGGAATCCGGGGGCGGCGCGTTCATCAAGATTTCTCCGGCTTGATCGTTCTTGCCCAAGATGGGCCCGCGGGACTTGCCCTGCTTGCCTGATCTGGGGGAAAACTTGCCTGAACCTCTAATCCTCTGGTCAACGCCGGAAGGTTCACACATACTCTGTTCAAGAAAAGTCCCCGGAGTTCCGTCGTGAAAACCGATCTTGCCGAAGCTTTCGCCAGCTACGTTTCCGCGCATGGCGGACCCGACGCGCTGTCTCGCACGCCGGTTGAAAACCTGTTCCTGATGTGCAGCACGAAGGAGCGGCTGCCGTTTCGAAAGATGTACAAGCCCTCGATCTGCATCGTCGCGCAGGGGGCCAAGCGGATAGAGGTTGCGCAGACCGTCCTGGATTACCCGGCGGGAACTGCCCTTGCGATCAGCGTTGAGCTCCCGGGGTATGGGGGCGTGACGCAGGCCAGCCCGGAGAAGCCTTTCCTCGGCATGACGATTGAGTTCGACATGGACCTGATAAAGTCCGTGCTCGATACGCTCGGACGGCCCCCGTCGGTCGAGGTAAACGGTTCAGGCCTTTTCGTCGAGCACCTGAACGACGCTCAACAGGACTGCGTCGCGCGACTGATCAGGCTCTTCGCAACGCCGGAGGCCGTGCCCGTGCTCTACCCCTCGATCATGCGGGAGTTCTACTATTGGCTTCTTGTCGGGCCAAACGGCGGCGAGGTTGCCAAGATGGTCCGCGCCGAAAGCCATACCCAGCGGATTGCCGACGCGATCTTTCATCTGCGGCGGGACTTCAGGCGGACGGTCCGGATCGAGGAACTGGCCGACGTCGCATGCATGAGCCCGTCCTCGTTCCATCACCATTTCAAGACCCTGACCTCGATGACACCGCTGCAGTACCAGAAGCAACTTCGCCTCATCGAGGCCCGGCGGCTGATGGTGATGGAAGCGGCGAATGTCACCAAGGCGGCTTTCGATGTGGGCTATGAAAGCCCCTCACAGTTCAGCCGGGAATATAGCCGTCTTTTCGGCTGTCCGCCCAAACAGGATGCCATGACGCTGCGTCCCCTCAGCGCCCAATTGGGCCTCTGACTACATCTTGTCGGGGCTCTGCCGGACAGCCTGCGTGAAGAAATCAATGAAGGCCCGAAGAGCCGGCGGCATATGCCTTCGGCTCGGGTAATAGAGGTGCCAGGCCGGAAGTCTGGGGGCAAAGGCGGTCAGCACCCTGACAAGGTGCCCTTGCGCCAGGTCATCCTGCGCATAAGGCAGCGCAACGCGCGCCAGACCAATGCCGGCAACAGCCGCTGACACGGCGTGGCGGGCGTTGTTCACGGTCAGGCGCCCCTGGGGGATCATCGCTATATCCTCACCCTCCCGGTGAAACCGCCACGGAAAAATTGTCCCACTGGGAAACCGGTGGCGGATGCAATCGAATCTCGTCAGATCCTCGGGGGTTTCTGGCCGCCCTGCCCGATCCAGAAACGCCGGAGAGGCGACGACCGCGTAGTCCTGTTCCGGCCCAAGAGGCAGAGCGATCATGTCCTGCGCCATCTCGAGGCCCAGCCTGATTCCGACATCATAGCCCTCTGCAACGATATCCACATTGCGCGCGTCCTCGATGATTTCCACCGAGATCCCGGGATGGGTTTCGAGAAATCCTGGAAGGTGGGGGGCGATGAGCCAGTCAAGCGCCGGCGCTGGTGCATTTACGCGAACCCGGCCTGACGGAGTTCCCCCCATCGAGCGAACCTCATCGAGACAGGTCCTGATATCAGCCAGCGCAGGCGTCAGTCGGCTGACGAGCAGGTGACCCGCCTCCGTCGGCACGACGCTTCGGGTGGTCCGGTTGAACAGGCGGACCTGAAGCTCTTCCTCCAGCGCGCGAACGCTCTGACTAAGCGCCGAACCCGTCATGCCACGCTCTTGTGCGGCGGCCCGAAAGCTTCCGTGGCGGGCAACGGAAAGGAAGGATTCGAGATCACTCTGGCGCACGTTGCCCATTGATTAGCATTCCTACGCAGTCCCGGTAGAAAAGACCATCTAAACTTTCAAATCAAGAATGGCCATCCTTGTCGGCAGAGCGGCGAGCGGCGATGGGCGGCCCATCAAGGATCATAGCTTCAGGCAAATTTCTTGCAGCTTCAGGCGTGCGGCACCGTCCGGAGATGCGCAAATATCCCGGACAGATCCCCGCCCGCACGGCGACCGGAACTGCGTCCGGCCACGGCATGTCAATGAGAGGATCCTGCGATGCGCACCACTTTCCAACGTCCCGCCATGGTCGGACATCCCTCGAAGTCAGGCGGCCTCCTCATCCTTCTGACCGTCCTGGCGTCGCCAGCCGCTCAGGCGCAGGACGCGGAAGGCGAGCGGCTGTTCCGGCAACGCTGCGCGACCTGCCACAGTATCGAGGACGGAGGTCGCGGAAGCGGCCCGTCGCTGGCCGGTGTCTTCGGGCGAGAGGCCGGGAGCCTCGACGGCGCGCGGTATTCCCCCGCGATGCAGGCGGCCGGTCTGGTCTGGGACGAAGAGACGCTGGACGCCTTCCTTCAAAATCCCCGCGACACCGTTCCCGGCACTACAATGGCCGTCCGCATCTCGGACCCGGCGCAGCGAGCGGCAATCATCTCGTTCCTTCAGAATGCCGGCGGCGGCGGCTGATCGCAGAACCACCAGAGCAACATGCAAGACAAGGAGCCAACATGGTCACTCTCAACGTGAACGGCCGAACGGTCGAAGTGGACTCCAGCCCCGACACCCCGCTGCTATGGGCGCTGAGAGACGATCTCAAGCTCAAGGGAACGCGCTACGGCTGCGGTGCCGGGATGTGCGGCGCCTGCACGGTCCATATCGACGGACAGGCGACCTTCTCTTGCCAGATGACCGTTGGCGATGCTGAAGGCAGCGAGATCACCACGATCGAAGGGCTGTCGGCCGACGGCACGCATGTGGTCCAACAGGCGTGGATCGCCGAGCAGGTGCCGCAATGCGGCTATTGCCAGTCGGGCCAGATCATGCGGGCGGCCGCGCTGCTGGCGCACAATCCTCAGCCGAACCGGCAGGAGATCGTCGACGAGATGTCGGCCAACCTTTGCCGCTGCGGCACCTATCCCCGCATCATCCGCGCCATCGAACGCGCTGCTCAGGAAGGATGATCCCATGACCGTTCGTACCCCAAACGCAACGCGCCGCGGCTTCCTGATGGGCTCCGGCGCCCTCTCTTTCGCCCTGCTGACCACGGGCGGGGTGGCGGTGCTTCCCTCTGCTGCCGGGGCGCAACCGCTTCTGGATGGCAAGGTGAACGCATGGGTGACGATCACGCCCGACAACCGCGTGACGATCAAGTTCGGCTCTGCCGAGATGGGCCAGGGCGTCAGCACCTCGCTGCCGATGATCGTCGCCGAAGAACTGGATGCCGATTGGTCCAGGGTCACCTCCGAGCAGGTCAGTACCGATCCCGAGGGCGTCTACGGCAACCCCATGGCCGGTGGCATCCTCTTCGCGGCGGGCAGCTCGTCGATAGAGGGATATTTCACCTATCTGAGGCAAGCCGGGGCGCAGGCACGCCAGATCCTGATCCAGATCGCGGCCGCGCATTGGGGCGTTACCGCCGAGGAGGTCACGACGCGGCGCGGCATGCTTCACCACGACCCAAGCGGATCCTCAATGACCTATGGCGAGGTTGCCGCCCTGCCGGACCCGGCCTGGCCCAGCGGCGAGATGACTGATGCCGTACTGAAACCGCGCGCGGACTGGACCATCATCGGCACGGATGTCGGGCGACTGGACATTCCGGCCAAGACGACCGGAGCGACCGAATACTCCATCGACGTGGACCTACCGGGCATGGTCCATGCCGCCCTGCTCCTGCCCCCGGTCGAGGGCGAGACACCCACGTTGAACTCGGACGCGGCGGCACGCGCGATGGACGGCGTGGTGGATGTGATCGTGCTCGACCATGCCGTGGCCGTCCTTGCGCGCAGTTTCCCCGCAGCCCTCGCCGGGTGTGACGCGCTGGACGTCAGCTGGACCGAAACCTCGCCGTTCCGCAACGCCAACAGCGCCGATGAGCTGATCGCCCTGGCCGAGGCCGCAGACGACATGTCGGCCGACGCCGTGGTCTGGGAAAGCCGCGGAGACGATAAGGTGGATTTCACCGGCGCCGACGTGGTCACCGGCAGCTACACCACCGAACATGTCTATCACGCGCAGATGGAGCCGCTGAACGCCGTCGCCTCGGTCGATGCCGATGGCATGGGCGCCGAAATCTGGCTTGGCACGCAAAGCCAGACCGCCTCGATCATGATCGCGGCCGCCGTTCTGGGCACCACGCCAGACCGCATCCGCTTCCACGCCACGCAGATGGGCGGTGCCTTCGGGCGGCGGACGGTCTTTGCCCGGGAGCAGATGCGTGATGCGCTGCTGCTGTCTCGCGCCTCGGGAAGGCCAGTCAAGGTGGTCTGGACCCGCGAAGACGACGTCAAGAACGGCTGGCTCCGCCCGGCGACAGTGCATCGCCTGGACGCCGTGCTCGATGCCGAGGGCTATCCCACGGCGCTGCGTCACCGGGTCGCCTCACCCTCGATCTTCCAGTTCGCCATGCCCGATCGCTGGAACCCCGAGACGCGCCGCGACCTTCTGGTGATGGAGGGCGCCGAGAGCTCCGACTACGCCTTCGGCACCTTTCAGGCAGAACATGTGCTGGTGCCGCGACAGTCGCGGCTTTCGGCCTGGCGCGGCATTGGCTGGGCTCCCAACTGCTTTGCCCGCGAGTGCTTTCTGGATGAGCTTGCAGAGCGCGCCGGTTCAGACCCTGTAAGCTACCGGCGCAGACTGCTCGCCGCCTCGCCCAGGGCACTGGCGGTCCTCGACGCGGCCGTGGAAATGTCCGACTTCGGCAACGCGCCCGAAGGGCGCGCGCTCGGCCTCGCCTTCGCGGGCTACAAGAAGACGCTTGCCACAGGTGTCGCCGAGGTCTCCTACGAAGACGGCCGGTTGCGCGTTCATCGCTTCTGGGCCGCCATCGATCCCGGAATCGTCATTCATCCACAGGCCTATCGCGCCCAGGTCGAGGGCGGGATACTGTTCGGTCTGTCGAGTGTCCTCCGCGAGCGCTCGACATTCTCCGGAGGGCAGATCGATCAGAGCAACTTCTACGACTACGAACCGATCCGGATTTCGGAGATCCCCGAAATGGAGGTGCAGTTTGTCGACTCGGGCGAGCCGCCGAGCGGCGGCGGTGAAATCGGTGTGCCGATGACTGCACCCGCCATAGCGAACGCGGTGCGCAAGCTGACGGGCGCCGCCCAGAGACATCTGCCATTCCTGGCCCGCGCATGAGCATTGCAGATGATGCGAGTGGCTGGGCGAGCCCGGGCCCGCCGGGCCAGCTCAGCCAAAACCGTCAGTCTTCGCAGCATGGCAACCGAGTTCTGCCTCTGCTCGAAGAACAGATGGCGGCATACCCCATGGCAGATCAAGCCGCAGTAATGCAGTAATACTGCATCAGATTTCAACACGTCGTTGACCCAGTCGAACGCCCGCCAATGCGGGTTCGGGCAAGTTTGCCCCCCGACAAACGCGCATCTCGAACACGCGACGGCCGTTGGCCGTTACCAGCACCGATCTGCCCCAACCGGGTTGCAAGCAGCCGGGGCTCCTTTTCGTAGGCGCGAAGCAGGGCAAGTCGCGCATAGTCGCCCGGCTTACGCCGAGCTCCCAGATTGCGTCACGGATCCCGCTCTCCAAGCTGCCGGACCCGGATAGATAGACCTGAACCAGGGGCCGCAAGACGGATGCCCGGCGCTCCTCCGTCGGTATACCATTGATTTCATTGTATTCTCCATCTCAGAATTAAAGACTACGCGACAGACGGTGATGAGGTCGCCGCCCTCGATCGAAAACGCCTGCATTTCGACAGGCGCCTGGCCCCGTCGGAAAATGGCTTAGGCACAGGGGCGCTTCGATCCGCCGTGGAGCCGGAAAGACACAAGATCGGCACCATAGCAGCAGGGCATGCGCCGCACCTGAGAACGATTTAGCGCAGTAGTTGATCAGCCACGACAGGAACACCGTCACCATTCGCTGACCCTGCTGGGTAAGTCGCGACTCGGAGTTCCTTGCCGAGTTTTTGATGGAGAAGCAACATGGCTGTGAACTACAAGACGTGCCAGGTCGGAGAGGTCAGTCTTTTTTACAGGGAGGCGGGACGAAATGATGCGCCCGCTATCCTGCTCCTCCACGGATTTCCATCTTCGAGCCACATGTTTCGCGACCTCATCCCGAAGCTGGCTGGCAGCTACCGCGTGATCGCCCCGGATCTGCCGGGTTTCGGACAGACGGTGGCGCCGGAGCGTGGTGTCTTTCCCTACACGTTCGATGCACTCGCAGAAGTTATCGGCGGTTTCGTTGACGCTCTCGGGCTGCGCCGGTTCGCCATCTACGTTTTCGATTATGGCGCTCCCGTTGGCTACCGGCTGGCAATGGCACGTCCCGATCGCATTGCGGCCATCATTAGCCAGAACGGAAATGCGTATCTCGAGGGGTTCAGCGACGAGTGGGGGCCATGGGAAGCTTATTGGCGCGAGCCGACCAAGGAAAACCGCGAGGCTTGCCGCGAGTCGCTTTCCGCGGCGGTAATCGAGAATTGGCAGTACCGTACAGGGACCAATCCGGAACGACTGTCCCCGGACGGCTATCTGCTCGACATCGCGTTGATGTCTCGTCCCGGCGCCGAGGAAATCCAGTTGGATCTGATCCTCGACTATCGCAGCAATCTGGATCGCTACCCGGAGTTCCAGGCGTATTTCCAGCAGCATCAGCCTCCGTTGCTCGCGGTCTGGGGGCGTCACGATCCTGCCTTCATCCCTGCAGGTGCCGAAGCTTACAAGCGTGACCTTCCGGACGCGGAGGTACATCTGCTTGATACGGGTCATTTCGCACTTGAAACCCATGCTGAGGAGATCGCCGGTTTCATCCGGACCTTTCTGGGCCGCCATCTTTAGGCTCAGGGCTTCCGTGACGGGCCGCGCCAGCCAGAGGCAGTATTGAGGATGCAAGGTCTGCCGCCTTCGCCTCAGAGCTCCCCGGATGCATGCCTCGGTCCTTGGTCAGCGCGGCGGCCGCCACGGACGGCTCCGAGGACGACGCTGAGGCACTCCGACGGTTCGCCATGCGCTGGTTCATCCGGCGCGCGGCGGCTTCCGGGCAAAAGTATTTTAGTCAAAGTTTTTTACTCCAAGGTACTCCGCAAACAACCGACAGAGGGGCCGAGCGCCCACACACACTGGAAAGGAATAAAGCCATGAAAGTACTCATCGTTCTGACCTCGCACGACACTCTGGGCGACACCGGGCGCAAGACCGGCTTCTGGCTCGAGGAACTGGCAGCTCCCTATTTCGCCTTCCGGGACGCGGGCGCCGAAATTACGCTGGCGTCGCCCAAGGGCGGCCAGCCGCCGCTGGACCCGGTCAGCAACTCGCCCGACTTTCAGACGGACGATACCCGCCGCTTCGAGGCCGATGCCGAAGCCACAGCTGCGCTTGCCAGCACCGTGAAACTGTCCGAGGTGAATGCGGACGACTACGATACGGTATTCTATCCGGGTGGCCATGGCCCGCTCTGGGACCTGACGGTGGATGCCAACTCGATCGCGTTGATCCAAGCCTTCAACGCGGCGGAAAAACCGCTCGGGCTGGTCTGCCACGCCCCCGGTGTGCTGCGTGACGTGAAGGGTGCGGACGGTGCGCCGATCGTGAAAGGCCGCAAAGTCACGGGCTTTACCAACTCGGAGGAAGAAGGCGTGGGCCTGACCAAGGTCGTTCCCTACCTCGTCGAGGATACCCTCAAGGAAAGGGGTGCCGAGTTTGTGAAGGGTGATGACTGGGGTTCCTTCGTTGTGCAGGATGGTCTGCTGATCACCGGCCAGAACCCCGCCTCCTCGGCCGAGGCCGCGCGGCGGGTGATTGCTGCGCTCGAGGCACGGAGCGCTGCGTGATGCCCGCCTATGTGGTCATGATCCGCGAAGAGACCAGCGACCCTGACGAGATGGCGCGCTACCGTGAAGCGGCACCACGGGCGCGGGAGGGACATGACGTCTCTCCCGTCGCCTTCTACGGGGCTCAGGACGTGCTTGAGGGTCCGGATTTCGAAGGGGCAGCGATCCTGGCCTTTCCGGACATGAACGCGGCCCGCGCCTGGTATCACAGCCCGGCCTATCAGAGAGCGCGCCGACACCGGCAGGCCGGCAGCGAGACACGGGTTTTCATAATCGACGGTGTCTGAGCAGCCGGTCGATATCCTCCGGGCGGTGTGCCGCCCGGGGCGCTGATTTCGCGATCACCCCCAATCTGCAGCCTGCGTCCAGCGGGACACCCGATCCTTCGATCCTGCAGGTCGCGCTTGAGGCGGGTGCTCCTCAAGGCAGTTCCTTGCGGAGTGTTTCACAAGCTTATGAACCTGGTACCCGCCGGATACCGAAGGGCAACAAGGCTTTTGCCATTGCACTTCGCGAAGTGCGGGTAAGATCGGGTCACGGCGAACGGCTCGTTCGCCAGAACTGGTTGCTGGTGTCAAGCACACGATTGCAACGCAGTGCCATTGGCATCATGAATCGCGGCGTCATCCGGCTGGGTCGGACGAAGGGTTTCAATCGTCGCCGTCCGGTTTGCCATCGTCTGATGGCCTGCAGCGCGAACCGACCCGTCGGGTTGTTAGGGGCGTCCGGTCCCGGCCATGGCCGAAACGGCCTCTGCGATCGGGGTCGGACCTGCAGTCACTTCCAGGATGATACGGTTGACATCCGGCTGGCGCAGAACCTCAACAACTGTCGCGGCCACGTCGTCACGGGTGATCTCCTCGTGAACCTTCGCGAGGCCGAGGTCCACCAGGCCGGTCCCAGGAGCGTCGTTCAAGGCTGAGGGACGGACGATAACCCAATCGCGGTCAGTCAGGACGAGTTCGACTTCAGCCTGCTTCTTGGCGACCATGTAGTGTTCGAACTCCTCGTCCATGCGCCGCTCGCGCCAGGCTTCCGGAAAGACCGACACCAGGACCATCCGGGTGATGCCGGCGATCCCGGCTGCCTTCGAAAGCTTGCCGGGGCCTGCGCCGTCGATCTGGTCGATGGTCTCTGGGCCGCCCTCGCCACCGGCACCTGCCGTAAAGACGATGGCGTCATAGCCGCGGATCATCTCGGCGAGTTCCTCGGGAGAAAGCGTCACGAGATCGCCGAGCGTTGCGTTGATTCCCCTTGCAGCCAGATCCGCGGCCTGGGCGGATCTTCGGACCAGTCCCCCGACCTGATCTCCATGCGTGGCAAGCCGCGTTGCGACACGACGACCGACGCCGCCCGCGATCCCGACGATAAAGACTCTCATTCCGGTTCTCCCTTCGGTTCTATTTTCGCGGACCCTATGGTCCTGATGCGAATGGCTGCGTTGTCAGATCTATAGGTGGGCTCCGGCGCAGCGCCTAGCGCAGGCGCGGGAGTTCCAGTTGAAAAGCGCAGAAACGGCACCCAGACAGCAAAACCCGCTGAGAGCGTTCCGTGATCCGGCCGTTTCGAACTGCGCAGGTTTCATGGCCATGGCCTGAATCACATGCACCCTCATTGGATGTGACCCCTTGATTCTCTTGTTTGGACCGCGAGCCTTGAATGCGGTCGGACAGGCTGACCGCGGTTCCGAACCGGTCGGAAAATCGGACACGCTCTCCGTGCGAGCAATGAACTGTTACTACAGTAAGCTGATCGAAGGGCATGACACCCACCCGGCATGGCCGCTGCCAGCGCCAGACCGGAGAACGGTCAATGCTAACCATCGGTCAGGATCTGAAGCAGATCATCCGTCTTCAGATCGACCGGGTTTGCCCTGTAGGAGGAAGACCGCAGCGCCTCGCTGGCAAGTTCAAGGTGCATTTCAGTGGTGACGCCAAGTTCCTGAAGACGGCGGAGGCCCTTGCCGTAGTTCCAGTCCTGGAACTGTTGCACGCTGCCAAACGCTTCGGCGATTTGTTGCATGACCCAGGCGATCCGCTCAGCCGCGACGCTACCCTTTGGTGCAGCCCGCGCATTTGCCCTGAGCACCGGCATCAGCAACGCGCCACAGATCGCCCCGTGTGCCGCGCCGGTCTGGCCGCCGATCACGCCCGCAAAACCGTGCACCGCCCCCAGCCCTGCGTTGGCCAACGCAATCCCGCCGAAGACGCTGGTGAGTGTCATGTCGTCCCATGCCTGCGCATCGCCCTTGTCCAGCAGCCTGCGCAATGCCGAGAGCCCTCGGGGAATGGCGTCGCGGCACAACGCATCGGTCAGGGGATTGGCGCGCGACGAAATGAACGGCTCAATGACCTGCGTGATCGCATCCAGCCCCGAGGCAAGCGTAACCTGTGCCGGGCAGGACGTGCAGAGTTCCGGATCAACCAGCGCCAATGCGGGATAGAGCCTGTCGTCGCGCAGGCTGACCTTACGCGCTGCATCCGGAACAAGTATCACGGCGTTTCGCGTGACTTCGGCTCCGGTGCCCGCTGTGGTGGGGATCGCCACCAGCGGCAGCGGGTCTGCATCCAGCGGCTGGCCTTCGCCCACCACTTCCATATAGCGCATCGCATCGTGCGGTGCGGGGATGAGGGCGGCGAGCGCCTTGCCGTGGTCGATGACCGCCCCGCCCCCGATGGCGATGATCAGATCGGGCCCGAACCCCCGCGCGATTGCCACATGGGCCTGGACGCCCGGCAGATCGGGTTCGCCGCTGGCCTGCAGGTCCAGCACATCGCCGCCCTGGCGCAGCGCGTGCAGCACGTCATCCGCCGCGGCAACGGAGCGTGAGCGCAAGAGCAAAAGGCGGCTTGCCCGCGCACGGGCGAAAGGTATCGCGTCAGAGACCGTGCCACGCCCGAAGCGCAGCGTTCCGGCAGTGGCGAAACCGAAGGCCGTGATCGTCATCGGAGGCACGCTGCGTCCGAAGAGACGCCCGCATCGCCCGTCATTCCCGCGCTGCAAAGCAAACGGTTATAACTTTGCTCTGTCATCAGACGCCCAGCACCGCATCGACACAGCGTTTCCAGCGGGCATAACGCGCGTCCCGGACTGCCGGGCCCATTGCCGCCGTGAACTGCCGTTCGACGGCCCAGCCCTTGGCGAACTCTTCCATTCCGGGCCAGACACCTGCGCGCATCCCCGCGAGCCACGCCGCCCCCAGCGCCGTGGTTTCGAGCACCTTCGGGCGGTCGACCGGCGCGCCGATGATGTCGGACAGGAATTGCATGGCGTAATCATTTGCGGCCATGCCACCATCGACGCGCAGCGTTGGCTGCGCCCCCTCGCGCACCCAGTCGGACTGCATCGCCTCCAGCAGATCGCGGGTCTGGTAGCCCACGGATTCGAGCGCCGCGCGGGCAAACTCGGCGGGTCCGGAATTGCGCGTCATGCCGAAGATCGCGCCGCGCGCTTCGGGCTTCCAGTAGGGCGCGCCAAGCCCCACGAAAGCTGGCACAAGGATCAATTCCTGGCCCGGATCGGCCTGTTCGGCAAGGGCCTGGGTCTCGGCGGCTTCGCGGATCACCTTGATCCCGTCGCGCAGCCATTGCACCACCGCCCCGGCGATGAAGATCGAGCCCTCCAGCGCATAGGTGGGCTTGCCGTCCAGCTGATACGCGATTGTGGTCAGCAGCTTGTTGGTGGAGGTCACCGGCGTTTCACCGGTGTTCAGCACCGCGAAGCAACCGGTGCCATAAGTCGATTTCAGCATGCCGGGCACGAAACAGGCCTGCCCGATGGTTGCGGCCTGCTGGTCACCCGCCACGCCAAGGATCGGTATTTCGCGCCCGAACAGGTCCCCGCGGGTCACGCCGAAATCGGCGGCGCAATCGCGCACCTCCGGCAGCATCTCGCGCGGGATATCGAACAGATCGCAGATGGTCTGGCTCCAGCGGCCCTTGTGGATGTCGTAGAGCATGGTCCGGGCGGCATTGGTCGCGTCTGTCACGTGCACGCGCCCGCCGGTCAGGTTCCAGATCAGCCAGGTATCGACCGTTCCAAATGCAAGTTCTCCCCGCCTCGCACGGTCGCGCGCGCCATCGACCTTGTCGAGGATGTATTTCAGCTTGGTCGCCGAGAAATAAGGATCGGCCAGCAGCCCGGTGCGCGCGGTGATCATTGGCTCATGACCGTTGTCGCGAAGCTGCGCGCAGAAATCGGCGGTGCGGCGGTCCTGCCAGACAATGGCATTATGGATCGGCCTGCCGGTCCTGCGGTCCCAGACCAGCGCGGTTTCGCGTTGGTTGGTGATGCCGATGGCGGCGATTTCCCGCGCCGAAAGCCCGGCCTTCTCGATTGCCGCCCGCGCGGTGGCGGCTGTGGTGGCCCAAAGGTCCGAGGGGTCATGCTCGACCCAGCCCGATTGCGGATAGTGCTGCGGGAATTCCTCCTGCGCCACAGCCCTGATCATCATATCCGCGTCAAAAACGATCCCGCGGCTGGATGTCGTGCCCTGATCAAGTGCGAGAATAAAGCCCATCGACGCCTCCTCTGGGTAACCAGACTGGAAAACCGGAAATCCCGGGAAGGGGGCAAGGCGGCGCATGCATCGCCTTGCCCAGGTCAGCCGGGGCCACGCCGTTACGCAGCCCCGACACGAAGGTAACCAGTGAGGTTACTCTGTCCAGCGGCGGATCAGTTCTTCATAGGCGATGGTGATCGGCTCGCCCTTTTCATCGTCCAGCTTCGGCCAGGGTGCGCCGGGCTGCGAGAGCCAATATTCATCATCCGTGATTTCGTTCAGGAGCGGGCCGACATCGCCCTGAACGCCCGAGCGTTCCAGACGAGCCATCACGGCCTCCTGCTGCTCGCAGAGCGAATCCATCACTTCCTGCGCGGACCGCAGACCCGACGAGGCATCCCCGATATTCTGCCACCACAGTTGCGCCAGACGCGGGTAATCGGGGATGTTGAAGCCTGTATCTGTCCACAGATCGCGTTCGGGCGAGCGGTAGAATTCGATCAGCCCCCCCAGCTGCGGCGCGCGTTCCGTGAAGCTTTCATGCTGAAGCGTGGATTCGCGGATGAAGGTCAGACCGTAATGCGATTTGGCCACATCCACCGTTTTCGAGGCGATGAACTGTGCATAGAGCCAGGCGGCCTGCGCACGGTCAACGGGCGTGGATTCCAGAAGCGTGGCAGAGCCGGCATCCTGATAGCCCACTTTCATGCCCTCTTGCCAATAGGCGCCGTGCGGGCTGGGGGCCATGCGCCATTTCGGTGTGCCGTCCTCGTTCATCACCGGAAGATCAGGTGCGACCATATCCGCGGTGAAGGCCGTATACCAGAACACCTGCTGGGCGATGTTGCCCTGTGCCGGGACCGGGCCCGATTCAGAGAAGTTCATGCCAGCGGCCGCGGCGGGCGCGTAGTCGTTCAGCCAGTCCACGTATTTCTGGATCGAGTAGACCGCCGCCGGGCTGTTCGTGGCGCCACCACGGTTCATGCACGATCCGACCGGACGAAAGTTCTCGTCCACCCGGATGCCCCATTCATCGACCGGAACCCCGTTCGGCAGGCCAAGGTCGGATGCCCCGGCCATCGAGAGCCATGCATCCGTGTGACGCCAGCCGAGCGAGGGATCGCGGCGGCCGTAATCCATATGACCATAGACAGTCACCCCGTCGATTTCGCGGCCGGTAAAGAAGGCGGCGATATCTTCATAGGCCGACCAGTTGACCGGAACGCCCAGATCATAGCCGTATTCCTCCCGGAACTCGGCCTGAATTTCCGGGTCCGAGAACCAGTCATGGCGGAACCAGTAGAGATTGGCGAATTGCTGGACCGGCAACTGATAAAGCTTGCCATCCGGTCCGGTGGCCATCGAGGTGCCGATGAAATCATCAAGATCCAGCCCGGGATTGGTGAAATCAGCGCCCTCACCCGCCATCCAGTCGGTCAGGTTGCGGGTCTGCTGGTAGCGCCAATGCGTGCCGATCAGGTCGGCGTCATTGACATACATGTCAAAGACGTTTTCGCCGGTCTGCAACTGGGTTTGCAGCCGCTCGACCACATCGCCTTCGCTGATCAGCGTATGGGTGACATTGATGCCGGTGATCGCGCTGAATGCGGGGGCAAGGACGCGGGATTCCCACTCATGGGTCGTGATTGTCTCGGACACGACGTTGATGCTCATGCCCCGATGCGGTTCGGCGGCATCGATGAACCACTGCAGTTCGGCTTCCTGCTCTTCCCGCGTCAGGACCGACATATCCCCGATATGTTCGTCCAGAAAGGCGCGGGCGGCGTCCATATCGGCGAAGGCCGGCGCTCCCATCGCTGTGAGCGCCAGAGCCAGCGCGGTTGATGTTCTTGTCAGGTGGTTCATGCTACATCCTCCCATGGATTGAACCTGTCATTTTCGGTCGTCGCGTGTCCGGTCCATCACAGGCTCCCACCCCTGCCGGTCCGGGCACGCGATTTGCGCGCCCTTACACCCAGCGAAACACCGCTGCGGCGTAAAGTGCGCAAATTCCCAAAGCCCACCATTGCGGCAGGCCGCTTAGTGCCAGCCAGCCCGCGTTTATGAAGGCCGAGCCGAGAAGCGTGATAAACAGCCGGTCCCCGCGGGTCGTCTCGATCATCAGGATGCCGCGACGCGGGGTTTCGGGGTAGCGGATGCCCAGAAAGGTGAAGATCAGCAGAAGGCAGGCAATCACGATGAAGAAGATTGCCGTGGCCTGTGTCCATGCCATCCAGTTGAGGTTCATGGCCTGCCCTTTCTCAGACGCGGCCCAGGGCAAAGCCCTTGGCGATGTAGTTGCGCACGAAATAGATCACGAGCGCCCCCGGAACGATGGTCAGCACGCCGGCGGCGGCGAGAACCCCCCAGTCGATGCCCGAGGCCCCGACCGTGCGTGTCATGATCGAGGCGATGGGCTGCGCGTTGACGGCCGTCAGCGTGCGCGAAAGAAGCAGTTCCACCCAGGAAAACATGAAGCAGAAAAACGCCGCCACGCCGATGCCACTTGCGATCAGCGGCATGAAGATCTTCACGAAGAAGCGCGGGAAGGAATAGCCGTCGATATAGGCGGTTTCGTCGATTTCCCTGGGCACGCCGCGCATGAACCCTTCCAGAATCCACACGGCCAGCGGCACGTTGAAAAGCGTATGTGCAAGCGCCACCGCAATATGGGTGTCGAAGAGGCCGACACTGGAATAAAGCTGAAAGAAGGGCAGAGCGAACACAGCGGGCGGGGCCATGCGGTTCGTCAGCAGCCAGAAGAACAGATGTTTGTCGCCCAGGAAACGGTAGCGCGAGAAGGCATAGGCGGCAGGCAGTGCAACTGCGAGCGACAGGACCGTGTTCATCACCACATAGGTGATCGAATTGACATAGCCGATATACCAGCTGCGGTCCGTCAGGATGGTGCGGAAATTGTCGAGCGTCGGGTTTTGCGGCCAGAGCGTGAAGCCGCCCGTGATCTCGCGATTGGTTTGCAGGCTCATTTTCAGAAGCCAGTAAATCGGTATCAGCATGAAGGCGAGATAAAGCACCATGACGACATGGCGGATGCGGATCCGGGGCAGGGCATGGCGGCGTGCCGGCGTGGCGGCGTAAGCGTCGGTTGTTGAGGCCATCCTACCGGCCCTCCGCTTTGTCGAGATTGGTCATGACGGTGTAGAACACCCAGCTCACCAGCAGGATCACAAGGAAATACATGATCGAGAACGCCGCTGCCGGGCCGAGGTCGAACTGTCCGAGCGCCATTTTCACGAGATCGATGGACAGGAAGCTGGTCGCGGTGCCGGGGCCGCCGCCGGTCACGACGAACGGCTCGGTATAGATCATGAAGCTGTCCATGAAGCGCAGCAGGATCGCGATCAGCAGCACGCCCTGCATTTTCGGCAATTCGATGTAGCGGAAAACCTTCCACCTGCTCGCCTGATCGATCTTCGCCGCCTGATAATAGGCCTGCGGGATGGATTGCAGCCCCGCATAGGCCAAAAGCGCGACCAGCGAGGTCCAGTGCCATACGTCCATCGTCACGACGATGATCCAGGCATGGACAGGGTTACGAGAGTAGTTCCAGCCGATGCCAAGGTTGTTGAGCGCGTAGCCGAGGGCGCCGATATCGGTCCGCCCCAGTATCTGCCAGATCGTGCCCACCACGTTCCACGGGATCAGAAGCGGCAGCGCCATCAGGACCAGACAAACCGACGCCCAGATGCCTTTCTTCGGCATGCAAAGGGCAACCAGGATACCGAGCGGAATCTGGATGGCCAGAATGATGCCAGAGAACATCAACTGCCGTCCGAGCGCCGCGTGCACCTGCCGCGAGGTCAGCACGTCCTGAAACCATGTCAGCCCTTCCCAGAAGAACACGTTATTGCCGAATGTGTCCTGCACCGAATAGTTCACGACAGTCATCAGCGGGATTACGGCGGAAAAGGCCACCAGCAGGAGGACGGGCAGCACCAGAAACCACGCCTTGTTGTTCTGAACCTTATCCATCAGACGGCCTCTCTTGCAGGGGTGGACACGGCATGGAGCGGCGCCACGCGCCAGTCATCGGCATAGACGCCGATCCGTTCGCGCCGGAATTTCAGGCGGTTGGCGCCAGCAGGCACGGGCATGCCTTCGGGCAGAATGGCATTCACGGGGTTTCCTGCAAATTCCGCGCGCAGGATCTGATGGCGGCCCACATCCTCGATGCGTCTGATCGTGACGGGCAGCCCGTCATCCCCGGCGGCAAGCGTGACGAATTCCGGGCGGATGCCGATCTGCACGCGGCCCTTCAGCGGTTTGTAACTGCCGCCAAGGGGCACGACATGACCCGCACACCGGGCTGTGTTGCCGGAAACTTCAGCCTCGATCAGGTTCATACCCGGCGAGCCGATGAAATATCCCACGAACGTATGCGCCGGCCGCTCGAACAGTTCCTCGGGTGTCCCGAGCTGGACGACACGCCCGTCATGCATGACGGCAACCTTGTCGGCAAAGGTCAGCGCTTCGGTCTGGTCATGGGTCACATAGATCATGGTGTGACCGAATTGTTTGTGGAGCGCCTTGAGCTGGCTGCGGAGCTCCCATTTCATATGCGGGTCGATCACCGTCAGCGGTTCGTCGAAAAGGATCGCGTTGACATCCTCGCGCACCATCCCGCGCCCAAGGCTGATCTTCTGTTTCGCATCTGCGGTCAGCCCGCGCGCCTTGCGCCGGAGCATATGCTCCATCCCGATCATCGTGGCGATTTCCTGGACGCGGGCGGCGATATAGGCTGCATCCATGCCGCGGTTGCGCAGCGGAAAGGCCAGATTGTCCCCTACGGTCATCGTGTCATAAATGACCGGGAACTGGAAAACCTGCGCGATATTGCGCGCGACCGTATCGTCGCGGGTCACATCGCGGTCGCCGAACAGGATACGACCGCGCGAGGGCACCAGAAGACCAGAGATAATGTTCAGCAGCGTGGACTTGCCACAGCCGGACGCCCCCAAAAGGGCATAGGCTTCCCCGTCCCCCCACACATGGTCCAGCTGCTTGAGCGCGTAATCAGCTTCGCCTTTCGGATTGGGCAGATAGGAATGCGCCAGATTGTCGAGTGTGATCTTTGCCATGGTGCCCCCTCAGGCCGCCTGCACAAAGCTGGCGGGAGCGACAAGCTGACCGCTCTCGGCAAAGACATGGACATGGGCCGCATCGAGCCAGACCTCGATCGGCTGGCCGAATTCGAGATGATGCACGCCATGCATCAACCCCACATAGGACTCGCCCGCATGATCGAGATGCATGAAGGTTTCGGAACCCGTGATCTCGGTCACTTTCAGCGTGCATCTGAAATGCAGCCCGTCATTGCCCTGCGCCCGCAGATGCAGATGGTCCGGGCGGAAACCGGCGCGGTAGCTGCCATCGGGCAGGTTCGCCATGGCGCCCTTTGCCGCTGCAACCTGGCCCTCACCGAAACTGACCTTGTTGCCCGCCTTGGTGATGCGGGTGAAATTCATCGGCGGGTCCGAGATGACCCGTGCCGTGATGACATCCTTTGGCGCGCGATAGACCTGCGGGGTCGGGCCGAATTGCGTGACTTCGCCCTGCCACATGGTCGCGACATTGCCGCCCAGAAGCAACGCTTCTTCCGGTTCGGTCGTCGCATAGACAAAGATCGCGCCCGACTCCTCGAAGATGCGCGGGATTTCGGCCCGCAATTCCTCGCGCAGCTTGTAGTCCAGATTGGCCAGCGGCTCGTCCAGCAGCACCAGTCCTGCATTCTTGACCAGCGCCCGCGCAAGCGCGCAGCGCTGTTGCTGTCCGCCAGACAGTTCAAGCGGCTTGCGCTGCAGCAGCGGCGTCAGCTGCATCAGCGCGGCGGCCTCCTGCACGCGACGGTCGATCTCGGCCCGCGACACCCCCATCAGCCGCAGGGGCGAGGCGATGTTGTCATAGACGGTCATCGACGGGTAGTTGATGAATTGCTGGTAGACCATCGCCACCTTGCGGTCCTGCACCCGCATTCCGGTGACATCGCGGCCTTCCCACAGAACACGCCCCGTAGCGGGCACGTCGAGCCCTGCCATGATCCGCATCAGCGTGGTCTTGCCCGACAGAGTGGGGCCAAGAAGCACGTTCATCGTGCCGCGCTCCAGCGTCAGGTCGGTGGGATAGACGTGATGTTGCCCCTCCGCAACCTTCGAGACGCCCTCCAATACCAGCGACATTCCTTGCTCCTCCCTCTCGCGCCGCCTATTCCGCAGCGCGCAATACCTCGTTCACATTCCGGGCCATCCAGTCCTCCAGCCCTGCCACCTGATCCTGGGTCAGCCGCAGCCCCAGCTTGCTGCGCCGCCAGATTACGTCTTCGGCGCTGCGCGCGAATTCATGGGTCATCAACCAACTGACTTCCGCCGCGGTCAGCGTCGCGCCGAAATCCTGACCCAGATCCGCGGCGTTCCTTGCATCGCCAAGGATGGCCCGCGCCTCGGTCCCATAGGCGCGCACCAGACGCCGTGCCCAGAATTCGGTCAGGAACGGATAATCGGCCAGCAGGCCCCCTACCAGCGCCGGGCCGCCATCATGGACGAAATCGCCCCCCGGCAGCGCCTCGCCGGCGGTCCATTTGCCTTTTGCAACGGGCAGCACGGTGCCGATCTGGTCGAGCGCCGCTTCCGCCAACCGCCGGTAGGTGGTGATCTTGCCGCCGAAGATGTTCAGCACAGGCGCCCCCGCCGAGCGGTCGATCCGGAGCGTGTAGTCGCGCGTCGCGGCCGTCGCCGAACTGGCCCCGTCATCATAAAGCGGGCGCACGCCGGAATAGGTCCAGACGACATCTTCCTTCGTCACCGGCCTGGCGAAATACTGGCTGGCGAAGCGGCACAGATAGTCACGCTCTTCTTCGGTACATTCGGGCGCGTGCGCAGGGTCGTCATGTTCCGCATCCGTGGTGCCGATCAACGTGAAATCCTGCTCATAAGGAATCGCGAAGATGATCCGCCCGTCCGAACCTTGAAAGAAGTAGCATTTGTCGTGGTCGTAGAGCTTGCGGGTCACAATATGGCTGCCGCGCACCAGTCGCACATTCTCGCGGCTGTTCAGCCGCAGCTTGCCGTGGATCACATCGCCAACCCACGGCCCCGCCGCATTCACCAGCATTTTCGCCCGGACTGTCCTCGTTTGGCCTTCGTTGCTGACCGTGACGTGCCAGATACCGTTTTCCACAGTGGCCGACACAACCTCGGTTCGCGTGTGAATCTGCGCACCGCGCGCCTTTGCATCGCGGGCATTCAGCACGACAAGACGCGAATCTTCGACCCAGCAGTCGGAGTATTCATAGGCTTTGACAAAGCGATCCTGCAGCGGCGCGCCCTCGGCGGTGCCCCGCAGCATCCGCGTGGATGTACCCGGCAAAATCTTGCGCGCGCCGAGGTTGTCGTAGAGAAACAGGCCCAGACGGATCAGCCAGCCCGGACGCCGCCCCCGCATCCATGGCATCAGAAAAGACAGCAGTTTCGACGTGGGCGTGTCGCTCTCGAACCGCATATCCTGATGATATGGCAGCACGAACCGCATCGGCCAGGAGATGTGCGGCATTGCGCGCAGCAGGATTTCGCGTTCGATCAACGCTTCGCGCACCAGCCGGAACTCGAAATATTCCAGATACCGCAGGCCCCCATGAAAGAGCTTGGTCGAGGCCGAAGAGGTCGCGCCGGCCAGATCGCCCTTCTCGCACAATACGACCGACAGCCCGCGTCCGGCCGCATCGCGCGCAATCCCGCAGCCGTTGATGCCGCCGCCGATGATCAGCAGATCATGAACCGGATCACCGGATGCCGAAGATGCGATGAATGACGACATACGCCCTCCCGAAGCGTCGCGGCACCTGTGTCCGAACGCTAGCCTGTGATGTTCGTTTTACACAAGATATTTTTCGCTATGTGACGCGAAATTTTCGGTTCGCGCGCATTTGTTTGCGCTAGACGTCATGCTGTCGAAACGAACATCGCGGGTTCGCTACGCACCGCTAATGCCGGACCGTGCGCTGGCGGAGCGCAAATTAACTCACGGGCGTGAGAGAGAAGAGACGGAAGCAACCCCTCCAAATCCGAGCGCCTGCGCGACCTTCTGACCATTGCGCGCCGGGACGGGCGGCTACCGGGCGAGGATCTGCCGCGCGTTTTGACGTGATCGAACGGATGAGCCGCTTCCTCGTCATCCTGCAGAACCCCGGGAAGCGAACGAAGCCGATCATGGCCCAGATCGCTAAAGCCCTTGGCCCCCTGCCCCAGAAGGCGCGAAGGTCAGTGACCTTCGACCGCGGGTCGGGGTTCGTCGACTGGCCGCATCTTCAGGCAAAGTCCGGAGCGCAGACGTGGTTCTGCGTGCTCACCGTGGCAAAAAGGAGCCATCGAACATGCCAACAAGCGCCTGCATCGCCGGATGCCCCGCGACACCGATCCAGCGCGCCTCTCCCAGAAGGACCCCCGGCCAGCTCTGCGCCTCCCTGAACGAGACCCCGCGCAAGTGCCTGGGCTTCCGCGCCCCGGCCGAGGTCTTCTGCGCTCATCTCCTCGTGCGAGGTCACCGGCAGGCCAAACTCCCACCAAATCAAAGTCGCATCGGGGCTGGCGCGTCCACGGCACAATCTGAAATGGGGTTGCGAGATGTTCAGGACATGAATGCGAAGATGCCAGTCAAGAAGATCGCAGAGAAGCTCGGCAGGCATCCTTCGAGGATCTACTGCGAGATCAAGCGGAACGGCTTCGTCGACGAAGAGCTGACGTATGTGACCTGCTACTACGGAATGGTCGCCGGTAAGCCTGCCTCGGATCGACGCGCGAGGCGTCGAAAACTCGTCCGGTGTCCGGATTCCGGAGAATGGTTCGGCCCGGCTTTGAGCGGGAATAAGAACCTCCGGACCTGGCCCATGTTCAGCCTGCGGTGTCGAGCACCGGCGCAGGCGCTTGCATCCGCATATCGGCCATATCGACATGCCGCTCATACGCCTGTCCGTCGGCGTCGAACAGATGGCAATCCGCTGCCGAGAACGACAGGCTGACCCGGGGGGCCTCGGCCGAAACCTGTGTGCCCGGCAGAACGAAGCAGAAATTGCCGGCATCGCCCGGCAGAGGAGCATAGCCGATAGTGTGCTGGCCCAGATACTCCACGACGGACGGTGCGACGGTCATCTGCGCTTCGCCCTCGCCCAGCACGACATGTTCGGGACGGATGCCAAGGGTCATCGCTTTGCCCTGCAATGCCGCGCTCTGCCCGGCAGGTACACGGACCGGGATCGTCAGGCGACGGTCCTCGAGGATCACCTCGATGCCGGCATCGGAGACGGCATGGCAAGTGACCGGCAGAAAGTTCATCCGCGGGTTGCCGATGAACCCGGCCACGAACACGTTCTGCGGCTTGTGATACAGTTCCAGCGGTGCGCCCACCTGCGCGATGATCCCGCCGTTCAGCACGACGATGCGGTCTGCCATTGTCATTGCTTCGACCTGATCGTGGGTGACGTAGATCATCGTCGATCCCAGCTGCTTGTGCAGGCGGGTCAGTTCGATCCGCATGTCGGCCCGCAGCGCCGCGTCGAGGTTTGAGAGCGGTTCATCGAAGAGGAAAATCTTTGGTTCGCGGACGATCGCCCGGCCGATGGCGACACGCTGGCGCTGACCACCCGAGAGGTTCCCGGGTTTCTGGTTCATCCGCGTTTCCAGATGCAGGATGCGCGCCGCCTCGTCCACCTTGCGGCGGATCTCGGCTTCGGGCGCGCCCTCGACACGCAGTGGGAAGGCGATGTTCTCATAGACGCTCATATGCGGATAAAGCGCGTAGGACTGGAACACCATCGCGATGCCGCGCTTGACCGGAGCCAGATCGTTGACGCGCTTGCCGTCGATGACGATGTCGCCGCCCGATGTATTTTCAAGTCCTGCGATCATCCTCAGAAGGGTGGACTTGCCGCAGCCCGAAGGGCCGACAAAGACCATGAATTCGCCCTCCTTGACGTCGAGCGAGACACTCCTGACCGCTTCGAACGTGCCGAAGGTCTTGGTGATCTTTTCCAGGGTAAGTTGGCCCAAGGCGCGTCTCCTGCTATTGGCGAAATGCGCTTCCATGGTTGAACGGCAAGGCAGGCGCCCGACATCATCGGGCGCCGGAAGCGTCACTTGTAGGCTTCAAGCTGTTCCGCGGCACGCGTCAGGGCGGCCTGCGGTTCAGCGGTGCCGGTCACGACGGATTGCACCATCTCGATCATGACGTTCTGGAACCCGGTATAGTCGGTGAACAGCGGTTCGGGTCCGCCGAATTCGATGCCCTCGATATAGGGGGCCCAGTATGGCGTGTCCGCGACCAGCTGATCGACGGCGGCCGACGGGCGCAGCGGGGTCAGGCCGGCCTCGGGCGACATCTCGTATTCAAGCTGAATGTCGGGCGAGGTGATGTATTTGGCAAATTCGATCGCCTTCTCCTCGACACCCGTTTCCGCGAACACCACGAGGGAATCCGTTATCAGCAGCGTGCCGGGCCCCTCGGCCGAAGGGCCGATCGGCAGGTTCGCGACGCCCCAGTTGATATCAGTCTCCATCGCGCGGAAGGCCGTCCCGACCGAAGCCTGCAGCATCCCCACCTGACCGTCGAGGAAGATGGCGCGCATCTCGTTTTGTTCATAGGCGGTGGCACCGGGCACCGAATAGGGCGTGATATCCTGATAGGCCTGCAGCGCCTCCAGAACCTCGGGGCTGTCCATCACGATGTTGTCTTCGGCATCGATGATCTGGCCGTTGTTGGTGTAAACCCAATGCAGGAACTGGTGCATCGTGTTGTCGAATGTCCTTGCCGACAGGCCATAGCCCGCGAACTCGGTGTTCTCGGTGATCTGCCGCGCGGCGGCGATGGTTTCCTCCCAGGTGGTCGGCGGGCTTTCGGGGTCGAGGCCGGCTGCCTCGAAGATGTCCTTGTTCCAGTACATCGCCTTGGTCGAGAAGGCGATCGGCACGCCCCATTGCGTGCCCTCGAAGGTCACCGTGTCGACGATATGCGGGTAGTAAAGCGCCATCTCCTCTTCGGTCATCGGCACCGGCACGATCAACTCGTTCAGCGCGAATTCCTTGAGCGTGCGCGAGCCGACATAGGCCATCCCCACCGGACTGCCAGCGGCGGCAAGGGTGGTCGCCTTGTCCTGGCATTGCGCCCAGCCCACAAGCTCGGGCGTGACGGTCCAGCCTTCGTTCATCGCCTCCCATTCGGCGATGTAGCGTTCGTGCACCGGGTCGATCCGGTCGCCGCAGTAGATCCAGCTGATGTCCTGCGCCATCGCAGGCAGCGCGGAGGTGCCGGCCAGCACCAGTCCGATCAGGCTCGTTTTCGCAAGGTGTGTCACGTCGCGTCTCCTGTTGGTGAGGGTTGTTTATTTGACCGCGCCAGCGGTCAGCCCGCCAACGAGGTATCGTTGCAGATAGAAGATGATGACCAGCGCGGGGGCGATCCCCACGAAACTTGCGGCCATCAATTCGTTCCAGATCACCTCCTGCCTGCCGAAAAAGGCGAACAGCCCGACGGGCAGCGGCATGTATTCGGTTCTGGAATTGAAGGTCAGGGCAAAGATGAACTGCTGCGCATAGGCGCCGATGAACGTCATGATCGCCACCACGATGATGCCCGGACGTGCGATCGGCAGGATCACGCGGCGGAACGTGTAGAATTCCGACGCGCCATCCATATAGGCGGCCTCATGCAATTCGGGCGGAATGCGCATCATGTAGGTGCGCAACAACCAGATCGCGGAGGGGATCAGGAAAGCCGCACCGGGGATGATCATCGCCCAGTAGGTATTGAGCAGCCCCAGGGTCCGCATCAGACGAAAGAGCGGAATCAAAAGCACCGCACCTGAAAACATCGACACGGCCAGAAATGCGCCAAGGACCAGCGCCATGCCCCTGAACTTGAACCGCGCGAAGGCATAGGCAGCCGGGACGACCAGAACCAGCACGATGACCGTGGCCACCGTCGCGATCAAAAGCGAGTTGAAGATATAAAGCCCGAAATACGGGATGCGGACCCACATCGTGCGATAGGCCTCGAACGACCCGTTCTCGGGCCAGAAGCGGTAGGGCGTCGAGAAAAGCTGCGCCAGCGGCTTGAGGCTGACGAGGAACCCTTCGATGAAGGGCGACAGCATGAAGAACAGAAACACGAACACGCCGAGATAGATAAGGATCAGTTCGAACCAGCTGTATCGGTCGATCATCGCGCGGGGGCTTGCGCTGCGCCGGAGGATCGGAAGCTTGGGGAAAGGTAGTCTCATGTCCTGTTCCTAGACCCTGTCCATCCTGGCCAGCCGGCGTGTCATGCGGAAATAGGCAACACAGAACAGCGACAGGAAGATGCAGATCACCACCGCGCGGGCCGCGCCTTCGCCATAGCGACGCGAGCCGATGGCAACCGAATAGGTGTCGATGATCATGGTCGTGGTACTGCCCGAGGGGCCGCCTTGCGTCAGGATCCAGATGATGTCGAAGCTGTTGAAGGTGGCGATCAACGACAGCATCGACATGGTAATCATCGCGGGCATCATCAGCGGCAGCGTGATACGGCGGAACCGGTACCAGCGGCTCGCGCCATCGGTCCAGGCGGCTTCGTAAAGATCGCGCGGGATCGCCTGAATGGCCGCGAGGAAATAGATCGTCACCATCGGCACGCCGATCCAGACATCCGTCACGATGGTCGCCCAAAAGGCCGAGCGGCCATAGGCCAGGAACGCCACCGGGCCGTCGACGAAGCCGAACCGCTGAAGCAATCCCGAAATCATCCCGAACTGGCCGTTGTACATCCAGCCCCACATGAAGATCCCGATGGCCATCGGCACGACCCAGGGCGGCATGGTCAGGATGCGGAACAGGTTGCGACCGGGCACCGCGCAGTTCAGCAGGACCGCCCCGAAGGTGCCGATGATCATCTTCAGCAGGACGGAAAAGAACGTCCATGTCAGCGTGCGGATGATGATCTCCATAAAGCGCCAATCGAAGATGCGTTCGTAATTGGCCCAGCCCACGTAATCGGACGTCCTGCGCAGCGAGGCATTGGTGAAGGACAGTCGAAACGTCTCGACCAGCGGCCATGCGACGATCACCAGCACATAAAGGATCGCAGGCGCCAGAAGCGTCCATGCAAAGAACCAGGCGGCACGCGACTGGGTCATGCCACCGCACCCTTGCGGACCAGCGCCTCATCGTATCTGTCCCAGATCGGGCGCAGGTCCACAACCTGCCTGCTGCGACGCGCGTCATCCATGCTGAGCGCGAGAATCCCCGCCTCGAGCGCGTCCAGCGGCGACACCGGCAGGGGGCCGTTGCGCATCACATGGGCGATCACCTCGGCGGCCATCGTCTCGTCCGCGCCGTAGTGCTGCGACAGCGCGGTGGGCTCGTAGGTTTTTTCCATGGTGGCGGTCTCGGTCGCTACGTCGGTGACCTTGAAAGCGGCACGAATGAAATCTCCTTCGGCCTGTCCCCTGGTGCCAAAGACGGCAAAGCGGCGAAACTGGTCGGGCGCGTTCAGATTGGTGTGGAAATTCATGCCCACGCCATTGGCATATTCGATGATGGCGACCTGATAGTCGATGATGTCCCCGTCGCTGTCGAACACCCTGTCGGACCCGTTCCAGCCCGACGGCTTGCGGTGGTACAGTTCCATGTCGTTGGCGCCGTCGCGGCGCGGATCGTTTTCGGGGATGAAGGTCTTGCGTCCGCCAAAGCTTGCCACGCGTTCGGGTCGCGCGCCGATCAGGCCGTTGTAAAGGTCAAGATCATGGCAGCATTTCTCCAGCATAAAGCTGCCCGCCCATTTCTCATAGCGCCGCCAGTCACGCATGAAGAACGCACCATGATAGGGATAGATGTGCTCGGCCGCTTCCACCGATACGATCTGGCCCAGAAGGCCATTGTCGCGTGCAGCGATCAGATCGCGGTAGAGCGGCGCATAGCGCAGGACCAGGCCGACCAGCAGCCGGTCCGACCCGTGACGCGCCATCAGACGCGCGAGCTCATAGGTCTGGTCGATCGTGGCGACGATGGGCTTTTCCGAAAAGACCATGTTGCCGGCCTCGACGCCGAGGCGGATGTGATCGAGATGCAGGTGGTTTGGCGATCCGATCATCAGAAGGTCGTACCCGCCCGCCTTGACCAGCGCCTCGGGCGAGGTGTGGGCCGTGCCCGCGCTGATGCCGTGCTCGGTGAGCGTGGTCAGTCCGGCCGGCGCAGGATCGAAATATCCCACGATTTCAAAGGCGGGGTCCATCTGGCTGAAGACATATCCAAGATAGCCGAGACGGTACCCCAAACCGATGATTGCGACCTTCATACGACGTCCCTGTCACGAAATTAATTTTCTCAATCTGGCGTCACTTCCGGCTTTCAGTCAAGAAACTTCATAAATATTCTGAGAGGGTCGCCTTTTGCTGTAATTTATTTTCATTAGTTGCCGATTTATTGTGTGCTTTGCCCCAAGGTGCGCAGGCCGAGGATGGCTGCGCCGATCAGCCCCGGTTCGCCCGCGCATTGTGCCGGCACAACCAGAGGGCGGACGAATCGCTGAAGGCAGCGCGCACGAACGGCAATGTCCAGTGCGGCGATAAGTTTCGGCTCTGACGCCAGGCCGCCCCCTGCCACGATGATGCCCGCCCCAAGCACATTCTGGACAAGCGCCAGCGGACCGGAAAGGGCCGCAAGCCAGACCGAGACCGTCCGGCAGGCGTCGGCGTCGCCCTGCACCCATGCGGACACAATGGCGCGGCTGTCGGCGTCGGGCGTACGATGGAGATGGTTGTGCAGCCGCTCCATCCCGCGGGCCGAACACAGCGCATCGAGGCAGCCGTGCAGGCCGCAGCCGCAGACAAAGGCGGGCAGCGTCACGTCGAGATCGTCGAACTGCCTCGGTGCCACGGGGCCGTGGCCGATCTCGCCCGCGAAACCGCCGCTGTTGATCAGTTGGCCGCGCACGACGACACCACCGCCGACACCGGTCCCCAGGATCAGCCCGAAGACGACCGCGTGATCGCGCCCCGCGCCGATCGTCGCCTCGGCCAGTGCGAAACAGTCGGCGTCATTGGCCAGAACGACGGGCAGGCCCAGTGCCCGCGCAAGGTCGGCTTCCAGGCGGCGGCCCGTCAGGCAGGGGATGTTCGCGACGGTAGCAAGACCCGTTTCGGCATCCACGACCCCCGCGACCGAAAAGGCCAGACCGTCCGGCCGTATGCTGGCCGTTTCGATGGCGCGTTGCAGGACTGCGATGAACGCCCCGAAGTCATGCGTGGGGGTCGGAATTCGCGCGCCTGTGACGATCCGCTGTTCATCATGCGCTTCGGCGGGCTTGATTGCCGTGCCACCGATATCGAAACACAGGATCACGGCCGCAGGCCAGCGACGCGTTCGCCGCCGATCCACGTGCCGTCGCAGGTGATCTGTGGCGTGAGGCTGAGAAAATCGGCACGGGCGCCGGGTCGCAAATGCCCGTGCCCCGTCAGCCCGATTGCCGCAGCCGGGCTGCCGGATGCCAGATGCAGCGCGCGGTCGAGGGCCACACCAAGGTTCACGTGCAGATAGCGCACGGCGTCGATCAGCGCGATGTCGGCGCCTGCCAGCGTGCCGTCGTCCAGCGTCAGCCGACCGTCCGCCCGCAGGATCTGCCGTCCGTTCAGCACCAGCCCGGTCGCCGTCGAGCCGACGGTCGACATCGCGTCGGAGACGAGAAACAGCCCCGCCGGACCGGACTTGGCCCGAAGCGCGATCCGCAGAACGGCGGGATCGACATGAAACCCGTCCGCGATCAGCCCCGCCCACAGCCGCCCGTCATCCAGCGCCGCCCCCGTCAGGTTCGGGCTGCGATGGCCCAGTTGTCCCATCGCGTTAAACAGATGAGTAACCATCCGTGCGCCCGCATCGGCATAGGCGCGGGCCGTGTCATGACTGCAATCGGTATGGCCCAGACTGACGATTGCGCCGGCCTGCGCCAGCGCCGCGACCTGCGCCAGACCGACCGATTCAGGCGCTACGGTACAGATCAGCCGGTCAAGTTCCGCAGCCCCCGCGATCAGCATCGCAAGATCGGCGTCCGTCATCGGCCGGATCATCGCCGGATCATGCGTGCCCTTGCGGGCATACGCCAGATGCGGACCTTCCAGATGCAGGCCCAGGAAGCCGGGTTGCCGGCCGGCCGCGGCTTTGGCGGCGGCGATCCCTTTTGCGGTCATGTCGGCGGTGTCGGTGATCATCGTCACCATCACGGCCGTCGTGCCAAAGCCCGCATGGGCCGCACAGATCGCACCGATGCCGGCAGGCGTGGGATCGTTGTTGAACAGGACGCCGCCACCGCCGTTGACCTGCAGATCCACCAGGCCCGGAACGATCATCCCCTTGATGGCGATCCCGCCGGGCGCCATGTCCTCTGCCATGTCCTGCGACACGATGCCCGCCACGCGGCCGCCCTCGACCAGCAGCGCGCAATCGTCATGCCAGCCTGTTCCGTCGAAGATTCGGGGCGCGTGATATGCGGTGGGTGTCGTCACGGGGCGATCTACCACACCGTACCGCGCGCCGCGACGGGTTCCACCCGCGTCACGACGCCGTCGCGATGAAAAACCATCCGGTCGAACAGGTTCGAAACCACGCAGGCATGGTTCGGCACGATGGCAAGCTGTGCGCCGACCGGCGGGCCGGCGACGGTGCAGCCGGTCAGATCGACGACCGCATGCTCTTCGGACAGCGACACGATCCGCGCCCCGGGCAGGGACGGGATCTCGCCATAATCCGTAAAACCAAGCAGATCCGATGTCAGCGCCTTGGAGCCCGCATCCAGCACAGCCCGCTGCGGCGTCGGCCGCGAGACGACCGTCGCCAGCACATGCATCGCCAGATCGTCCGGCCCGCAGACCCCTGCCCGCATCATTGAACGGTCCTGATAAACATAGGTGCCGGCCCGATGTTCAGTGGCGCTTGGCACAAGATGCGCCTGAAAAAGATCGGGCGTCCCGCCGTTGGACCGCGTCGGGCAGGCAATACCACGCTCGGCCAGCAACGCCATCGTCTGCTGCAGGAAGGCCTCGACCCTCGCTGCGCCACCGGCGGGCGGATATGTCATCAGCCCGTCGAACGCCAGACCCGGCGCCGCGTCGATCCGGGCTGCGAGGTCGGCGGCGGCCTGCGGCGTCTGTACGCCGCACCGGCCCGCACCCGTGTCGCATTCGACCAGCACCATCAGCGGTTTGCCGTGACCGATGGCCGCCGACAGACCTTGAACCGCGACAAGACTGTCAGCCACGACCCGCAGCCGTGCGACGCGGTCGTTCAGGGCCGCCAGCCGTGCAAGCCGCCACGCGCCCAGAATGTTGTAGGTGATCAGAAGATCATCGAACCCCGCATCGGCGAAAACCTCGGCCTCGGTCATCTTCTGGCAGTTCAGCCCCACCGCCCCGGCGGCGATCTGCTGGCGCGCGACGGCGGGGATCTTGTGGGTCTTGACATGCGGACGGAAGGCAAGCCCATGCGCGTCCATATAGGTCTGGGTCCGCTTGATGTTGGCGGCCAGGCGATCCTCGTCGATTACGGGCAGGGGCGTCAGCACGTCGGCAAGCGGGGTGCCCACGGCGGGCCAGGGGAAATCCATGTCATGGCACCTGTGCGAAAGGGTCCGCGACGCGGGGCCAGATGTCGGGCCGCACGAAGCGATAGGGCGTGATGGCGGGATCGTTCGGATAGGGCATTCCGGCCGAACAATAGAGGATCTGGCGGGCGATCGGCGCGAAGGCCGCATGAAAATGGTTCGTCGACTTGATGACGAGGATGCGCTGCGCGACCGGATCGATCCCCATCACCCGGAACAGCGAGGGGTCATAGCTCTGGGCGCGCACGGTGTTCAGGATGACCTCGATCCCGATGGGGCTGCCCGCCGCGTCCAGCAGGGCGACCCGTGCGGCGGGGCCGAAGGGCACCAGGCTTTCACCGAAGATCATCGCCGCAACCTCTGACACGGCCAGCACCTGCACCAGCGCATCGACAGGATCGCCCGTCAGCGGCGCGGATTTGGCGCCGAAGCGCAGCGGCAGGATCGCGCCCTCGCCCGCCGCGCGGCAGAGGCTGACCGCGATCGGGTCCCAGATCGTGCCGACCGCCACGCCGGTCGCGCCGCGTGCCATCAGTTCGGCCAGCACGACGGTCGCATCGCCCGCCGTGCCTCCGCCGGGATTGTCCCACATGTCCGCGATGACGACCGGACCCGTGTCGGCGGCCATGGCTGCGGCCACGGCCGCGCCCGCGTCCAGGACTGGCATCATGTGCCGCCCGCGATTGGCAAAAAGCTCTTGCCCCAGACGGGCGGCAAGCGCCGCCCCATGCGCGGCATCGCCATCGGTCACGGCGATCATCTGCGTGCCCATTTCCGGGACATCGCCCGCCATGAAGCCGTGGATCGCCGAAAGCGACAGAACCTTTGGATCATTCGCCTCTATCGCCATCATCCGGTCGACGAAACCGCGCATCGGCTCGCGTGAGGTCGGAAAGACGTCAATCATCCGGCAGTCATGCGTGGACATGACCGGCCTGACCCGCCCCTCCAGCGTGTCCACGACGATCGCCCAAAGATCGTGGGCGCGTTCGACGAAATCGGTGTGGGGAAATTCCTTGAACGCGACAAAGAAGTCCGCCGCCGCGACACGTTGCGCGGTCAGGTGGCTGTGGGGATCAAGCTCGGCGCACACGAGGACATCGGGGCCGACGATCTCGCGGATGCGGGCCAGCAGATCGCCTTCGGGATCGACGCAGCCTTGGGCCACCATGGCGCCGTGCAGGCCGAGCACGACGGCATCGACAGGCAGAGCGGCGCGCAACTGGTCCAGGATCTCATCGCGCAGCGACAGATGTGCCTTGCGCGAGACAAGCCCCGCCGGATCGGCCCAGGCCGCCGTGCCTTCAATCAGCGTCCAGCCCTTTTCGGCGCATACCCGGCGCCCCACCGGGATCGGCGCAGTGCACAGCGTGGCCGTATCGGGATGCGTGCCGGGTGCGGCGTAAAAGGAATCCTCGAAGGCCTGACGGTCGATCACGATCGGAGAGAACGTGTTGGTTTCGGTTGCCATCGCGGCCACGAAGATGCGTCTGTGGTCATTCGGCATGGTCAGCCGTCCAGGACATGCGGCAGATACCCCAGAAACCCGGCAATCTTCCAGCGGCCGTCCACCTTGCGGCACCAGTAAAGCGTCTGCCAGTTCATCCGCTCGTCCGGTCCGTCGGTTCGCGCCAGATGCCCGTCGAACCGCTTGCGCACAAGCGCGGCATCGCCGGTGATCTCGATCTCTTCCAGGCGTGTCGCGGCAAAGATGCCGGCGCGGGGATCACCCGAATAGGCACCTGCGGCCTTTCGGGCGGCGAAGTCCCGCGCCTGACCGATCCATGCGTCGCGATAGGCGGCAAGCGTCGGAAAGGCCAGCGTGAAGCGATCGGGTTCCGATTGGAAATGTCCGCTCATCCCCGTAAAGTTCGAGGAGATGAAATCCTCTGCCACGGCCTCCCAGTCAGCAGCCACGAAGGCATCGATGTCACGCGGCACAAGCATGTCCCAGATGGCCGCGCGATCATGATCCCGAGGGTCGAACGGATTGCGGAATGGATCACGGCTGGTCATCTTCTGTGTGCCCCATGAAATTTTTTTCGATAATGAACCGCTCTCTCTGGAAAAATCCAGATGAATATGCCTGAATGACTGTATTCCACGAAAATGAATTTCGTGAAGGTCTGAAATGCACAGGATTTGCTCAGCAGCCACGGCGCTGAAAAAATCCTGCGGGGCCGCGAACCGAAAGGGCAACGATGACGACTGGGTCCGATCCTGCGCTTGCCAATACCGCCACAGTCACGGCGGACCTGATTCTCAACCTGGCGGATGAGGACGGGCGCATGTCGGCGCTGGAAAGGAAGCTGGCGAAATTCGTTCTGGCGGATGTTCATTATGCCACCAACGCGTCGATCACGGAAATCGCCGCCGGGGCGGGCGTGTCGCCCCCGACGGTCACGCGGTTCTGCCGCCGGTTGGGCTGTGCATCCTTTTCGGACTTCAAGGTGCAGCTGGCCAAAAGCGCTTATGTCGGGCTGCGCTATCTGAACCCCGAGACCGTCACCTCGACCAGCGCCGAGGTTGCCGAGGATATCGTGACCAAGGCGCAGAACGCCCTGTTCGAGATGCACCGGACCCTTGATCTGCAGCGGATCGAGGCGGCGGTCGATCTGCTGGCCAAGGCCAGCATGATCTATGCCTTCGGATCGGGCGGAAATTCGTCGATGATCGCAAGCGAACTGCAGAACCGCCTGTTCCGTCTTGGTTCGCGCATCTCGGCCTCGTCCGATCATGGCATGAACCTGATGCTGGCTGCCGCTGCCGAGCCGGGTACGGTGGTCTTCGGGTCGTCCTTCACCGGCCGCAACCGCGAACTCACGCATTGCTTCCAGCTGCTGCGCGACCGGGGCATTCCGACCATCGCGCTGACCCAGGACGGATCGCCCTTGGCGGGGGTGGCGGATGTGGTGATCTCGATCAACCTGCCGGAGGGCAAGAACATCTTTCGCGCCACCTCGACCCGCTATGCCTCGCTGGCGGTGGTCGACATCATCGCCAACCTTGTCGCCTATGCCGACCGCACGAAATCGACGCGCATCCTGCGTCGCATCAAGGAAGAACTGATCCAGCACCGGGATGGCGACGATAGCCAGATCCTCGGCGACTGAGGCCCAACGCGCCGATGCGGAGGCGGTCGCATCGGTCTGATCCGAAAGTCCGCCCGGGGAACAACCATGGTACAGACATTGGCTCTGGTGACGGGGGGCGCGGGGGACATCGGGCGCGCCATTGTGGCGCGGCTGCTTGAGGATCATGACATCGTGGTCATTGCCGACCGCGATCTGGATGCGGCCGAACGTGCAGCCGCCGCACTGGGCGTGGCCAGTGCCGGCGGGAGGGGCGCCGCCGCGATCGCGCTGGATGTGACCGATCCGGCCAGCTGCGCGGCCATGGCCGGACAGGTGCGTGGCCTTGGCAAACTGATGACACTGGTCAACGCGGCGGGTGCGGCGCAGGCCGAAAGCCTGCACGCCACCGGACCGGATCAATGGGCGGCGGATCGCGCGTTAAACCTCGATGCATGCTTCACGGTGTTCAAGACGGTCGAGGATCAGCTGATCGCGTCCCGGGGATCGGTGGTCAACATCGCCTCCGTCAACGGGCTGGGTGTTTTCGGGCATCCGGCCTATTCGGCGGCCAAGGCGGGCATGATCCATCTGACACGCCTGATCGCGGTGGAATACGGACATTACGGCGTCCGCGCCAATTCCGTCGCGCCCGGCACCGTCCGCACCCAAGCGTGGGAGGCGCGTGCCGCCAACAATCCCGCCGTCTTCAGAGAGGCCGCCGCGCATTACGTGCTTGGTCGCATCGCGCGGCCCGAGGACGTGGCCGAGGCGGTGGCATTTCTGGCCTCGTCACGGGCCGCCGCGATCACCGGGGTCTGCCTGCCCGTCGACTGCGGGCTCACGGCGGGCATTCCCGCGCTTGCCGCGACATTCAGCCAATCATCCGATTACCGGAACAGCGCGGACTGATCCGCGATCACGCCAGCAACGCCTTTTGTGACAGGACCACAGATGACCTACGTTCTTGAAAATTCCTGGGCACCCGAACCTGCTCCTGCCGGAACATGGCAGATCACGCTGACCAACCTGTCCGATGCGCCGCTGTCGGACTTCGGCCTGTCGCTGACGTCGATCACGCGCATCATGCCCACGCACCAGCTGCGGAACGCGAGGTTTCATCGGCGTGCCGCCAATTATCACGAATTCTCGCCCACGGACCCCACGCCCCTGGCGCCCGGAGAAAGCTGGACCTTTTCGGTCACGGGGCTGAACCGGTCGCCCTTTCATCGCAACGACGCTGCCAAGACTGCATGGATCACGGGGGCGGATGGCGGCGTCTATCCCGTCCAGGTCGGCGACCTGACTCATGCGGGGACGATCCCCGTCCTGCCCCGGCCGCGCCTGCCGGCGGGGCGGCTGACGCTGCCTTTTGCGCTGCTGCCCTGGCCAAACGCCATCGATGCCACGGCGGGCGATGCGCCCGTGATCCTGCATGCGGCGGCGGGTAGCGCGCGCGATGACCTGCGGCTGATGATGTCGGTCGATGCATTGCACAGCCGCCTCTTCCCGGCAGCACGCAAGATATTCCAATTGTCTGCCGTGCCGGGCAGCCGGGCGCTGCGCTTTGCCGAAGAGGCCGGTCTGCCCGCCGAGGGATACCGGCTGACGTTCGACGATGACATCACCCTGGCCGCCAGCAGTACAGCGGGGCGACGCTATGGGCTAGTCACGCTGGCGCAGATGCTGCACGGCGCCTTCACCGACCCGGAATTCACGTTCCCCCGGACCGGCCAGATCACCGATGCGCCGCGCTATGGATGGCGCGGCTGCCATCTGGATGTGTCGCGCCATTTCTGGACGCCCGCCGAGGTGCGCCGCGTGATCGACATCATGGCGTGGCACAAGCTCAACCTGTTTCACTGGCATCTGACCGACGACGAAGGCTGGCGCGCCGAAATCATGGCCTATCCGGAACTGACCCGGGCCGGTGCAACCCGCGGCGCGGGCCTGCCCGCGATGCTGCCGCAGCTGGGCGATGGACCCGAGACCCGCCGGCAGTTCTATACGCAGGACGAGATGCGGGATGTCGTGGCGCATGCAGGTGCGCTTGGCATCGACATCATGCCCGAGATCGAGACGCCGGGCCATGCCGCCTCGGTTCTGGCGGCGCTGCCGCGTCTGGCCGATCCGGACGAGCCCGAGAACAGCTACTACTCGGTGCAGGGCTATTCCAACAATGCCCTCAACCCCGCGGTTCCTGAAACCTTCGACATGCTGGAAACCGTCTTCGACGAGATCGCGGCGATCTTCCCGTCGCGTTACGTCCACATTGGGGGCGACGAGGTCGCGGCGAACGCGTGGCTTGCCTCGCCCCTTGCACAGGCGCTGATGGAACGGGAAAACCTGTCGGGCACGTTCGAATTGCAAAGCTGGTTCCTGCGTCGCGTCAAGGCGATGCTGACCGCGCGCGGCAAGGTCATGGTCGGCTGGAACGAGATCGCCCATGGGGGTGGCGTGCCACCCGAAGACACCTTGCTGATGGCATGGGAGAATCCGCAGGTCGGGATCGACCTTGCCCGCGAGGGCTATGACGTCGTCATGACGCCGGGGCAGGCCTACTATCTGGACATGGTGCAGTCGGACGACTGGCTTGAAAACGGCGCGGGCTGGGCCGGACCGGTGCCGCCCGAAAAGAGCTATGCCTACGAGGCCGAGGGCGATTTTCCCGATGACCTGCGCCATCACATGCGCGGCGTGCAGGCCTGCATCTGGTGTGAGCACTACACCACTACCGCCTGGTTCAACGATCTGGTCTTTCCGCGTCTTGGCGCCGTTGCCGAAGCCGCCTGGACGCAGGCCGCATTCAAGGACTGGCAGCGCTTTGCCCGCCAGGTCCGCCTGCACCCGACCCTGTAACCGCAACGGGATGGACTGACCGGTTCCCACTTCCCAGCTTGAAAGACACGTCCATGCGCATCGCTGTCGGCGGAATTCATACCGAATGTTCGACCTACTCGCCGGTTCTCATGCAGACCGGGGATTTTCGTGTGCTGCGGGGCGCGGACCTGACGGCAAGCCCCTATTTCGCGTTTTTGGCGGATCACGACGCCGAGGTGGCGCCGCTGCTGCACGCGCGCGCCGTGGCCGGCGGGCCCGTGACGCGCGCGACATACGATGCCTTCAAGGCCGAGTTCCTGCAGCGGCTGGACTCGGCAAGGCCCTTCGATGCGGTCTATCTTGCGATGCATGGCGCGATGTTCGTCGAGGGAATGCAGGATGCCGAAGGGGACTGGATCGCCGCGGTCCGCGCAGCCGTAGGGCCCCGGATGCTTGTCGCGTGCAGCTATGATCTGCATGGAAACCTGTCGCAGCGCATCGTGGACCAGATCGACATCTTCGCCGCCTATCGCACGGCCCCCCATATTGATGTCACCGAGACGATGACCGCGGCTTACGGAATGCTGCTCGATGCCGTCTCGACGGGCCGGCGCCCCGGCGTCGTGCGCGTGCCGGTGCCGCTGCTGCTGCCGGGCGAGCGGTCCTCGACCGAGGATGAGCCGGCGCGGTCGCTCTATGCCGCCTTGCCCGCGCAAGAGGGGCCGGGCGTGTGGCGCACGGACCTCATGATCGGATATGTCTGGGCGGACGAGCCGCGCGCCACCGCCTGCGCGGTCGTCACAGGCACGGACAGAGACGCGGCGGTCGCTGCGGGAACGGCGATTGCCCGGTCGTTCTGGGAAGCGCGCGCGCAGTTCGGCTTTGGCCCGAGGACCGGTCCGCTGGCCGAGATGCTGGACATCGCGGCCAGTGCCACCACCCGACCCGTAATCCTTGCCGACAGCGGCGACAACCCGACGGGGGGCGGTGTGGGCGACAGGGGCGATGTGCTGGCCGCCCTCGTCGCGCGGGACTGGCAGGATGCGCTGGTCGCGGGCATCGCCGATCGGGCAGCGACCGACGCGTGCTTTTCGGCAGGGACCGGCAGCACGGTTTCCCTGACGATCGGCGGATCGCTTGATCCGGCGGGCGTCCGCGTGCAGGCACAGGCCACCGTCCTGCGCCTGCATGACGGCGCGACCGACAACGACAGGCAGGCGGTGGTGCGGATCGGCGGAATCACCGTCGTGCTGGCGGCCAAGCGCAGACCCTATCACGACATTGCCGATTTCGCGGAGCTGGGGCTGGACCCCGCGGCGGTTGCGCTGCTGGTGGTAAAGTCGGGCTATCTGTCGCCCCAGCTGGCACCGCTGGCCGCGCCGAACCTGATGGCGCTGACCGATGGCGTCGTCAATCAGGACATTCCCCGGCTGTCGAACCTGCACCGGGCTGCGGGCACTCTGCCCTTCGAGGCGCGCGACCATTTCACACCCGAACCGCAACCCTCGGCACGATTCACCGGCTGATCATGACCGCATGGTTCAGCATTCTGCGCGACCACGCCGTTGTGCGCACCTCGGCCGCGGCAATCTTTCTGTACGGCTTCGCCGGAGCGGCGACGTCGCCCTACCAGGCCGTCATCGGCATCCGCGAACTGGGTCTTTCAGACCTGACCTATGCCCTGCTCAGCCTTGTGGCCGCGATCGCGCATGTGCTGATCGCGGTGGCCAGCGGCTATCTGTCGGACCGGTATCAAAGCTATCGACTTCCGCTGATCCTCGTATCCTCTTTCGGGATGATCGGCTTCGGCGCCATCTGGCTGAACCCCACGCCCCTGACCTTTGCAATCGCGACCGTTGGGCCGCTGGCGCTGTTTCATGCGACAAACTCGCTGCTCTTCGGCAATGTCCGCGCGAAAACCGACAGCTTCGACCCTGCGGAGGCCGCGATCGCCAATGCGCTGATGCGGATGATGGTTTCGCTGTCATGGGTGCTGGTCCCGGGGATCGTGGGCCTGATCCTCGCCCGGCATGACAGCATGATCACCGCCTATCTGATCGCGGCGGTCTTTGCTGCGGGCTGCCTTGCAACGATCCTGTTCGGGATGGAGCGTGACACCAGGATGCCCCTGCCATCCGGGCCCCGCATCGCGGCATTGCCCGACCTGATCGGGGTGCTGTCGTCCGGGATGATCCTGCGGATCGCGGGTGTCGCGCTCATCACGCAGGTTCTGACCGTAAACGCGACGGTCCTGCCCCTGATCGTGACGGGCCGTGCGAACGGGGCGGCGTCGGATATCGGGTTTCTTGTCGGGCTGGTGGCCCTGCTGGAGGTGATCTTCATGTTCTTCTGGGCGTATGCGGTGCGATACATGCACCTGACCACCGCACTGGCAGTCTCGGCGATGTTGTACCTGGCCTACCTTTCGGCCATCGCGATGGCCACGGCCCCGTGGCATGTCTATGCGGCCAGCGTGATTGCGGGCATCTCCGCGGCGGGGATCATCTCGTTGCCGATCAGCTATCTGCTGGACCTGATCCGCAACCGCCCGGGCCTGTCGGCATCGCTGATCGCGGTGAACATGTTTCTGGGCGCGGCACTCGGATCGGCCGTGTTCGCGCTCGGAGCGGCGATCAGCGGCTATGGCCTCGCCTCGGTACTGGGCGGCATCGCGGGGGTGGCCGGCGCCGCCATGCTTGTTTATCTCGACCGGCGCCCGCAGCGCGATCGCCCCCTTGAACGGGCCGCGCCATGATTACGCTGGAGGTCTGCGTCGACGACCCCGCAGGGATGATGGCGGCGGTGCGGGGAGGCGCGGACCGGATCGAACTTTGCGCGGCGCTGGCGCTTGGCGGGTTGACGCCTTCGGCGGGGTTGATGCGGGTCGCAGCAGACCTGCCGCTGCCCGTGATGGCCATGATCCGGCCGCGCGCCGGCAATTTCATCTGGAGCGAGGCAGAGATCAGCGCGCAACTGGCCGAGATTGCCGCTGCGCGCGCCTGCGGCCTGGCCGGCGTGGTGATCGGTGCCTCCTTGCCCGACGGTCGGCTGGACGCCGAGACGCTGGCGCGGCTCGTCGCGGCGGCGCAGGGGCTGGACCTGACGTTGCACCGCGCTATCGATCTTGCGCCCGATCCCGTGGCGGCGATGGGCGTTTGCCGTGATCTGGGCATCCTGCGCGTCTTGTCATCTGGTGGAGCCGCGACCGCATGCGACGGGATGGCGCGTCTCGCTGCGATGCAGGCCGCCGCCCCGGACGTGACCGTCATGCCCGGCGGTGGTGTCAGCGCGGCCACGATCGCGGCGCTGGCGCGGAACGTGCCATTGACGCAGGTGCACGCGTCATGCAGCACACCCGCGCCGCCGCCCGCAGATCCCCGGATCGCAGGTCTCGGCTTACAGCCCGCGAACGCCCGCGTGACCGATGCTGCACTCGTCCGGGGCTTGCGGACCGCGTTGGATCAGCTGGCGGGTTCGACAACGCGCGGGTGAACCAGTTCATAGTAGTCGCGCAGCGCCAGCGCACTTGCGGCAGCTTCGTCCAGAACGACCGTCACCTTGCGGTGCATCTGCAGGATCGACGCCGGGCAAGCGGCCGTCACCGGCCCTTCGATCATCTGCGCGACGACCTTGGCCTTTGCCTCGCCAAAGGCAAGCAGCACGATGTCCTGTGCGCGCATGATCGTGCCGATGCCCATCGTGATGGCAAGGCGCGGTACATCGTCATCCGACGCAAAATAGCGCGCGTTCGCGGCGCGGGTCGATCGGGTCAGCGTCTTGATCCGCGTCAGTGACGACAGGCTGGAGGTGGGTTCGTTGAACCCGATATGCCCGTTCGCCCCCAGCCCCAGAAGTTGCAGGCCGATGTCGCCCGCCGCCACGATCGCTGCCTCGTATCGGGCGGCCTCGGCTTCCGGATCAGGGGCATCGCCGCGGGGCAGATGCGTGTGGCCGGGTGCGAAATCGACCTGATCGAAGAACTTGTCACGCATGTAGGTCCAGTACGAACAGGGATGATCCGGCGACAGCCCGATGTATTCGTCCAGGTTGAACGACTGCGCACGCGCAAAGCTGATACCGCTGTCGCGATGACGCGCGATAAGATCGGCATAGACGGCCTCCATCGTGCCGCCGGTCGCCAGGCCCAGCACGACATCGGGTTCGCTGGCAAGACGGTCGGCGATCAGCGCGGCGGCGCAACCGGTCGCGGTTTCGCGCGTCTCATGGATCAGAACCTTCATGGCCGGATCATCCTTCCTCCGGCAGTGGTTTCCACGCAAGCACGTCGATCTCAACCTTCGCATCGACCATCAGGCGGGATTCCACTGTGGAACGCGCAGGCGGATGCGCACCGAAATGGCGGGCGAAGACCGCGTTGAAGGACGAAAAATCGCGCGCGTCCTCCAGCCAGCAGTTCACCTTCACAACATCCTCCAGCCCGCAGCCGGCCATTGCCAGAACATCGCAAATATGGGCCATCACCTGCTCGGTCTGCGCAACGATGCCGCCTGCCACGACCTCGCCATCGACCGTCGGCACCTGACCCGACACATGCACGTAATCACCCGCGCGCACCGCTTTGGCAAAGGGCCGCGGCTGGCCCCCGGCCTGCGTGTCGGCGGAGGCGTATCGGATCAGGCGCTGCTGTTTCATGGGAAATCCGGAAATTGGTTGTTTGCTCGAGTTTCACATGCGTGACACCCGCTTTCAAGCCGCCCGCCGCGTCGTGCTTGCCTATGAGGCGAACAACACGGGAATTTCCGCCTGGACCTCGCCCAGCACGAGGCCATCCTTTCGGCCGGCCGAGCTTCTCTGCGATCTTCCTGACCGGTACCTTCGCATCGCCAAGAAGATAGGGACTTATCGCAAGTCAGTTTTAGAATGCCGCTCTGCAAGTATCGTGCGCGTAATGGAACTTGTGAGAGTATCATGACGCGGGGGACAGAGAGCCGCCCGACCTCATGCCCCGTGCGGCATAGCGGGTACGAAACGGGCCTTGGAGCGGCAACCGGCGTGGCTTCAGGTTCAACTGAAACGCCGTGCCGTGAACTCTATACAGGTTTCGTAACTGGCTTGATCAAAGATCGGTGGCTTCATCCGCTTTCGGGCAGATTATCGTCAAGGCGGGAACGTCGGCTGGCGAGGATACCCGAGAGCAACAGCTCTACGCCGAACGCGAACCGCGCGTCCTGATCGGTCGCGAGCATCTCCGGAATGCTTGCGCGGATATTGGGGTAGCGCTCGGTCAGGGCGTCAAGTTCTTCCAGGGGTCCGGCAAGCGGATGGGTGCCGCCGGCCCGCCGCGTCTGTTCAAGGAGAGCCTGCTCCTCGATGACAAAGCCCATCACATAGTACATCAGCGTAAAAACGGCCCTCGCTGCGGGCGCGGCCTCAAATCCGGCCTTGCGCAGCGCTCCCACGACGATCTCTCCCATGTCCAGAACATTGGGCCGTGCCACAAAGGTACCCGCGAACACGCGCGCCCCGTCGCGACGGCCGAGGAGTGCGCGGCGCATCTCGTAAGCGCTGCTGCGTAGCGTTTCGGCATAGCCTCCGCGGGTGTCGATCTTGTCTGCCACGCCCTGCACGAGCACCTCGGCCATCGCGTCGATCAGCGCAGGCTTGCCCGGAAAATGCCAGTAGATCGCCGGAGCCTGCACTTCGAGCGCATCGGCCAGCCTGCGCATACTGAGACCTTCGAGGCCGACTTCATCCAGAAGATCGAGGGCCTTAACAACGATGAATGTGCGATCCAGGGCCATAGGGATTCCTTCTTGCTTCGACTCCTTAACATTGTTAAGTCAATTTAACACCGTTAAATTGGAGGCTGCCATGCATCTTGATCTCAGTGAACTGCCCCTCATCTGGATGCGCAACCACACCGAGGACGAAGAGCACGATGACGAAAACGAGGGCGAGATGTTCCTCGGTGTGTTGCGTCGCAACGAACCCTTCATCATGATTGCCGAGGAGATGCCTCGGCTTTCGGACATAGCCGCGATGGATCAGGCGGAACGCAAAGAGCGCGCCAAGCTGTTCAAGGTTCACAAGAAGGACCTCGCCCGTCTTTGCGCCGGGATGATTGTCATCGCCCCTTCAGGCAGCGTGGCGATGCCGTTGCGCGTGGCACTGGAGAAGTTCGCGTCTGCCATCGGGATCGCCCTGATTTTCGCTGACAGCCCGCCTGCGGCACGCGAGATCGCGCAAGCAAGGCTGTCGCCAGGCCTTCGCCCTTAGCGCGGCGCTGGGTGCTGTCGCCTGCGTCAGGACAGAACGCAAAACTTCGAGGGGCCCATGTCTGGCCTTTCCTAGGTCGGTCGCTCGCCGTCAGGCAGACCATACGGATGCGTAAGTACGGATCGCTTCCACCAGAAGCACATCGGCAAGCCGGGCGCTTACGATCCCGCGTCCCGGCATGTCCCGCTCGACCTCGTCCGATATGAGGGTGAGAAGTGTGGTGATCGCCCCCGAGGCCGATGAGCTCTGCTGAATGCAGATGAAGTCCGGCAGCCTGTCGAAAAGAAAGTCGGCATTCGCCCCGGCCAAGGTCACAGTCCCGCCGATCGCGTTCGTCTCATCCCCGTCGATGCGCGCGACATCCTTCTCCGATCCGTCATAGAGGCTGCGCCCGCCCGTCGGCGTGAGCCCGGGAGCCGCCCCGTCAGGTCGTCACCCTTGCGAAGATCCCCTGATGACGAGGGACGGCAGCGGGCCTTCCGTTCTGGCCGGGATCTCCTTGCCGGCGATCAGGTCCATCAGCAATCCCGTGGCGAGGCCCGCGACCTGCTCCAGATGCAGATCGACGGCGGTGAGGGACGGCCGCTCTTCCCGGGCCCTGAGACCGTCGTAGCGCGTAACCACCCGAACCTCGCCGGGCACCGCGCGTCCCGCATCCCGGAGCGCGCGCATCGCCCCGGTGGCGAAGGCGTCCACGGGGGCAAAGATCGCATCTATCCCGGGAACCTGTTGCAGAAGATCGCGGGTCGCACGGTACGCGCCGTCCTCCCCTTCCTGTTCCGGCACCGGGATCACGCAGGGGGGGATGCCGGCAAGGGACATCCGCCGGTCGTAACATTCCCGCGTCACCGCATGAGACACCCGCGACGATGCACCGATGATCAGGGCGATCCGGCGCGCGCCCCGTTCCAGCAGGTGGGAAAGAAGCAGATCGGCGGTGCGTTCATAATGCATGTCGACCCATGGCAGGCCCGTGCCCGCAGGCTGGCCGATCACCACCACCGGTATGCCGCGCGTTTCCAGCAGCGAGAGGAACGGGTCATCCTGCTGCGGCTCGATCACGATCGCTCCGTCCATGGCAACATGGCGCAGGGCGACGGCGGGGTCGGCCACCGGTGGCACCAGAACCAGCGCGGAATTGTAGTCCAGCGCATGGATCGCCGCCGAGGCCGCGATCTCCATCAAAAACCCGAGCCGTGAAGAGCCGGCCGAGACGGCGGCAGGCATCGAGGTCATCACGGCGATGGTATTGGTCCTGCCCGTGCGCATCCGCCGGGCGGCCAGATTGGGCACATAGCCGAGGGCGGCAATAGCCTGGTTGATTCGCTGCCGGGTCTCGGTCTCGACGGCGCGCGCCCCGGAAAGTGCGTTCGAAACCGTCCCCTGCGACACGCCCGCAAGCCGCGCCACATCCTTGACCGTAGGTCGTCTGCCCGCCGGTTTGTCCATATCCTGCCGCATCCTTGATCATCGTGCCCGACGCTTCATCACCGGGACCTTCGAAAGCCCTTGTGCACATTAAAACGTTTTACTCGGCACGATATCAACCCTACATCTTCATTAAATCGTTTTAAGGAGCATCAGCCGTGACCGATCAGACCACAATCCGCCGTCGCAGGACCGGCCTGACCGCCATCGACCCCGAACGCACTGCGGGTGGCTACACGCTCTTTGCGCCGCAGACCGGGGGCGGGCGGGTCGATCTGGTGGATATCGACGGGCAGAGCGCCCATCGCTGGCAGATGCCGGTGCGGCCGGGTCGTGACGCGGTGATCCTGCCGAACGGTAACCTGGGCTATAACGGCAGCCACGCGACCTCGGCCGCGCTCTACCCCGCCTGGGACCTGTGGCATGGCGGCGATTTCTACGAGGCGACGCCCGAGGGGGAAATCGTCTGGCGGCATGAAGACATCCATCATCACCATGACGCGCAGTGGCTGCCCAATGGCCACCTGCTTTATACCGTGGCGGCACCCCTGCCCGCCGACAAGGCCGCCCGCGTCACCGGAGGCGATCCGCGCAAGGACGGGGCAGACGGTGTCATCCAGTCCGACATCGTGCGCGAGGTGAACCGCGCCGGCGAGGTGGTCTGGGAATGGCGCATCTGGGACCATCTGGACCCGGCCGATTTCCCCATCCACCCCAATTTCGACCGCCGCCACTGGCCGATGGTCAACGGTCTTTCGCTTACAAGCGACGGGCTGATGCTGCTGAGCCTGCGCACCACCTCGGGCGTGGTCGCGGTGAACCGCGCGACCGGCGCGGTCGTCTGGCATGTTGGTCCCGACGTGGTGGCCCAGCAGCATACGCCGGTGGAAACCGAAGGCGGCAATATCCTCGTCTTCGACAACGGCAACCTGCGGACCGGGTCGACCTCTCCGTTCTCTCGGGCGCTGGAGTTCACGCCTGCGGGTGACGTTGTCTGGTCCTATACTGATCCGCTGCCGATGGCGTTCTTCTCGCCCTATATGGGCGGCTGCCAGCGGCTGTGGAACGGCAATACCTTCATCTGCGAAAGCGCCTTCGGGCGGCTTTTCGAGGTGACCCCCGCGGGTGAGGTGGTCTGGGAATATGTCATCCCCGAATTCGCCCCCTATCCCGAGCCGCTGACACGCTTCATCACCGGCGAGCATAACAGCTGCTTCCGCGCCCATCGCTACAGGGCCGAGGCGCTTCCATGGCTGCGGGGTGGCCGGGATGGATGACGCACGGCAAGTTCGCCGCACCCGCCCCCTGCTCGCCATGGGGCTGGCCGGCGCCACGGGCCTTGGCCGGCCGCTATTGTCCTTCGGCTTCATCCTGACGCTCTGGGTGGCGGTGACCGCCGCGGGGCTGGTGCCTCAGCAGATCTTTCCCTCGCCGCTGTCGGTCTGGCAGGCCACGGTCGAGATGGCGGCGAACGGGACGCTGGCCACCGATCTGGCCGTGTCGATGCGGCGCGCGGCAATCGGTTTCGGCATCGGGTCGGTGCTTGGCGTGACGCTCGGGCTGCTGACCGGCCGGGTCGCGCTGATCCGCGCGCTGCTGAACCCGTTCCTGACGCTGCTGCGCCCGATTCCGGCCATCGCGCTTGTCCCCGTCGCAATCGTCTGGTTCGGCATCGGCGAGGGGTCGAAGTACTTCGTCGTCTCCTACACCGTGTTCCTGACGGTCTGGTTCAACACCCATCACGGGATGGAATACATCCCCGACATCTATCTGCGGGCCTCACGCTCGCTCGGGGCGTCGCGGCTGCGGGAATTCCTGCAGGTCGTCATCCCCGCCGCCGCGCCCCATATCGTCGCGGGCCTCAGGCTGGGGGTGGCGCTCGCGTTCCTCAGCCTCGTGGCGGCGGAACTGTCGGGGGCGTCCTCGGGCCTCGGCTACAGGCTGCAAGAGGCGCGGCAGTATATCCGCACCGACCGGATGTTCTCGCTGCTGATCATCCTAGGCGCGCTTGGCGCCACCGTCGATCTGGCCGTCCACTGGCTGGGCCGCAGGCTTGTCCACTGGCAACAAGGATAAGGGCGATGTCATCAGGTCACGTGCGCGTCGATCGCCTGTCGATCACCTTCGCGGGCCAGCAGGGGCCGGTCACGGCGCTTGCCCCCACCACGCTGCATCTCGCCCCGGGCAGCTTTACCGCGCTGATCGGGCCCTCGGGCTGCGGCAAGTCCACGCTGATGAACGCCATCGCGGGATTCGTCCGGCCGGCCGGCGGCACGATGACGCTGGATCATGCCGAGATCACCGGGCCCAGCCCCGATGTCGGCGTGATCTTTCAGCAATATGCGCTGTTTCCGTGGTTCACCGCGCTTGGCAACGTCAAGTTCGCGCTGAAACGCCTCGGCCTGCCCAAGGCCGAGCTGCACGCCCGCGCCATGGCCGCCCTGGAAGAGGTCAATCTGGCGCAGCACGCGGGCAAGTTTCCCGGCCAGCTGTCGGGCGGCATGAAACAGCGCGTCGCGATCGCGCGCACATTCGCCGCCAGCCCCAAGGTGCTGCTGATGGACGAGCCTTTCGCGGCGCTGGATGCGCAAACCCGGATCGTGATGCACCGGCTGCTGATCGACATCTGGCAAAAGCACCGCGCCACGGTCCTCTTCGTCACCCATGACGTGGACGAGGCGCTGCTGCTGGCCGACCGCGTCTGCGTCATGAGCCAGGCGCCCGGCCGCATCATCCGCGACTATGCGCTGGATCTGCCGCGGCCCCGGTCGCTGCGGGCGGGGGCCGATGTGCTTTTGCCGATGCGGGACGAAATCATCACCCTTCTTCACCCCACACCCCATATCGACGCATGAGGACCGCCATGAAACACACAATCCTTGCCCTTTCCCTCTTCCCCGCGGCCGCCATGGCCGATCCGATCGCCTTTGCCTGGACCCCGAACCCCCAGACGCCGCAGGTCGACATGGCGCTCGCCCAGGGCTATTTCGACGAGGCCGGGCTGGACGTCCGGCTGGTCACCTTCGCCTCGGGGCGCGAGGCGTTCGAGGCGCTGCTGGGCGGTCAGGTCGACATCGCCTTCATGGCGGAATTCCCCGCCGCAACCGGCGCCCTGACGGGACAGAATTTCGCCATCGTCGCCGATCTGACCCGCTATACCGGCAGCCGGATCATCGGCAACAGCGACCGCTCGCCGCTGGACAGCCTCACCGATCTGGAAGGCAAGCGGATCGGCACCACGCTCGGCACGAACGTGGACTATTTCCTCTCGACCGCGCTGGCGGAGGCCGGGGTTGGCGCCGAGATCGTCAATGCCGCGCCCGGGGATCTGGTCCCGGCGCTGGTGCGGGGCGATGTCGATGCCATCGTGCCCTTCCCGACCTTCTATCAGGGCGCGCAGGACGCTTTGGGCGACCGCTATCTCGAACTGCGCCCCGGGATCTATGACCCGCACTACATCCTTGCCGCCAGCCCCGCCATGCTGACGCGCGAGGATGAACTGACGACCTTCCTCGGGGCGCTGGTCCGGGCCGATGCCGATGTCGCCGCCGATCCCGAGGCTGCGGCCGAGGCGGTTTCGGCCTCGCTCAGCGGCAATGTTCCGGTCGCGACCCTGCAGGAGATGTGGGCGGATATGGAGTTCGGAACGTCCCTTGGTCCCGACCTGCTCGACCTCCTGGTCAGCGAGGCCGCGTGGATCGTGGGCCAGGGGGTCGTGCGCGCTGAAGTTCCCACGACCGAGGACATCGCGGCCTTCATCGTCCCGGGTCCGCTGGCCGCCGCAGCCCCGGATGCCGTGACGCTGGACTGACCCCACGACAGCGGCGGTCCGGGCGGCAGGTGGGGAGGGCCTGCATCGCGCGACCGGCGCCAGCATCGTCTATGTCACCCATGATCGGGCCGAGGTGATCGCGCCCGGCCCCACCGTCCGCGCACGCTTTCTCGGGCAGGGGGTCAGCCTCCGGGCGCCGCCCGGCCTTGCGGCCGGCGCCGCACTCGCCTGCCTGCGGCGGCGCGACATCGTGCCCGGTTTCAGAGGGTTCACCGAGGGAGTTGCCCCGTAGACTCGCCCCGGCCTCCTGAACCGGGTCGCCGGCAGTCTCCGGCCCGAAAGGCCGGGTCTTTTCTGCATCGTTACCGCCCGCACACGCCCACGTTGAACGCCATTCCGGCGCTTCTCGTTGCAAGGCCGCGCGGCCTGAAAAGATGCGCCCAAAATGTGTTCAATCGCGATCATAATTGATCCCATTGTATACAATCATGCCCCCGCGGACATCCCGAACCGCCTTTCAGGATGGGTCTTTGCGCGGTCTCTGCGGCAGTTTGCGGCACATCGCGGTGCTGCAAGCCGGGGCCGCCCTTCCCAACGCCCTCTCTTTGCTGAAGCCCTCTCTCTACTGAAAGGAAGTCATCATGGATCGTCGGAAGTTTCTTTCTGCCTCTGCCGTGACTGCTGTGGGTGCGGGCATCGCCGCGCCCCTTGCCGCCCCGACCGTCGCGCGCGCTCAGGACACGTTCAACTGGCGCATGACCAACAGCTATGGCCCGACCGCGCCGTTCTACACGGTCGGCCCCGGCAGCCCGACGGACATGATCGAGAAGATCCGCATCATGTCGGGCGGGCGGCTCAACATCCAGCATTTCGCGGCCGGCGAACTGATCCCCGCCTTCGAAGGGTTCGACGCGGTGCAGCAGGGCGTGATCGAGATGAACGCCTCGAACAGCTATTTCTGGTCGGGCAACGTCTTTGCCGCGCAATACTTCACCACGGTGCCCTTCGGCATGTCCTTCATGGGCCACATGGCGTGGCTGTTCCACGGCGGCGGCCTTGAGTTGTGGCAGGAAACCTATGAACCTTTCGGGCTTGTCGCCTTCCCCATGAACTCGACCGGCGTGCAGATGACCGGCTGGTTCCGCGAACCGATCGAGGATCTGGGCCAGCTCAACGGACTGCGGATGCGCATCCCGGGTCTGGCGGGCCGGGTCTATGCGTCGCTTGGCGTCGACACGCGGCTTTTGCCGGGCGGCGAGATTTTCCCGGCGCTCGAACGGGGCGTGATCGATGCGGCCGAATTCGTCGGCCCCTATCAGGACCGCGCGCTGGGGCTGCATCAGGCGGCCAGATTCTATCACACCTCGGGCTGGCACGAACCCGCGACCACGGGCGAGTTGCTGATTTCCAGAACCGCCTGGGACAGCCTGCCCGAAGACCTGCAGATGATCGTACGCCAGGCAAGCCAGGCCGCCTGTCTCGAAAGCCTGATCTGGTCGGAATCCGTCAACGGCCCGGCCATGACCGATCTGGTGGAGAACCACGGCGTCACGGCTGCCCCCCTGCCCGCCCCCGTGATCGCGGCACTGCGCGAGGCGACGATGGACGTACTGGAGACCGAGGCCAACGCGTCCGAGATCACGCGCAAGGTGCATGACAGCTACTTTGCCTTCAAGGCCGATCACGACGGCTGGGCGCGCAGCAGCGAAGTGTCGTGGTTCAACGACATTCTGGGGATGTGACCGGAATGAAAGCCGCGGTCACGCGCGTCGTCGAAGGGCTCGAAAGCCTTGTGCGGGCGTTCGGCATCCTTGCGGCCCTGATCTGCGTGGTACTGGTGCTTCTGGTGGCGGGCGATGTCTTTGCCCGCTACCTCTTTCGCACCGGCGCGGTCTGGGCGCAGGAATTGCAGTGGCACCTGATTTCGCCCATCGCACTTTTCGGCATGTCCTACGCGCTTTTCTCGGGCGAGCAGGTGCGGGTGGATGTGCTTTACGAACGCTTCCCCCTGCCGGTGCAACGGCTGATCGAGGTCATGGGCGGACTTCTGATGCTCGCGCTGGGGGTGATCGTCGTCAAGCTGTCGCTGCCCTGGGTCGAGATGTCCTATGCACGCGGCGAAGGCTCGCCCAATCCAGGGGGGCTGCCGCACCGCTTCCTTCTCAAATCCCTGATCCCGCTGGGCTTCGGGCTGCTGGCAGCGCAAGGGCTGGCCCATGCCCTGCGCCATGCGTTCGATCTTCCACCGCGCAACCCCCGTGAGGCCGCGCAACTCCAGGACCTCCCATGACCCCGAACGAGTTGCTGGCGATCGGGATGATCGCCGCTTTCTTCGTCCTCTTGATCACCGGCATCCCGGTCGGGATCGCGATGGCGGTATCGGCCTTCGTCTTCGGCTATTTCGGCTTCGGGCCGGTGCTGTTCGACCTGCTGCCATCGCGCATCTATGGCGTCGTGACGAACTATACCCTGCTGGCCATTCCGCTTTTTGTCTTCATGGGCGTGATGCTGGAAAAGTCCCGGCTGGCCGAGGAACTGATCGATGTCGTGGGCCATCTGTTCGGCAATATCTCGGGCGGGATGGGCGTCGCGATCATCTTTGTCGGCGTCCTTTTGGGTGCGGCGACGGGGATCGTCGGGGCCACCATCGTGACGCTGGGCCTCTTGACGCTGCCGACGCTGTTGCGACGGGGCTACCCCAAGACGATCGCGACCGGCATGATCTGCGCCTCGGGCACGCTGGGGCAGATCATTCCGCCCTCGCTGGTGCTGATCCTTCTGGCGGATATCCTGCAGGAATCCGTGGGCACGATGTTCGCGGCCGCGATGGTGCCGGGGCTGACGCTGGCGGCGGTCTACATGGTCGCGATCCTTGGCTATGCCTGGTGGCGGCCCGGGTCGATGCCGCCCATCCCGCTGGATGAACGGCGCGCCCTGACGCGGGGCGCCCTGCTGCGCAAGGTTCTGGTCAATGTCGGTCCGCCCGTGGGGCTGGTGGTCGCGGTTCTGGGCAGCATCATCGGCGGGATCGCCGCGCCGACCGAGGCGGCCTCGATGGGTGCGGTGGGGGCGCTCGTTTTTGTCGCGGTCTCGGGGCGGCTGACGCTCGACCTCCTTTATCAGGTCGCGCGCTCGACCCTGCTGATCTCGGCGATGGTGTTCTTCATCCTGATCTGCGCGCAGGTCTTCGGGCTGGCCTTCCGGGGGCTGGGCGGCGAGAGCCTGGTGCGGGGGATGTTCGAATGGGTGCCGGGCGGGGTGACGGGGGCGCTCTTGTTCCTGATGCTCATCATCTTCATCCTCGGCTTCTTCCTCGAATGGATCGAGATCACCTATATCGCCCTGCCCCTGTTCCTGCCCTTTTTCATGCAGGCGGGCGTCGACCCGGTCTGGCTGGGCATCCTGATCTGCCTGAACCTGCAGACGAGCTTTCTGACACCGCCCTTCGGCTGGTCGCTCTTCTTTCTCAAGGGGGTGGCCCCTCCCGGTGTCAGCACGATGGATATCTACAAGGGGGCGCTTCCGTTCATCGGGCTTCAGTTCGTGGCGCTTGCCATGGTATTCCTGATGCCCGGTCTGGCGACCTGGTTACCCAGAACGATAGGATGGTGACGTGCTGAGTTCGGCATACGGGTTCAACGGGGGCGTTTCGGCCCCGCACCGGGCGGCGGCGCTGGCCGGGCGCGACATCCTTACATCGGGCGGCAGCGCGGTCGAGGCGATGGTCGCGGCGGCTGCGACAATCGCCGTCGCCTATCCGCATATGAACGGCATCGGCGGCGACGGGTTCTGGATCATCCATCGCCCCGGCAGCCCGCCCGTGGCGGTTTCGGGCTGCGGACGCGCGGCGGAACTGGCCTCGGTCGATTGGTATGCCGGTCACGGCATCACCGGCACCCTGCCCGCCCGGGGCGCATTGGCCGCGCTGACGGTCCCGGGCACCATCGCGGGCTGGCAAAAGGCGTTAGGGCTTTGCCCCAAGGGCAATCGCCTGCCCCTTTCGGACCTTCTGGCCCCGGCCATTGCCCTTGCGGGCGAAGGCGTGGCGGTGACGGAAAACCAGTCCCGTACCACGCGCGAGAAACTCGACGGGCTGAGGGACGTTCCCGGCTTTGCGGAGGCGTTTCTGGTCGATGGCGCGCCCCCCAGAGCGGGGCACAGGCTGGTGCAGGCGGCCCTTGGCCGGACGCTGGACCATCTGGCGCGGAACGGGCTGCAGGAGTATTACACCGGCGACCTGGCAGCGACCCACGCGGCCTGGCTGGAAAAGACCGGCAGTCCGCTGCGCCGTTCCGATTTCACCCGGTTCGCGGCCGAGACCACCGACCCCCTCATGACGGACCTGAGCGTGGGCCGGGCCTGGAACATGGTCGCGCCGACGCAAGGCGTCTCCTCGCTCATGATCCTCGGGCTATTCGACCGGCTGGGCGTGACCGAGGCAGAGGGGTTCGCCCATCTGCACGGGGTGATCGAGGCCACGAAACTCGCCTTCATCCGGCGCAACGCGGAACTGGGCGACCCGGATCACATGGAGGGCTGCGCGCAGGACTGGCTTGCGCCCGACGCGCTGGACGCGCTTGCCCGCCAGGTCGACCCCGCCCGCGCCCGTCCCTGGCCGGAAATTGCAAAGCCGGGCGACACGATCTGGATGGGGGCCGCGGACTGCGACGGATGTGTCGTCAGCTTCATCCAGTCGGTGTTCTGGGAATTCGGCTCGGGGCTCACCTGCCCGGAAACGGGCGTCTTCTTCCAGAACCGAGGCGCAGGTTTCAGCCTTGATGCCGGACCGAACCAGTTGCGCCCCTTTGCGCGTCCGTTCCACACCCTGAACCCCGCCCTCGCGCAACTGAAGGATGGACGGGTGCTTGCCTATGGCACCATGGGCGGCGAGGGTCAGCCCCAGACGCAGGCCGCCGTCTTCAGCCGCTACGCGATGTTCGGGCAGGACCTGCAACAGGCCGTCTCCGCGCCGCGCTGGTTACTGGGCAGGACCTGGGGCGATGCGAGCGTCAGCCTCAAGCTGGAAGCGCGCTTTGACCCCGCCTTGATCGAGCGCCTGCGAAACGCGGGCCATGAGGTGGAGATCATCGCGCCCTACAGCGATCTGGCAGGTCATGCAGGCGGCGTTGCGGTTCACCCGGACGGCCTTGTCGAGGTCGCGTCGGACCCGCGTGCGGATGGGGCGGCGCTGGCCTTCTGAGCCCGGCGCCCCCGGCGGCGACAGCTCGCGTGCCGTCACGACGCCTTGGGCGGCCTTTGACCGCGCCGCGCCGGTTCCTCGGGCCAGTGCAGCAGCATCGCGCTCGCCGCGCTGATCAGGTGGCGGCGCAGCGCCTTTTCGGCTGCAGCGCCATTTCGTTGCATTACCGCCTCGACGATCTGCGCGTGTTCCTTGTGGGACCGCGCGATGCGGGTCTGATCCGACAGTTGCCTGCGCCGGAACGGAGCGAGCTTCAGCCGCATCGCCTCGGCCATTGTCTGAAACTCGCTGTTGCGCGCGCCAAGATAGAGCAACTGGTGAAATTCCGTATTGGCCTCTTCATAGGCCGCCACATCCTGCCCCTGCATGAGCGCGGCCATTCCGTCATGCAGCGCCTCCAGCCGCGCCCGTTCTTCAAGGCTCATGCGCTCGGCCGCGAACCGCCCGCACAGCGCCTCGATCTCGCCCATCGCCTCGAAAAGCTCGCTGATCCGTTCCCGGGTGATCTCGCTCACCACCGTGCCCCGGAACGGGATGCGGGTGACAAGGGATCGCGCCTGAAGGATCTGCAACGCCTCGCGGACGGGCGTGCGCGACACGTTATGCCGTTCGGCCAGCGTCACCTCATCGAGCCGCGTTCCGGCGGCCAGTTCGCCCGCAATGATCGCCGCCTCAAGCTTCAGCGCGATGGATTGCCCAAGGATGTCACGCGTTCTCTCGGCCAAGCGGGCCTCCCTTTGCCGGGTTCGCCATTGTCTCAGGGGGCCGCGCCAAAGGCTCTCCCGCGGTCCGGCTCAGGATACAGGGATCGGGTCGGGGCTTCCAGTCGTTTCGGGGTCCGCAAGGGGGCAACCATGCGCCGGCGCGGTAAAATGACCGGGACCCGCGCCGGATGGCACGGGTCCCGAAAGGGTGGCCGATCCTTGCGTCAGGCGACCCTGGCTGCGCCTACGGGCTGCGGGTGCGGATCGATAAAGCCGTCCAGCACCTCGGCCGGCGACGGGCGGGTGACAAGGCTGACACCGACGAAGATCAGCGCCGCGACCGGAAAGCCCAGAACACCGGCATTCAGCCCCATCAGCGAATTGCCCGTCAGGTACATCCCGATGACAAAGATCACCCCGCCGACGATCGAGGCGATGGCCCCCGCCGCCGTGGCGCGTGACCAGAAGAAGGCGCCGATGGTCGCCGGAACGATCACCACCAGCCCGACCGAGGTCGCGACCGAGAGGATCGCGATCATGCTGAACTCCATCGCGGCAAAGCCCAGGGCAAGGACCGAGATGACCGGGATCACGAACTTGCCGATCTTCAGCTGGCGCGCATCGTCGCGGTCGCCGGTCAGGTTGCCATAGACGTCCCGCGAAAAGATCGACGAGAGCGTCAGCAGGATCGAGTCAATGGTGGACACGGCCGCCGCCATGATCCCGATCATCACGATCACCCCCAGCACCGGCGGCACGAAATCCGACGACAGCAGCATCGAGGTCGCCAGATCCGGACGCGCCAGATCGGGGAAGGCGAGGAAGGCCGAAAAGCCCCAGATGACCGACACGAGGGTGTAGACGAGGCCGAAGCACAGGAAGATGATCAGCATCCGGCGCAGCGCGCCGAGCGAGGCGGGCATGAACAGACGCTGGCTGACCTGCGGGTTCGAGATGGCAAAGAAGAACCAGGGCAGTGTCATGCCAAGGAACGTCGCAAAGCTGAAAAGCCCCGGCCCGGGCACCTGAAGCATGGCGGGCGACGCCTCGGCGATGCGGTCGAACATGGTGAAGAACCCGCCCATCTCGGCCACGACCAGCACGCAGACCGCCGCCGAGGCGATGATCATCATGCCCGCCTGCAGGCTGTCGGTCCACATTACCGACCGGATGCCCGCGATATAGGAAAACAGGATCGCCAGCACCGTCGCGATCAGGATGCCGGTACCAAAGCTGATCTGCCCCTGGGTCATGCCCGAGAGCAGATAGCCCACGCCCGACAGCTGCACCGCCGAATAGGGGATCAGGAACACGAGGCTGGTGAGGCCCGCCAGGATGGCCACCCATTTGCTGCCATAGCGGGTGCCCAGCATCTCATACGGGGTGACGAAACCGTGGCGCTTGCCCGCCCGCCAGAAGCGCGGGCCGAAGATTGCGACCAGTGTGACGCCGGCGAAATAGACGATCTCGAAGCCCAACGCGCCGACCCCGCCACGATAGGTCAGGCCGGCAAGCCCGACCATCATGAAGGCCGAATAGGTGGTCGCCGAATAGCTGAGCGCCGAGACGATGCCCCCCATCCCCCGGTCGCCCAGGAAATAGCCCGACATGGAACTGGCCGGGCCCGAACGCGACAGCCAGGCAACGACGAGCGACAGGATCACATAGATGGCGATCCCCCAGATCACGAGCGAGAGGGTCATTCCGCATCCTCCGAAAAGCCAGCGGTGGCGATGATGTTCAGGATGATGATGGCGACGCCCGCAAGGCACCAGAACAGGAAGCTGCCATACCAGGCAGCGACTTGTCCGATAAGGGCATAAGGCACGAAATAGCAGGTCAGGATAACCAGACTGACCAGCTTGAGAGACAAGCTTCGGGACATGTTGATAGCTCCCTGTTGGGGGGTGATGGGCGGTCTTCGGCGACTTGGGGCCGGACCTCCTCGTTCACGTATTGGACCCGCGCGCGGCCGCGCAGGTCATCGTCGCATCCCGGCCTAATGGAGCGGGACGTTCATGGGGTCATATGCATACACCCATGCCGGATCTTCGGGTTCCTTCAGCCAGGTATTGGCGTTGGAGATCGTCTGGACCTTGGTCGCCCGGTCGCGCCGCGCGTTTTCGTAGATGCGGAAGGCCGTACGGAAATCATCGGCCCCGGTCAGCGACAGGGCGCGGGCCAGCACCGCCGCGTCCTCGATCGCCATGCAGGCGCCCTGGGCCATATGGGGGCGCATCGGATGGCAGGCATCGCCCAGAAGGCACAGGCGGCCCCGGCTCCAGAGGCTCATGGGATCGCGGTTCCAGAAAGGCCATTTCGTGACATGGGTGGTCGCGTCGATCAGGCCGCGGACCATCGGATGGGCGCCGGCGCCAAAGATCGCGTCCATCTCCTCCTGCGAACTGTCAATGAAACCCGCGTCGTGGTCCCAGCTGTCCACGGGCACGCCGGTCACATAGTAATATTCGCTGCCATCGCCCTTGGTCGCATAGGCCATGATGTGGCGCGAGAGGTCCCACCACCATTTCACGCAGCGCTCGTAATCCAGCCCCGTGGCGCGCAGCTTGTCCATGTCGACCAGCGCCCGATGACCTATCCAACCGGAAAACTTCGGCTTTTCCGGGCCCAGCAGCTTTTCCCGGATACGCGAGTTGATGCCGTCGGCGCCGATCACCAGCCCCGCTCCGATCTGGCGGCCATTGGCAAAGGTCAGCAGGACATGGTCTTCACGCTCTTCCAGATCGGTCAGGCCATGACCGAAATGCAGCCGGTCCCGGGGCAGGATCGCGATCTGCTCGGCATGGAGATCGCCGCGATGGATGGTGATGTAGGGCGCGCCATATTCCCGCCTGGCAAAGTCGCCCAGCTTGATGCGCGACAGGTATTCACCCGTCATCCCGTCGCGCGAGAACCAGTGGTCGGGATGCGCGCCGATCGCGGCCAGCCGGTCCTCCAGCCCGAGGGCGCGGAAGATCTTCATCACATTCGGCCCGATATGGATACCCGCCCCCAGCCGGACGAACTCGGGCGCCTGTTCAAAGACTTCCACCTCAAAGCCGGCGTCGATCAGCAGTGCCGCAGCAGCCGCGCCCCCAAGCCCTGCGCCGATCACGGCGATATCGATGCGGTCGATCGCGGTCACGAAGAATCCTCCTGCAAGTTCACTTCATATCATTTGTATGCATACAACTATCTTTGGCAACTGTTTCGTGTTGGCGGGGCGCAGATCGACGGTGAAATGCCCAAATCCCGGGCGCATCAGGGCCATGGCGGAAGATCGGGTGCAAAGCGCGCACGCAGGTAGCGGGCCAGTTCGGCCATATGCGCCTCCGAAAGCTCGGCCCCGAAGCCGGGCATATCGCGCAGCGGCAGCGCAAGCGGCGCCTCGATTCCGTTGCGGATGACGCGCAGCACCGCATCGGGTGCCGGCGCGCGGATGGCAGAGGACATGGTCAGCGGCAGTTGCGCCGCGGTCACGGCCCCCGGCAACCCCGGCGCATGGCAACTGGCGCAGGCGGCGTCAAAGAGGCGCGAGGCAGGGCCCGGCGGCAGCGCAGCCTCGGCCCGGGGTTGGGGCGGCCCGAAAAAAAACGACCTGGCTCGCAAGATAGGTCGCCATGGCGCGGATATCCGCATCCGGCAGCGCGCCGAGGCCGGCCACAATCCCTGCCATCCGCCCCGAGGCGCTGGCGATCCCCGGGGCGTGACCGTCGCGCAGATAGGCGGCGAATGCGGCCTCGTCCCAGCCGCGCGCCCCGGCGGCCGGCCCCGCAAGCGGCGGCGCCCAGTCGGCCCCGACCATCGCGCCGGCATAAGCGCGCGCAGGGTCTTCCGCCCCAAGCGCACTGCGCGGCGTGTGGCAGGCACTGCAATGGCCCGCGCCCTCGACGAGATAGCGTCCGCGATTCCATGCCTCGCTTTGCGCCGGATCAGGCTGCAACGTCGAGGGCTCATGGTAGAGCGCGTTCCAGACCGCGTTCACCGGGCGCAGGTTCACGGGCGCCAGCATCGCCGCGCGGGGCGTCTCGGCCCGGACCGGCGGCAGGGTCTGCAGATGGGCATAAAGCGCCTGCATGTCGCCGTCGTCGATCCGCGCAAAGGCGGTATAGGGAAAGACCGGATAGAGGTTTTTCCCGTCGCGGCTGATCCCGTGGCGCATCGCGCGTTCGAACGCGGCAAAGGACCATTGGCCAAGACCCGTTTCGGGATCGGGCGTCAGGTTGGTGCTGTAGACCGTGCCAAACGGCGTTTCCATCGGACGCCCCCCGGCATTCGGCGGCCCGTTTTCGGCGGTGTGGCAGCCGGCGCAATTCGCGGCCGCAAAGACCTCGGCACCGCGGGCCAGCGTTTCGGAAGTGAACTGTCCCGGCGCCGGCGCACGGCTGAGCGGGATGGCGGAATGGATCGGCAGCGCCAGCGCCCCGAGGGTCAGTACCCCGCCAAGCGCGGCCAGCGGGCCCCAGCGCCTGCCCCACCTGAACGTGGCAAGGGGCGCGGCGGGGGGCAGCGCAGCGGTCCCTGTCCCCTCTGCAGCCAGCGCGGCGCGCAGCTTTTCGGGGGTGAAGGGCGCCTCGCGCAGGCGTATGCCGGTCGCGTCGAAGATCGCGTTGGCGATGGCGGCGGCGGCCGGGACGGCGGCGCTTTCGCCCACACCGAGCGCCGGGTCGCCCGGCCGCTCGATCAGCATGGTCCGGATCTCGGGGACCTGCGCGAAGCTCTGGATCGGGTAGGTCGCCCAGCTTTTGGCGGTGGGGGCGATGGCGTCAAAGGTCACTTCTTCGGTCAGGGTGCGGCTGGCGGTCTGGATGACGTTGCCGTGGATCTGCGCGCGCACGCCCTCAGGGTTGATGACAAGGCCCTGATCCTGCCCGACAAGGACGCGGGTCAGCGCGACCTCGCCGGTTTCCGTATCGACCGCCACGTCGCAGACCCAGGCCGCCGAGGCCGCCGCCGTGCCCGGAAAGGTCCCGTGGACATAGGTCGCGAAGGCAAAGCCCTGCCCATAGGCCATGCGCCCCTGCCGCCGGAATCGCGGACCGCTGCGGGGTTGCCACCCGGCCTCATCGGCGGTGCGGCGCACCAGATCGGCCTGCCGGGGGTCGTCCAGATGGCGCAGGCGAAAGGCGACCGGGTCCTCGCCCGCCTCATGTGCGAGCTCATCGACAAAGCTTTCATGGGCAAAGGTATTGGGCAGGGCCGAGACGCCGCGCATCCAGGACGCGCGCACGATGGGCGCCAGATCGTGGCAGGTGACGCGCTTGTGCGGCACGCGATAGGGCGGCACGATGGTCCGGTCGCCCATCTTCGCGTGATGTGGGTCCGGCGAAATCCGCCCCGTCAGCAGCAGCGCAAGGTTCGGCCCCCGGTTCGAGGGATACCAGCTGTCGAAACCATAGGCGTGGAGATCGCCCGAGGGGCCGAGACCGCCCTGAACCTCCATCAACTGGGCGGCGCCCTTCGGCTCCCACAGATGTTCCTGCGCGCGGGTCAGCTGGACCCGGACCGGCCGGCCCACCGCGCGCGACAAAAGCAGCGCATCGCCGCAGACATCGTCGGCGCAGTTGCGGCCATAGCAGCCGGCGGCCTGAAGGCGACGCACCTCGACCCGTTCGGGTGCGAGCCCTGCGAGCAGCGCAAGATCGTCGCGCAGCATATGCGGGTTCTGGGTGCCCGACCAGACGATGGGCGCGCCACCGTTCCAGTCCGCGACGCCGCAGGAGGGCCCGATCGAGCCATGTTCGTGATAGGGCCAGAGATAGGTCCGCGCGAGCCGCGTGCCGCATTCCGCAAGCCCCCGATCGAAATCGCCGCTGCTGTCCAGCACCCGCGGGCTCGACGGCTGCTCCCTGATCGTGTCCGCCAGCCGGTCCATCGGCGGCAGCGGGGGCGGCAGGTGCCAGTCGACGCGCAGCGCCTCGGCGATGGCCTGCGCCTGCTGCGGGGTCCGGGCCACGACGCCGACGAAATCACCCTCGATCACGATGTCGATCAGCCCCGGCATCCCCTGAACCGAGGCGCGGTCCACCCCAATCAGGCTGCGCCCGACAAAGGCGCCGCTGTCCCGCCCGACATAGGGCGGGCGGACGACATGGCCGTGCAGCATCCCTTCCAGACGCAGGTCGTGGATATAGGCAAAGCTGCCGGTCAGCTTGGCGGGCAGGTCGCGGCGCTGCACAGGCTGGCCCACGATGCGATAGCTGGCCGGATCCTTGACCGGGACCCCCGGGTCCAGCCGCATCGTCAGCTGCATCCCCGCGATCAGGGCGCCATAGGCGATAGCCGCGTCCCGCCAATGCACCGCGCCGCAGCGGGTCTCGACCTCGGCGGCGGGCGCGTTGAGGCGGCGCGCAGCGAGGCCCATAAGCGCCTGCCTTGCCTGCGCAGCGGCAAGGCGCAGGGGATGCGCCGCGATCTGGATCGTTTCCGAGGCGATGGTCGGCCCCTGATCGGGGGTGCTGGCCGTGTCGCCAAGGACCAGTTGAACATCGTCCACCGGCAGGTCCAGTTCCTCTGCAACGATCTGGGCCAGCGCGGTCTCGATCCCGGTGCCCAGATCGACATGGCCGTTCCGGGCGATGGCGCGGCCGGTCTCATCCATCTGAAGGAAGGTGATCCGCCCCTCGGGCCGGTCGTCAAAGACCGACAGAAGGCCGGGCGGAGGGTCGGTCCGGAGGTCGGGCATGTCGGGCGTCACCTCAGTCATCGGCGGCCCCAGCCATGCGGCGGTCGGCCTGAAGCGCGGCGCGGCGGGCAGCGTGACGGACGGACGCGACGATTTCCAGATGCGTCCCGCAGCGGCACAGGTTGTCACGCAGCGCCGTACCAATCTCGGCCTCCGACGGGTCGGGATTGCGCGCCAGCAGCGCCACGGCCGTCATCACCATTCCGTTCAGGCAATAGCCGCATTGCGCCCCCTGCCCGTCGATGAACCCCTGCTGGACCGGATGCAGCGCCCCGGTCGCGGGATCGGCAAGACCCTCGAGCGTCATGACCGCCCGCCCCGCCACCCGGCCCGCCCGCATCACGCAGGACCGGGCCGGCGCGCCATCGACCAGCACCGTGCAGGCCCCGCACTGCCCAAGCCCGCAGCCGTATTTCGGGCCATTCAGCGCCAGCCGGTCCCGCAGCAGGTCCAGCAGCGACAGCCCGGCCGCATCCGCCACCGCGACCTGCCGCCCGTTCAACGCGAACTCCAGCCGGTCCATCCTCTTCCCCCGCTCCAGCTTACACATCCCGCGAAGCCTGCTGCAGGATTTGGGTGCATACAAACTTTTTCTACAAGATTTCCCGGCCCGCGCGGACAATGCCTGTTTTTTTGTCACATCGCTTGCCACTGCCCGGGCATGGCAGAGCTGTGGCAGAATGGAACCGGGCGCGCTAAGGAAGAGATATCCCGGAATCCGGGGGCTGGGGCAGGGAGGATGCAGATGACGCGACAGGAGCTTTCGGAATACCGGCTGGACGATCAGGTCGGCTTTCTTCTGCGCAAGGCGCATCAGGCCCATATCGCCATCTGCACCGAAAAGCTGGGTAACCTGTTGACGCCGGTTCAGTTTTCGACGCTGCACAGGCTGGCGACGGAACCCGGCCCGGTGTCGCAGAACGCCCTTGGCCGCATGGTCGCCATGGACGCGGCCACTACCAAAGGCGTCGTGTCGCGGCTCAAGGAACGCGGCCTGATCGTCAGCCGGGCCGACGCAACCGACAAGCGTCGTCACATGCTTTCGACCACCGAGGCCGGGCGCGCCCTCCTGGCCGAGGCTGTCCCCCTCATGCGCGAAATCACCCAGCAAACACTGGCCCCTCTGGAGCCCTATGAACAGGATATGCTGCTAGCCCTTTTGCGCAAGATCAGCTGACCCGCCACTGCCCAAGCTCTGGGCACTCTGTGAATAATCGGGTGCATACATACGATTTTTCTTGAACTCGCGCCGTGCCGCGCCCTAGCCTTCGGGGGACTCATCCAGAAGGCAGGTCCCATGACACCCATCCGCATCGGCCAGATCGTCCCCAGTTCCAACGTGACGATGGAGACGGAAATCCCCGCCCTCCTCCGCGCGCGCGAGATGATCGCCCCCGAGCGGTTCACCTTTCACTCGTCGCGGATGCGCATGAAGCATGTGACGCGGGAAGAACTCGCCGCGATGGATGCCGACAGCGACCGCTGCGCGCTGGAACTGTCGGATGCCCGCGTCGATGTGATGGGTTACGCATGCCTTGTGGCAATCATGTCCATGGGCCACGGCTATCACTGCGCCTCGGCCGATCGGCTGCACGGGGTGACGGTGCAGAACGATGCGGCGGCGCCCGTCATCACCTCGGCCGGGGCGCTGGTCGATGGCATCCGTGCCATCGGCGCCCGCCGCGTCGCGGTCGTCACCCCCTACATGAAGCCCCTGACCGAGATGGTCGTCGACTACATCCGGCATGAGGGGATCGAGGTCGGCGATTACCGCGCGCTGGAAATATCGGACAACCTCGCCGTGGCGGCGCATGACCCGATGAACCTGCCGGGCATCGTCGCGGGGATGGATGTTGCGGATGCGGATGCCATCGTGCTTTCGGCCTGCGTGCAGATGCCCTCGCTCGCCGCGATTTCGACCGTCGAGGCGCAGACGCGCAAGCCCGTCCTGACTGCCGCCGTGGCCACCACATGGGCGATGCTGCGCGCGCTGAACCTGCCAACCCGCGTTCCGGGCGGCGGCACTCTGCTGTCGGGGGCCTACTGATGGGGATCGCGGGACAGGGCTACAACGTCCACGCCAACGGCATCCGCCAGCACCTGATCCACCATCCCGGGCCGGGGCCACAGATGCTGCTGATCCCCGGCATCACCTCGCCCGCGGTCACCTGGGGCTTTGTCGCCGAACGGCTGGCGGAACGGTTCGACGTGCATGTGCTCGATGTGCGCGGACGGGGGCTGAGCGAGGCCGGCGATCTCGATTACGGGCTGGATGCGCTGGCCGATGACGCGGCAGCGCTGGTCACGGCCTGCGGGCTGGACCGGCCGGTGCTGCTGGGCCATTCGATGGGTGCGCGCATCGCCATCCGGGCGGAGCGGCGGGCGCCCGGCAGCTTTGGCGGGCTGATCCTGGTCGATCCGCCGGTCAGCGGGCCGGGGCGGCGCGTCTATCCCTCGGCTTGGCCCTGGTATGGCGATTCCATCCGGCTGGCACGGCGCGGATGCACCGCCGAGGAAATGCGCGCCTTTTGCCCCACATGGACGGACGAGCAGGTCGCACTGCGGGCCGAGTGGCTGCACACCTGCCATTACGGCGCGATCAAGACCGCCTATGACGGGTTCCACACCGATGACGTGCATCAGGACATGCCGCACCTCGACCTGCCCGTCCGGCTGGTCGTCGCGGGCGGCGCGCCCGTCATCCAGCCCGGGGATCTGGCCGAGATCCAGACCCTCATCCCGCATCTTGAAACCCGCATCGTCGAGGGCGCCGGCCACATGATCCCGTGGGACGACCTGCCCGGCTTTCTGGATGCGGTCATGGATTTCAACGCCTAAACAACAGGGAAGACGCAGATGGACCATACCAGTTTCACGGAAATCTGCCTGCATCAGCTACGGATGTCGGGCGTGCACGAGGGCGAAAAGCTGATCGTGCTGACGCAAGGGGCCGACCGGCTCGCCTATGCCGATGCCTTCATGGCCGCCGGCCAGCGCCTTGGGGCACGGATGTATCATATGCGCCTGCCCGCGCCCCTGCCGACCGACGCCTGGGCGGTGGGCCAGACCGGCCTTGCCGCGATGCCCGAGGCGGTCGAGGCGCTCAAGAACTGCGACATGCTGATCGACTGCATCTTCCTGCTCTTCAGCCCAGAGCAGTTCGCAATTCAGGCCGCCGGCACGCGCATCCTGACCGCGGTCGAGCCGCCCGAACTGCTGGCGCGGATGCTGCCCTATCCTGAATTGCGCGAGAAGGTCACCATCGCCGCCGATATGCTGGATCGTGCAAAGGTCATGCGCATCACCTCGGCGCACGGGACGGACGTGACCTACAAGCTGAACACCTATCCGACGGTGCCGGAATATGCCTGCACCGACACGCCCGGGCGATGGGATCACTGGCCCTCGGGCTTTGTCTTCACGGGCGGCGACGATGACGGGGTGGACGGGCAGATCGTGGTGGCGCCGGGCGATATCCTGCTGCCGCAGAACATCATGGTGCGCGAACCGATCACCTACACCATCGAAAAGGGCTGGATCACCGATATCCGCGGCGGGCTCGAGGCCGAGATCGTCAAGGGCTACATGGCCGCCTTCAACGACAAGCGCGGCTTCGGGATGAGCCATGTGGGCTGGGGCATGAACCCGAATGCCAAATGGCACAACTTCGTCCCCGGCAGCTTCGAGGGCGGCATGGGGATGGAGCCGCGCAGCTTTTACGGCAACGTCATGTTCTCGACCGGGCCGAACAACGAGCTCGGCGGGCCGAACGACACCGCTTGCCATCTGGATATCCCGATGCGCAACTGCTCGCTGTTCCTCGATGACGAGGCCATCGTGATCGACGGCGACATCGTGGTCAAAGAGATCCAGCTGGCCTGCTGAGGCCGCCTGCCCCGCGTGCGCCTTTCACAACCTGCCGCGCGGGGTCGTTTCCCACAAGGTTTGCACGGGGTTTCCCATGTCTCAGGAACAGGTCTACGATCAGGCGGGCTTTGGCCGCCCCGTCCCGCGCGGGCGGCGGCCCGCCGTGTTGGTGGTCGATTTCAGCTATGGCTTCACCGACCCGCAATATCCCACCGCTGCCGACATGGCCGGCCCCCTCGCGGCGACGCGCCGGCTGACCGACGCGGCCCGCGCGGCCGGCTTTCCGGTCATCTACACCACCATCGCCTTTCACCCCGGCGAGGTGACCGCCCTGCCCTGGCTGAAAAAGGCCACCGGAATGGCCGCCCTGCAGGAGGGCAGCCGGCTGGTCGAGATCGACGACCGCACGGGCATCCGGCCGGGCGATGCGGTGATCGTGAAAAAGGGCGCCTCGGCCTTTTTCGGGACCTCGCTTGCGGCGCTGCTGACCGGGGCGGGGGTCGATACTCTGGTAGTGACGGGGGCCACGACCTCGGGCTGTGTGCGCGCCAGCGTGGTCGATGCGGTCCAGTCGGGCTTCAACGTGCTGGTGCCTGCCGATTGCTGCGCCGACCGGGCCGAGGCGCCCCATCACGCCAACCTTTACGACATCGGCCAGAAATACGGCGATGTCACGGACAGCGCCGATATCCTGAACTGGCTGAACGGTCTGCGCTGAACTGTGGCACAGCCCCTCAGGCGCCGCGCAGCCGCGCCGCGTCCTGAGCCATGCGCGTCAGCACCGCCAGAACGGCCGCCGCATCGCCGCCCTCATAGGCCGCGTCGAGCGCGGCTGCATCGGCGCTGATGCGCTTGAACATCGCGTCGAGCTCATGCGCAGGGACCGGCATCCGTTCGGTGAAATCCACGAAATCCTCGGCCTCTTTGGCCAGCATGAAATAGGCCGCGGCCTCGGGCGCGGTGCCGGCCTTGTCATAGGCGGCCTCGGCCAGCGCGCGATAGCCGTGGATGCCGCGCCCCCGGTCAAGCAGCGTCTGGATCAGAGAGGTGAACATCATACGGTCCTTTCCTGGAAAAACAGCCGGGATGCCCCGCCATGGCGGGCCGACCAGTCAAGCGGGTTGTCAAGAAACGACCGGATCTCGGCCAGTTCCGCGGGTCCGAACGGCCCGCCTTCATCGGCGACGGCCAGAATATCCTGCCAGTTCGCCAGCGCATGAAGCGCCAGCCCCTCGCCCGCCAGAAGATCGCGCGTCTCGGGGAAGATATCGTAGTAGAAGAGGACGAGACAGTCCGACACCTTTGCCCCGGCCCGCCGCAGCGCCTTGCAGAACCGCAGCTTGGACCCGCCATCGGTCGTCAGATCCTCGATCAGCGTCACGCGCTGACCGGGCGCGATCACCCCTTCGACCTGGGCATTGGGGCCATAGCCCTTGGGCCGCTTGCGCACGTAATGCATCGGCAGGCCGGTATTGGCGGCAAGAAAGGCCGCAAAGGGAATGCCCGCCGTTTCGCCGCCCGCCACGGCCTCGGTCGCTGGGATGTCGCCCTGCAGGATCTCGGTCGCGCTGGCCATCAGCCGGGCCCGGATATCCGGAAAGGAGATGATGCGCCGGCAATCGATATAGACCGGGCTGACCAGACCGGAGCTGAACATGAAGGGGCGTTCCGTCGACAGGCGGATCGCGTCGATCTGCAACAGCGCCTGCGCGGTTTCCCGCGCGATTTCGGCGCGCCGTTCCGCGGTCAGCATCGATGCGCTCATGCCCCTGCCTCTTCCAGGTAGGCAGAGATGATCCGGATGCCCGCCATCAGATCCTCGATCTCCATCGCCTCGCGCGGGTTGTGCGACCCGTTCCTGTTGCGGACGAATACCATGGCCGAAGGGATGCCCGCCTGCGCAAAGACCGCCGCATCATGCCCCGCGCCCGATGCCATTGAAAAGGGTTCCTGCCCGGTGCGCGCCATCGCCTGCATCAGGTCGCGCACCATCCCCGCATCCATCAGCGCGGGCGCGGCCGGGATCTCGGGGCCGGTCTCGAACCGCACGCCACGCACCCGTTCGATATCGCGCATCTCATCCCCCAGATAATCCCGCATATGTGTCAGGATCTCGGCGTTCTGCGACCGGATGTCGAGGCTGAAACTGACGCTGTCCGCGATCCGGGTGATAGCATGGCGCGCGGGATCGGTCGCCACCATGCCCGAGGTCAGGACCAGATCGCCCCCCGTCTGGAGGATATGCAGCCAGCTGTCATCGAGCCGCGTCAGCAGGTCTGCCATGGCCAGAACCGGGTCGTGGCGATAGGCGCGCGGCACCGCCCCCGAATGTCCCCCCTGCCCCGTGCAGGTCACGCTGCGGAAGCGGATGTTTCCCCGGATCCCCGTGACGATGGCCGCCGGGATGTCGCGTTCGACCAGAACCGGACCCTGTTCTATATGCAGCTCGATATAGCCCGCGATCCGGCCAAGGTCGGTCTGGGGTCGCCCGGCCAGGATCCGGCCCGTGTCGATGCCGAGCGCGGCCATGTGTTCGGCCAGCGTGCGGCCATCGCCCTTGTGGCGCGAGCCGAGTTCCTGCTCGGTCATCTGCCCGGTCAGCGCCCGCGACCCCAGATAGCAGGACCCGAACCACGCGCTTTCCTCACCCCGCATCGCAAGACACCGGACCGGCATCCGCAGGCCCCGCCCGCGCGCCCGGATCAGCACCAGAAGGCCCGCGACGATCCCGGCCAGCCCGTCGAAATTCCCGCCCTCGGGCACGCTGTCGATATGCGACCCGATCACCAGATAGCGGCCCGCGTCACGATGTTCGGGCAGGGTGAACCAGCGGTTGCCGCCCGGGTCCTCTTCCACGATCAGGCCGTGATCGCGGGCGATCTGCGACAGACAATCCAGCGCGCGGGTCTCGATATCGGAATAGGCCGGCCGGCTGACGCCAGCCCCGTCGGGCGAGAGCGCGCGCACCGCGTCAAGGATCTGCTGCGCAAGCAGCGCGCCGATATCCGTGCCCGGCCGGTTCATGATGCGAGCGGGGGCATGGCGGCGGGCATAGGCGGGCTGACGGCTGGCAGGCTGACCGTTCCGCAGATATCGGCGACCGAGGCGATGCCACGCGCCGCCAGCCAGTCGTCCAGCCCATCCAGCAGGCGCAGCATCGTGGTGGGCGACTGAAAGGTGGCGGTGCCCACCTGGACCGCCGTCGCCCCGGCGATCAGGAATTCCAGCACATCGTTCAGCGTGCTGATCCCGCCACAGCCGATCACGGGCAGGCGGGTGTTGGTCGCGGCCTGATAGGTCATGCGCAGCGCGACGGGCTTGATCGCGGGCCCCGATATACCGCCCATCACATTGCCCAGCCGGGGTTGCCGCGTCTCGACATCGATCGCCATGCCCAGAAGCGTGTTCGCCATCACGAGCGCATCGGCCCCGGCCGCCTCGGCGGCCTGCGCGACCTCGACCGGCTCGCCGGTATTGGGCGAAAGCTTGACCCAAAGCGGCAGGTCCGTCGCGCGGCGCAGATGCGCGACCACCTGCCCGGTGCTGTCGGCCCGCACCGCAAAGGCGCGGCCATCCGCCTCGATATTCGGGCAAGAGATATTCGCCTCGATCGCCGCGACGCCGGGGACGGACACCGCCGCCGCCAGCCGCGCGAAATCGTCATGGCTGTGGGCCGAGATGGACACGACCAGCGGCACGTCATAGCGGCGCCAGAACGGCAGGGTCCGGGTCAGGAAATGGTCGAGCCCCTTCGACGGGATGCCGATCGCGTTCATCATCCCCGCGCTCAGGTCGCAGACGCGGGGCGTGGGGTTGCCCATGCGCGGCTCGGCCGTGAAGGTCTTGAGCACATGCGCCCCCAGAACCCCCAGATCGAACACATCGGCCAGATCCTCGGTAAAGGTGCCCGAGGCGGGCATGATCGGGTTGGCCAGCGTCATGGCGCCGATGCGGGTGGTCAGGCGGGTCATGCGATCAGCTCCGACAGGGGAAAGACCGGGCCTTCGCGGCAGACCCGGCGATGGACAGTGCCCGCCCCTTCGCGGAACGGGCGCACGCAGGCCTGGCACATGCCAAGGCCACAGGCCATCTGCTGTTCCACCGCGATCTCGCCCGGGATGCCGTGTTTCGCGCCCAGATCCTGCAGCATCCGCGCCAGCCGGTACGACCCGCAGGTGTAGAACGCATCGACCGCGCCGCTTTCGATCCGCGCCTCGATCAGGGAACGCACGGCCTCGGGGTGCGAACTGCCGTCGGTATCGGTGACGACAATCACCTCGGCGCCATAGCTGCGGAAAAGATCCACGGACATCGCAAGTTCCGGCGCGCGCGCGGAACAGATCGCCGTCAGCCGGCGCCCCAACCCATGCGCCGTCCGTGCCAGCGGCGCCAGCGTCGCAAGGCCCACGCCCCGCGCGACCAGCATCAGGTTCTGCCAGTCGTCGGGCATGGAAAACCCCTGCCCCAGCGGACCCAGCACATTCAGTCCGTCGCCGGGCCGCAGGCTGGCCAGACCGCGCGTCCCTGCCCCCGTCACCTTGTAAAGAAAGCGCAGCTCCCCCGCCGCCGCATCATAGTCATAGATGCTCATGGGGCGGCGCAGGAACGGCTGGTCCTCGCCCGTCACCGGACACAGAAGCTGAAAGAACTGGCCCGGCCGGCAGTCCAGAACCTGCGCCGGGGCATCCAGCACCAGAAGGCGGTAATCGCCGTTCACGGCGGTGTTTTCGCGCACCACGCCCGTCGCCTCGGCGCAGCGCGGCACAAAAGGTTCGGGTCGGTCAAGACAGACGGTCATCGCGTTCCCTCAGCCAAAGATAAGTCGCGGAATGAACAGCGAGATCTGCGGCACATAGGTGATCAGCAGCAGCACGATCAGGTTCACCGCAAGGAACGGCCAGACCCCGGCGATGATCGTCGCCACCGGCTTGCGCAGCGTCGACGAGGCCACGAAGATATCGAGCCCGAAGGGCGGCGTGATCATCCCCAGCCCGATGTTCAGCGTCACGATCAGCCCGAAATGCACCGGGTCGATCCCCAGCGCCGCCGCCACCGGATAAAGCGGCGGCACAAGGATGAGGAGCGCCGAGTTCGGGTCGATGAACATGCCCGCGATCAGGAAGCAGACATTGACCACCAGCAGGAACCCGATCCAGCCCGCATCCATGGCGTCAAGGAACCCGATGATCGCGCCGGGCACCTGCGCCAGCGTCACGAAATAGGACACAAGGCCCCCCATCGCCAGAAGGACAAAGATGATGCAGGTGTTGATGGCGCTCTGCTCGGTCACCTCGAAAAGGCCGCGCAGGGTCAGGCTGCGCAGGATGACCACCTCGACCAGGATGGCATAGACGACGCTGATTGCGGCGGCCTCGGTCGCGGTGAAGGTGCCGGAATAGATCCCGCCCAGAATGATGACCGGCATCCCGATCGCCCATTTCGCGGCCCAGATCGTGCGCAGCCGCGTCGGCCAGTCGGCGCGCTCGGCCCGGGCGATCCCGTCGCGGCGGGCGACGAAATTGACGTAAAGCGCAAAGGCCAACCCCAGCACCAGCCCCACGGCCAGCCCGCCCGCAAAGAGCCGCGCGATCGAGGTGCCGGTCATCCAGCCATAGATGATCATCGTGATCGAGGGCGGGATCAGCAGCGCGGTTTCGGCGCTGGAGACGATCAGCCCCAGCGAGAACTTGTCGGAATAGCCGCTGCGCCGCAGTTCCGGGTAGGCCATGCGCGCCATCGCCGCGACCGTCGCGGGCGCCGAGCCCGAAACCGACCCGAAGGCCATCGAGCCGCCCACGACCACATGCCCCATTCCCCCCCGCGTATGACCCAGAAGCGCCTTGACCACCGAGACAAGCTGCCGCGCGATCTGCCCCGACCCCATCAGGTTCGCGGCAAAGACGAAGAACGGAATGGCCAGCAGCGTCGTATGATCGACGCCGCCAAGGATCTTTTGCACCACCACCAGATCGGGGATGTTGGGATAGAACGCGCCCTTGTAGGCCAGCGCCGGCAGGGCCAGCACCAGGAACATCTCGAACCCGAGAACCAGCAGCAGGACGGCAAGAATGACGATCAGGCCCAGAATCATTCCGCGCCCTCCGCGTCCGAAAACCGGTCTATGACGCCGAAAAGGCTCAGCCCATAGCGCAGCGCCAGCAGCAGAAAGCCCGCCACGGGCGCCAGATAGACATAGCCCATCGCGATCCCCAGCGTGGGCGAGCGCTGGCCCGTGCCCAGCACGAAAGACGCAAGCCCCCAGCCCAGCCAGGCGATGTAAAGCGCAAAGCCAAGACCCACCACATCCGTGACCTTCAAAAGCCCCCGGCGCAGGGTCTCGGGCAGCCTGTCGCGCAGGTTGCGGATGCCGACATGGCGCCCCCGTTCCAGCGCCAGCCCGAGGCCGAGGAACACCAGAAAGAGGTTGAGCATCCGCACCGCCTCTTCGATCCAGGCGAAGGACGAGGCCACCTGCCCCCCCAGTTCCCGCGCAAGGACGCTGACAAAGTAAAGCGCGACCATGGTCAGGAAGATCACGACAAGGATCGAACGCTCGCACAGGCGAAGCAGGGTCAGGGCCGGCATTGCAGCTCCGTTAAGCGAAAAAATGGGACGGGCCGGAATGACCGGCCCGCAGCATTGCGCCGTTTACTGCGCCAGCGCCTCGTATTCGGCGGTGTAGATGTCCAGCAGCGCCTGCCCCGGCTCGCCCGCAAGGCTGACATAGGCGGCCGAGGTGGCGCCAAAGGTCGCCTCGCGGAAGGCCGCGCGTTCTTCCGGCGTGGTCTCGCGCACGTTCATCCCGGCGGCGGTCACGGCCTCCAGCGCGCGGTCGACGGCGGCCTGCTTGTTCGCGACGAGTTCCGGGATCACCTCGATGAACGCGTCCTGAATGACGGTCTGATACTCTTCCGGCAGCGTGTTCCACCAGATCGGGCTGAAGATCACCACATCCTCCATCGCGCCGTGACCGGACACGAGCAGGTTGTTCTGCACCTCGAAGTATTTCATCGTCTCGATCGTATCGAGCGGGTTTTCCTGCCCGTCCACGACGCCGGTCTGCAGCGCGGTGTAAAGCTCGCCGAACGGAATCGCGATGGCCGAGGCGTCAAGCGCGGTGAACTGCTCGATCAGGACCCGGCTGTCCATCACGCGGAACTTCTGGTTCGCGAAATCGCCCAGTTCGTCGATCGGCCGGTTCGAGGTGATGTGCTTGCGCCCGTTCGGCCAGAGCGCGATCGCGTGCATCCCCTTGTCGGCAAAGCTGTCCAGCAGCGCCTGACCGAACGGCCCTTCGCGCAGCGCCTGTGCCGCGGCCTCATCCTCGGGCAGCAGATAGGGGATGTCGAGGATCGACACCACCGGGTTGAACCCGCCCAGAAACGCGGCCGGCGCCACCGTGCCTTCCAGCGAACCGAACTGCACGCCCTCGTTCATCTGGCGCTGGTCGCCCAGCTGCGCCTGCGGGAAAAGCTGAAACTCGACCGCGCCGCCGGTCCGCTCGCTCACCAGCGCCGCGACCTTTTCCAGATGGATGTGGCGGTTCTGCGCCGCGGATTCGAGATGGCCGATCTTGGCCACGAATTCCTGCGCAAAGGCCGGACCGCTGATCAGGGCCGCGACCGCGGCAACCAAAAGACCTGTGTTCTTCATTATGTACCCCCGTGGAACTGTTTCTCGGTCATTTCGCGATGCGGGCCACCTGTCAAGAAAATCATCTAATTTTTGAGACGGGCGCGCGCTCCGGATGACTTTTGCACAAATATTAATCACTCAGCGTGCCCCGGCGGCCTCCTGCGCCCTTTGCACGAGCGACTCCAGATGATCGGCCGCAGCAGGACCGCGCAGCGACCCCTGCCACAGGGCGCGGGCGATGCCGTCATGCAGTTCGATCGCCTCGGGCGCCGAGGTCACGAACCCCACGCCGAGGCTGATATTCGGGTCATGGCCCAGCCGGAACGGGCTGACGGTCAGCGTCGCAGTGCCGCCCGCCCGCGTGATCTGAAAGCTGGTCGAGGGGAAGGGCTCGGGCGAGACGCCCAGCTGGACGCCGATATCCGGATTGCGCAAGAGCCCGATGATGTGGCGTACCTCGCCCACCACCGCGCGGCGCCGCCCCGCCAGAACATCGGGCGCAAGACCCGCCCGGCCTTCGACCCCATGACGCAGAAACCGTTCGATATCCGTGGCCGAGATGATCGAGGCGAGCATCGGTTTCCGCCTTGAAAAGCTGCGTTTCCGCGCCGCCAGGATATCGAGGATGCGCCCCGCTTCCGCCTGCCGCTCGGGGCTGAGCGATTCCGGCAGAACCGCGCGCAGGATCTCGTCATACTCGCGCGTGGTCACGAGATACGAGATGGGGCTGAAGAGCCCGATGATCTGCTCCGCCTCTTCCTCCAACTGGCGCATCCGCTCGAAAAAGGCCGCCGCGTTGGGGATGTATTCGATCCCGACCCCCAGAAGGCTCGGCAAGGACACGTTCAACTCGCGCGAGATCGAGGCGAGCGTCTCGATCTTGGTGATCTCGCCCTTCTCGGCCCGGTAGAGCGCCGCGCGCGAAATGCCGATCCGCGTGGCCAGTTCCTCGGGGCCCAGCCCCCGTCCGATCCGATGCGCCCGCAGCCGGGCGCCGATGTCCCGGAAACTCGCCTTGTCGATATCCGCCACGATGCCCCTCCGGCGCTTTTCCGGGCAGGTCTCATTTTTGAAACTTTGCCGCTGACGAACCTGCCGCGTTTTCCCATGCGGATCAAGTACCCGGAGCAGCCGGGTGTTGCAGGGCGTGGCCGGGGGGCCTCCGCACCGGAGCATTCGGGGGCGCCGTCCCCATCCACAGATGCGCTTTCGGCCCTCGACGCCGATGGTCGGGCCGTCAGGCCTCCGGACCCTCGCCCCGGTCACGGCCCCGGTCATGGGCCCGCTCCCGGTCCAGCCGGCTCTGGACCGCCTCGCTGAAGGCGGCGGCTAGGATACCGGCGGGCATCGCGATCAGGCCGATCCCGGTCAGGGCGGTCAGCGCGGCGCAGACCTTGCCCGCCGCCGTCACCGGGACGATATCGCCATAACCCACCGTGGTCAGCGTCGCCATCGACCACCACATCGCGCGCGGGATGCTGCCAAAGGCCACGGGCTGTTCGCCACCTTCGACCACATAAAGCGCGACCGACGACAAAAGCAGCATGACCGCGGCGATGATCAGGCTGACCGCGAGTTCAAAGCGGCGCTTGAAGACGGCTGCCGCGATATCGTCAAAGGCGCGGGAAAAGGCGCCCAGCTTTGCCAGCCGCAGCAGCCGGATAAGCCGGAGCAGCCGCAAGAGGACCCCCTCCATCCCGACAAGGGTGAAGGCCATCGTGACGATCACGATCAGGTCGAGCATCGGCAGCGGCCAGAGCATATAGGCGAGCCGCCCGCCATGGCGCGGGTTTTCCGGCGCGCACCAGACCCGCAGCCCGTATTCACCCGAGAAGACCAGAAGGAGCGTAAACTCCAGCCACCAGAAAACCTCGCGCAGCGGGTTGAACACCGAGGCCTCGGTTTCCAGCACGATCAGAAGGATCGAGATCAGGATCAGCGAGATGATGGTTCGGTTCGCGGGCGACAGGCCCGTTCCAGGCCACAGCGCCGGGTCGATTTCCCGCGCGAGGCGGCGCCGCAACCGGCGCAGGGGGCTGGCCCCGACTTCGACAGAAGAAACGGAATCCGTCATCAGCCGCCCCTCCGACTGTGCCCATTTTTCCGAGGATAGGAGGCGCGCCCGCCGCCCGTCAACACATCTGAAAGTGGCGCCGGGCCGGGCCCTGCCCTCTTGTCGCGACGTTGTGGTGCCGTCGTCTTCGGTGTTTCCTGCTGCGCGCGGTCAGTGGCGATCGCCTCCTGCACGACGATGTGCTCGCGCCACCGGCCAGGATCGCGCATTATCCCGGCGCGGTTCTGCCGTGGTTTCGCGTAGACCGCGTGACTAGCGGCGGCATTCGCCCGATGGACGGTTGGCTCCGCGCCGGCCGCGGGCGCTGTCTTGCCCTCGGGCAGAGTCCCAAGCGCCGGCTGATAATCCACGTAAACCTATGATTTTCGGCTAAAATTCCCGTTTCTTGCCAATTGGCAATTTTCAGATCGGGTTTGCCTCGGCATATTTGCGGAAAAACGCGAGATAGGCCTTGTCCGGATCGCTCGCGGCGGGTTTGCCAGCAACCCAGGCCCGCCATTCCGCCTCAACGAAATAGATGTCGTAGCCGGGGTGGCGCATCCGCGCGGTTTCATAGGTCTCGGTCCGCAGCGCAGAGCCGCGCCCATCGAGCCAGGCGGGGCGCGCGGGCGCCGCCGTCGGGGCGGCCTGCGCCCGTTCCTCGGCCCGGACCTTGCGACCAACCTTGGAAAATTGCAGCGCCCGCCCCGCGGCGCCCGCGGCCTCATCATCCTTGCGCCACCAGCGCAGTTCCACATGGGTCACGCTGCGCCCGGTCTTGATCGGGTCGATCGCCACCATGAAATCCGACAGCGCGTTGACCTCGGCCACGGCCGGATCGATCGCGCGCAGCTTGAGGTTCGACCAGGAGGTCAGCTTGCCGCGCGGCACCCCCAGAACGCCCCGCAGCGCGTCGAGCGAAAACTTCTCGGAGGAGCGCCAGCGCAGGTTGCCGCGCTTCTGCACCATTTCATACAGCGTCAGCGCGTATTTCGACGAGAGCGCGAACATTACCTCGCGCTGCAGGCGGGCAAAGACGGTCGAATTGCCGATGATCCGCCGCAGCCGCGCGGGAATCTCGTACTCGACCAGCCCGTCGGCGCGGTTCGCCTCGATGTTGCCGCCCAGCAGCTGCACCCGTTCCACTGCGGGCTCTCCGTCCCAGATCACGGCGACCTTGACGATGGCGGACATGAGCCGTTCGAGGCTTTCACCCACCCGGTCGTTGGAATTATGCGACCCCCGCAGCGCCGATTTTGCGATGATATGGCTGACCGGCTTGTCGATCGCATCCCAGGCGTTTTCCAGAAGCTGGTTGTAGATCCGCCGGTCGCTGAGCGAAAGCGGCGTCACCTCGATCAGATCCACGAGTTCGCCGGGCTTGATCATGCTTTCGCTGTTCGGCCGGATATCGACCGTGCGATAGGATTTTTCTGCCATGACCTTACCCCGCTTTTCTTACTTTTGTAGCGCAAGGCGGGTAAGGTTTCAATCTTTCCGTCACGCGCCTGCCCTCACTTCCGGGGCAGCAGAGGGGTATCCACCCGAAAAGTAATTTATGGATGAATCGACCGTGCGCAGGTGATTCGCAACACCCTTAGGATAAAGGGGAAAATCAGGCGTCCAAGGCCCGCCCCACGCCACACCCGATCTGTAAGTTCAGCCCCCTGCCCCATCCGTAAGCGCAGCCCTTCCGATTCGTAGCGCAACCCGTCCCGCAAAGTAGGCCAAACCGCCCGATCCGTAAGGTTTCGCCGGAATTTTCCTTTCATATCAATTGGATTTCGCTCCTGAATCTTAGAATCCCGAAGAGTCTGAATCAGGGGGTTCTTTTTATCCACAGTTTTGGAGGATCCTGTGGCAACCTCAGTTCGAAACCTTACCGATTGGGCGGGTTGAGGCGTCGCCGGCGCCCCCAACTCCGGGAATTGGCGCCCCCTGCCCCCAACTTCCGGTTATTTCACCTATCCTGCCGGAATTCCGAACTTTACGCCGGAGCCGGTTTGCCGCATCCTTGGCGCGACCCGATTAGAGAGGCCCCATGACGCCCGTTCTTCCCCCCGTCTCGTTGGAAGAGCTTGCCCAGCTCACCCGACGCGCCAGCACCGTCATCGACCGCTTGCGAGAGCGTGTCTTTGCCCCCGGCACCCAGAAACGGCTCGACCTGCGCTTCAACGTCCGCACGGCCTCGGAAATGGTCGGGCGCACCGAAAAGGCCATCCGCGACGCCGAGGCCGATGGCCGCCTGCCCGAGCCCGACAAGGACGCGGAAACCCAGCGCCGCACCGGCTACACCCTCGCACAGATCAACCGGATGCGCGAGGTGTTCGGCACCCTGCCCCATCGCGCGCCGGACGATCCGCCACTGGTGCTCGCGGTCCAGAACTTCAAGGGCGGAGTAGGAAAATCCACTGTTGTCAGCCACTTGGCCCAGTATTTCGCGCTGCGGGGCTATCGGGTCTGCGTGATCGATTGCGACAGCCAGGCCTCGACCACCGCGATTTTCGGCATGAACCCGGATGTGGATGTCGATGAGGATGAAGATACGCTCTACCCGTTCCTTCGCCATGGCGGGCCGAAATCGCTCCATTACGCGCTGCGCGCGACCTATTGGCCGGGGATCGCGCTGATCCCTGCCAATCTGGGGCTTTATGACGCCGAATATGAATTCGCGGCGCGCATGGCGCGGGAACCGACCTTCATCCTCGACCGCCTCCGCGATGGGGTGGAAAGCATCGCCGACCAGTTCGACGTGATCCTGCTCGACCCGCCGCCGGCGCTTGGGATGATCTCGCTTTCGGTGCTGCGCGCGGCCAATGCGCTTTTGATCCCGGCGCCGCCGAACAACGTCGATTTCGCCTCGACCGCGCATTTCCTCAAGATGATGGAGGCGACGCTGACCGAGCTTGCGCAACACGGGGGTGCGCGCAGCTATAGCTTTGTTAAGGTTCTTGCGACAAAGATGAACGATCAGAAATCGGCGCATCTGGCGATCAAGCGGATGATGGACGCGGTCTTTCCGCAGGACATGCTTCAGGCGACGCTCAAGGACAGCGCCGAGATCGACAACGCAACCGCGAACCTGTGCACGGTCTATGAACTCACCGGCGCGGCCACGCGCACCGACACGCATCGCCGCTGCCGCGCCTATCTGGACGCCGTGGGCCGCGAGGTGGAGCTTTTGGCGCGCAAGACCTGGCCGAGCCATCACCGCGCGCTTCGCAAGGAGGGACTGCTATGAGCAAACGTCACGACGCGCTTTTCGAGGATGTGCTGAAGGACTTCTCGGCCACCGAACCCGCGCCCGAGGATCGCGGCGGGGCGCGGTTTCTCAAACGGTCCTCGACGCTCGCCGATACGGGCGAGCGGGAGGAAAAGGTGCTCCGCTGGGTGGACCCGGCGCAATGCGTCATGTGGGCCGGGCACAACCGCGCCTATGACCTGCTGACCCCGGAAAACTGCGGCGACCTGATCGCCTCGATCAAGGCGCAGGGGCAGCAGGAATTTCCGGCGATCGTGCGCCGGCTGACCGGGGGCGAAACGGGGGCAGGGGCCGAGTATGAGGTGATCTGCGGTGCCCGGCGTCATTTCGCGATCAGCTGGCTGCGCGCGAACAACTATCCGCAATTCCGCTATCTGATCGAGGTGCGCGACCTGACCGACGAAGAGGCGTTCCGCCTTGCCGATCTGGAGAACCGCGACCGCGAGGATATCTCTGATTTCGAGCGTGCCCGCGATTATGCGCTGGCGCTCGAGTCCTATTACGGCGGGCGGCAAAAGGCGATGGCGGAGCGGCTGGAGGTGTCCGAGGGCTGGCTGTCACGCTACCTTCAGCTTGCCCGGCTGCCCGAGGAGATCATCGCCGCCTATCCCGATATCCGCGAGATCCGGGAGCTTCACGCCCGCACGCTGCGTCCCTATCTGGGCGACCCGCAGCAGCGCGCGAAACTGATCGAGGCCGCGGGGGAACTGGCCGCGGAACAGCGCGCGGCGCGCGAAGGGCAGGGGGCTCCGGTGCCCGCCGCCAAGGTTCTGGCACGGCTGAAGGCCGCCGCCGCCGGCCCGCGCAAGGCCCGCCCGCCCGAGCGCCTGTTCCGCCGCGTGCCCGAGGAAAGCGGCGTCGCGATGCGCCGCAAGAACGGCCGTGTGACGCTGGAATTCAATGAGAACCTGTCGGACGCGGCGCTTGAGGTTGCGTTCCGTCTGTTCCTCGAACACCGGCGAGAGACCCGGAAGTGAAAAATTGCCAATTGGCAAGAACCTGAAAAAATCACGCCAAAACAGGCATTTGCCCGAGAATCCAGAAGGAAAATCCAGAAAGGCCCGTCCTTGGCAAGGGGCGGGCCTTTTTCGTGGCTCAGGGGTCAGGCGGGGCAAAGCTCTGACACGAGGTCGGCGGCCAGCTGGCGCGCCTGTTCGCGGATATCCGGGATCGCGGTGATTTCCCAGAAGGCCGCGCGAGAGGCCGGACCCATGGCGCGGATGCGGGGGTCGGCGCGCCCCTCGCGGTCGATCACACGGCAATCCTGCGTCACGTCGAGCCCCAGCCGCAGCGGGTCGATCCGCGCCCGCCCGGACGTTAGCAGATCGGCGATCAGCGGTGTCGCGTTCTCGGCCGGGTCGCGGCGGATGCCCCGGCAATCAATGATATGGCCGGCGGGCAGCGTCTCGGCCGCGTCCTGCCCATGGGGGCGCCAGCGCACCAGCCGCTGCCCCTGGGCGTCCTGTTCCGCGCCAAGGAAGGCACCGCGCAGCAGGCGAAGCTGCCCCTCGCGCAGGGCGCGTTCGACCAGCGCCGCGCTTTCGGGCGGAACGCGGTGGCGGTGCACCTCCCACCATGGGGCGGCGTGGCGCAGGAACCGTGCGCGCTCCGTCGGGGGTAGAGCCGCCCAGATCGCGCGCAGATGCGGGCGCACCCCGTCCACCGCGTCGCGCCAGGTGCCGCCCTGCGCTGCCGCCCGCGCCGCCAGCGCCCGGATCCACGCCATCAGTGCGCTGACCGGTGCACCGAGCGGGATCTCGGCCGGGCTGATGGCAAGCGGCTGGCCCGGCGCATGGGTGCGGGGGAGTTGCGCCCGGCGCGAAAGGGCGATGATCTCGCCGAAATGGCCGCGTTCCAGCAGGCTGATCGCCTGGTCGATCATCGAAAGGCCCGAGCCCACGATTACCACCCGACGTTCCGACGGCGGCGGCGCCGGGTCCCAGGCGCCCTGCACGATGCCCTGCGGGTCGGGTTCGGGCATCGCGTGGCCGGTCGCGAGGATCGCGCTATCGGCGGGCAGGGTCTGGCCGTCCTCCATCTGCAGGATGACGCCCGCGCCATCGGGACGGGTCCGCAAACCGGTGCAGGTCGCCCGCAGAAAGCGCAGCCGCCCGTCGCCCGCCACCGGGGCGAGCAGATCCGAGAGATAGGCGCCATAGGTCGCGCGGCTGACGAAAGAGGCGCCCGTCATCTCGGTCCCGCGGGCGCTGAGCCAACGGCGGAAATGGTCCGGGTCGTCCGGAAAGGCGCTCATGTTCGCGACGCGGGTGTTGAGAAGGTGGTTCGGGTCACGCGTCGAATAGGCGACGCCCCGGCCGGGCAGGTTCTGCCCCTCGATCACCGTGACGCGCAGCGCGGCAGCGGGATTATGAAGCAGATGGGCGGCCAGCAGGACGCCGCTTGCGCCGCCGCCGATGATCGCCACATGCGGCAGGTGGATGATGCGGGGCACGGACTGGCTGGGGAAGAGGTCGATCTTCATGGCGGTCTCCGGGGTTGGGACGCTGGATTATACTATATTCACTAGCATGTTTGTCGTGATTTTTGTTTCCAAAATTCCCCGGCCAGGGGGAACAGGGTTCTAGCGGTCGCGGGTGTTGACGGGATAGGCGGTCGTGTGGCGCATCCGCTCCATCGCGAATTGCGAGGTCAGGTTCTTGATCGCGACGCTGTCGGTCAGCGTCTTGTAGAACCGGTCATAGGCGGCCATGTCCGGTACTGCGACGCGGAGCAGATAGTCGATCTCTCCCGCCATGCGCCAGGCCTCCATCACCTCGGGCAGGCGATCGACGGCGCGGGTGAATGTGTCGCGCCATTCGGTGCTGTGGTCGGGCGCCTCGATCCCCACAAAGACGGTCAGCCCAAAGCCGAGCAGCGCCCCGTTGGCGATGGCCACGCGCCGCTCGATCACGCCGGCGGCCTCCAGTTTCTGGATGCGTTTCCAGCAGGGCGTCTGCGACAGGCCCACGCGGTCCGCGATCTGGGCGATGGGGGTCGTCGCATCCTCCATCAGCACGGCGACGATCTTTCGGTCGATCAGGTCGAGCACGGGAATGGCCTGGTTCATCGGTTGATTCCTTTCACAGGGAAAGGATGGCGCATTCAACCTAAAAGTCTAGCAGGTTTATCGTATATTAGGCGGCAAGGCACCGGATCGCAGGCGGGGGTAGGCTTATGCGACTGATAATACTATATTAAAGAAGCTTATCCCGCTTCCGCTCGCCCGTGTTTCTTCTTGGCAAAAATATCCCGGGGTCCGGGGCAGAGCCCCGGCTTACATCCGGGGCCGCCATTCTGCGGGTCGGGCGCCACGATGTGATGATCGCCGAGCCCATCCCTGACGTTCAGGGAATGTCATCCCAAAGGCCATCCGGCAGAGGGAGCTACATCTCGACGATAGGGATAAAGCCGCCATAGATCATGCGGCTGCCGTCAAAGGGCATGTCCTTGATGCCCTCCATCCGCGGGTCGGCCATGGCGGCGGCCCAGCCCTTGTCGCGGGTTTCCTTGTCCGGCCAGGTGGTCCAGGAAAAGACCACCGTCTCATCCTCCTTGCGCATGACGGCGCTGTGCATGGAGTTCACCTTGCCCTCGGGGACGTCGTCGCCCCAGGCCTCCATGACAGAGAGCGCGCCAAGCTCACGAAAGATCTCGCCGGCGGCGGCGGCGAATTTCGCATAGGATTCCTTGTTGGCGGTCGGGACCGCCAGGATGAAACCGTCGACATACATGGGTCTTTCCTCCTCCTGGTGTGGCCGTTGCGGGCCGGGTCAGTTGTCTGTCAGTTATCCGCGCCTGCGACGGCGGCCTCGATCGCCGCCACGTCGATCTTGTGCATCGTCATCATCGCGGCAAAGGCGCGGCGGGCAGGTTCGCCGCCCTGCGCCAGCGCGCGGGTCAGGACGCGCGGCGTGATCTGCCAGTTCAGGCCCCAGCGATCCTTGCACCAGCCGCAGGCGCTTTCGCGGCCGCCATTGCCGGTGATCGCATCCCAGTAGCGGTCGGTTTCTGCCTGATCGTCGGTCGCGATCTGGAACGAAAACGCCTCGGTCTGCGGAAAGAGGGGGCCGCCGTTCAGCCCCAGACAGGGGATGCCGCAGACGGTGAATTGCACGGTGATCACATCGCCCGCCTTGCCGGACGGGTAATCGGCGGGCGCGCGGTGAACGGCGCAGACCCGGCTGTCGGGAAAGGTCGCGGCGTAGAATTCCGCGGCCTCCTGCGCGGCTCCGTCAAACCAGATGCAGATCGTGTTCTTTGGCACCTCGGGTGCCGCGGGGACAGTATCGGTCATTGGCTTCCTCCCTCCGGCTGCGACGAATCGCGCCTTGCCTCTGCTTGATTGATTTGATATCAAAATAAAATGAGCGACGCAACCCGACCTGTTCCCCTGCTGCCACCCGAGACGGTGCACCTGATCCGCGACACCTGCCTGTGCCTTGGGGTGCAGCGCGCGGCGCGCAAGCTTGCCCGGCGGTTCGACGCGGCGCTGCGGCCCTTCGGGCTGACGAACGGGCAGTTTTCGCTGATGGTGGCGCTGAACCAGCCCGCGCCGCCGCCGATGGGCCGTCTGGCGCCGTTCCTGGGGATGGACCCGTCCACCCTGACCGCAGCGGTCAAGCCGCTGGCCCGGCGCGGCCTGCTGGTGGTGGAGCCCGATCCCGACGACCGCCGGTCACGCCGCCTGCGCATCACGGCGGAGGGCGTGGCCCTGCTGGAACAGGCGGTCGAGGTCTGGCGGGCCGAACACGCCGCGCTGGAGCAGGGGCTGGACCCGGGGCAGGGGGACGCGCTGCGCCAGGGGTTGGAGCGGTTGGGGTAGGGGGCGCGTGTTTACCGGCTGATCGTCAGAACACGCGAATTTTGCACATGTGATTTTATGGCACGCGTGTAGCCTGCCTTGCTCCGGCACGTGCGGATCACGCATCGTGCCCGGGAATTTCGCGCTCATTCAAAGCTCGCGGACACCGTGGCGAGAGGGCGTCGGCCGGACCGGCGGCCGCCATGACCATCCGCCCGGCGCGGCTCAGACCCTCCACAGCCTCAGGGGCAGCGCGCTGAAGGTTTCCACCCCGTCGGTGCCGATGGCAAAGGTCTGGCCCACGCCCGCGGCGATCCCGGTCGTGGTGTCGGGGATCATGATATGGACGAAAAACACCATCCCCGGTTCCAGCACCAGCCGGTTGCCGGAATAGATCATCGGCGGCGCGTCCATCCATGTGGGCTTGAAGGTGCAGCCAAGCGCGTAGCCGCAGGCGGCATAGCGGGCATGGGCAAAACCGGCCCCGTCCAGCACGCGGCGGTGGATGTCGTCGAGCGTGCCGAGTTCCACCCCCGGGCGGGCGGCCGCCTTGATCTGGTCCAGCGCCTCGATCGCCACATCCATCTGTGCCAGCTGGCGCGGGTCGGGCGCGCCCACGGCGACGGTATGTTCGATCACCACGTGATAGCGGCAGGCCGAGGCCGCAAGCTCGATCAGCACCTGATCCTGCGCCCCGATCCGGCGCGGCCCGCCCAGACCCCGACCGAAAAGCGCGCGCGGCCCCGAATTGACCAGCGGCCCGCCCGAGGGCATGTCGCCCCCCGCGTCCAGCATCGAGGTGACGGCGGCCCCCGACAGCGCCGTGTCATAGACGCCTGGACGCGCAGCCCCGATCGCCGCCAGCGTCGCGGCATCGGCCATCTTGCCGGCGGCGCGCACGAGGTTCAGTTCGGCTGGCGATTTCACCAGCCGCTGTCGCCGCACGAGGTCCGAGGTATCCTCGAGCCGGCAGAACCCGTCCAGCGCGGCCTCGACCAGGCGGCCGTTCGCCGCCGTCAGCCCGTGGGTCGCGAACTCGACGCCGACGCGCCCGCCCGCAAGGCCCAGCTCCTGGAGCAGGCGGCGCAGGTCCAGCGCGGGGTTCGCATCCTTCGCGTTCAGCCAGATGTGGATATCGTCATAAAGCGAGGCGACCTCGGCCTGCCGTCGGTCGGGGGTGCGGGTCAGAAGGGTCAGCGGCCCGTCTTCGGCGGTGATGATCCCCGCCTGAAAGAACACATAGCCCGCCGTGTCATAGCCGGTGAGGTAATAGTGGCTTTCCTGCGCGAAGATCAGGATCGCATCCAGCCTACGGTCCCGCAGTGCGCGCCGGGTGGCGGCAAGGCGGGCGCGATGCTCGGCTTCGGTAAAGCGAAGGGCGACGTCGCGCCCGGTCCGCGTGCGGCCCGGATATTCGGTGGCAAGGTCGGTGGCAAGATCGGTCATTCCGCCTCGCAGATGTCGCAGATCGTCATCAGGTAGACGCGGATCATGTCGAGGTAGTCGACGATCTCGACCCTTTCGTCGGGCATGGTGTTGTAGCGCCCGCCGGGGCCGCAGACGACGCCCTCCATCCCGCCCTCATAAAGGTGGCCCGCATCGGTGCCGAAAAAGCCGGGCGGGGGGATCGCGCCGGTGGGTTGCGGCACCCCGCGCACCGCGCTGTAGGCCGCGTTGATCGCGGTGACGATGCGGCTGTCGCGGGCGACCTCGAAGGCGGGCATGATCGGGCGGCCTTCGGCCTTTTCGGTGTGGACGGTCGCCCTGAGCCCCGGCCAGCGCGCCATCAGCCCGTCAAGCACCCGGCGCATGTCGGCCAGCGCGTTTTCCTCGGTCTGGCCGGGGCCATAGCGGCCGGAGCCCTTGAGCCGCACGAAATCCGCGACCTGCGGCGGGCGCCATTCATGCAGCTCGCGTCCGAGCGCGCCGTGGATCACGCCGACATGGACGCGGTTGATCGCCCGGTGCTCCGCGGTCGGGGCGTCGGAAAAGGTCAGGTCGGTCAGTTCGGGGATCAGGTCGCAGGCGGCGCGGATCGCATCGACCGCCGCCTCGCGCTTGGACAGGTGGCGGGTCACGCCCTCCAGTTCCACGACAAAGGTGAAGGCCGCGGCGTGCATCGTGATCGCCTGCAGGTCCGAGGGTTCGGCATTGATGAAGTAATCCGCCCGCAGCCCCGATTTCACGGCCGCCAGCGTGCCGACCCCGCCCTGCAATTCGCCGATCACGAAGGTCAGGATCACGTCGCCCTTCAGCCGGACGCCGTTGCGGATCAGGGTGCGCAGTGCACAAAGATAGGCCGCGTCGCCCGCCTTCATGTTGGACACGCCGATACCATAGATGAATTCGTCATCGACGAGCCCGCCCCAGGGATCGACCGTCCAGCCCTCGGTTACCGGGTTCGTGTCCAGATGGCCGTTGAACAACAGGCTTTTGCCGCCCCCCGTTCCGCGCCAGATGCCGATGGCGTTCACGCGGTCCCCCTCGACCGGCATCAGCCAGGCTTCCATCCCCATATCCTGCATCAGGGCGACCATATGTTCGGCCAGCACCCGTTCGCCGGGGGTTTCGGAATAGCTTTTGTGCCGGACCATCCCCGACAGGATATCGAGGCTGTCCTGCACGTCGATGTTGCGCGCCAGCGCGAGGGCGTCGGTCATGGGGCACCTTCCGGTTCGGGTTGCGGTTCGGTCTGCAGCTCGGCCGGCAGCGGCACCGCGTCGAGCAGCGCGCGGGTATAGGGGTGGCGGGCGGGGCTTTCGGCCTCTTCCACCGGGAAAAGGTCCACGAGCCGCCCCGCCTGCATCACCGCAATCCGGTGGGCAAGCTGGCGGATCAGGTTCAGATCATGGGTGATGAAGACGCAGGCCGCGCCGGTCTTTTGCTGCAGCCCGACCAGCAGCCGCGCGACCGCCGCCTGAACCGAGACATCGAGCGCCGCCGTGATCTCGTCGCAGATGACCAGCTTGGGTTCGGCGGCAAAGGCGCGGGCGATGGCCACACGCTGTTTCTGGCCGCCCGACAACTGATGCGGATAGCGGGTCGCGAACTCGGGTGGCAGCAGCACCATTTCCAGTAATTCGCGCACCCGTCCGGCGATCTGCGCCCGGGGGACGAGGTTGTAAAGCCGAAGCGGCCGCGCAAGGATGCCGCCGATCGACTGACGCGGGTTGAGGCTCGCATCCGGGTGCTGAAACACGATCTGCACGTCGCGGCGGTAGCGCCGGTCCAGCGCCGCACGTCCGGTGAAATCGCGCCCGTCAAAGGTGATCCGCCCCTCGAAGACGTTGAGGCCCGTGGCCGCCCGCGCGATGGTGGATTTCCCCGACCCGCTTTCGCCGACGATGCCCAGCAATTCGCCCCTGCGCACGTCGAGCGTCACGTCCGCCGCGCCCGCATGGGCGCTGGCCGAGGGGTCGAGCAGCCGCGTCAGCCAGCCCGGTTCGCCGTAGCGGACGTTGATATTCTCGATCCGCATCAGCACCGGCGCGCCTTGCGGGGCGGGCAGGGCAATCCGGTTCGCGGGGCGGGGCACGGCGGCCAGCAGGCTGCGCGTATAGGCATGGGCGGGGGCGGTCAGCACCTGCGCGACCGGGCCGCTTTCGACGATCTCGCCCTTGTGGATCACGGAAACCCTGTCGGCGATCCGCCCGACCAGCCCCAGATCATGCGAGATATAGAGCGCGGCCACGCCCGTTTCCTCTCGCAGGCGGACGAAAAGCTCGAGGATCTGGCGTGCCGTCAGGATGTCGAGCGCGGTGGTCGGTTCGTCGAAGATGATAAGCTCGGGATTGCAGGCAAAGGCAGTGGCGATCACCACGCGCTGTTTCTCGCCGCCCGAGGCCTCGTGCGGGTAGCGCTTCATGATCCGGGCGGGGTCGCGGATGCCGGTGCGGGCGAGCGCCGCCTCGGCCTCGGCGCGGGCGGCGTCAGGGGTCATGTCGCGGTGACGCATCAGCACCTCGACCACCTGATCGCCAAGCGTCATCGTGGGGTTCAGCGCCGCGCTCGGGTCCTGAAAGACCATCGCGGCGCGGCGGCCGCGCAGCCGTTCCAGATCGCGGCGGGGCATGCCGATCATGTCCTCGCCGGACAGAAGGATCGCGCCCGCCCCTTCGCGCGCATTGCCCGGCAGGTAGCGCATGATCGCCCAGGCGAGCGTCGATTTCCCCGACCCGCTTTCGCCCACCAGCGCATGGGTTTCACCGCGCCGGATCGACAGGGACACGTCGCGCAGGGCCGGGATGTCGCCCGCGTCGGTCGCATAGCCCATGGAATAGTTCGTGACCTGAAGAACGGGGCGGTCGGTGAGGCTCTTCATCCGTGGCCCTTTCGCGGGTCGAAGGCATCGCGCAGCGCGTCGCCGAAAAGGTTGAAGCCCATGGCGGTGATGGCGATGGCAAGCCCCGGAACCACCACGCACCACGGGTTGCGGAACATGAACTGCCGCGCTTCGGCCACCATCAGCCCCCATTCGGTCGAGGGCGGTTGCGCGCCGAGGCCGAGAAAGCCGAGCGTCGCGCCGATCATGATGGCAAAGCTGACGCGGATCGTCGCCTCGACGATGATCGGGCCGATGGCGTTGGGCAGGACTTCCCGCAGCACGATCCAGCTTTGGGTTTCGCCCCGCGCCTGTGCGGCCAGCACATATTCCCGCGTGCGCACCGACAGGACGGCGCTGCGGGCGATCCGCGCCATGCCGGGGGTAAAGGTGACGGCGACAGCCAGCATCGCCTGCGTCGTGCCGCCGCCAAGGAAGGTGACGATCAGCAGGGTGAAAAGAAGCTCGGGCATTGCCAGCATCCCGTCGAGGATGCGCATGATCACCCCGTCGGTGCGGCCCCCGGCGACGCCTGCGATCACGCCGATGATCGACCCGGCGCCGACGCCAAGCGCGGTCGCCCCCAGCCCGAACGAGACTGTCGCCGGCGCCCCGTGCAGCAGACGCGACATGAGGTCCCGCCCGTATTGGTCGGTGCCGAGCCAGAAGTCCGCCGATGGCCCCTGCAGGCGGGACGCGGCATGGAACATCTGCGGGTCATAGGGCGCGATGAAGGGGCCGAATACGCTCGCAACGAAGACGAGGGTCAGAAGGATCGTGCCGATGAGGCCTGTGGGGCTGCGAAGGATGTCACGCATAGCGGACCCTCGGGTCGAGCCAGGCGATCACCAGATCGGCCAGCAGGTTGGAGAGGGCGTAGACAACCGCCAGAAGCAGCGTCACCGCCTGGATCACCGGCAGGTCCCGGTTCTGGAGCGCGTAGATCAGGAGCCGCCCGAGACCGGGCCAGGCGAAGATCTCTTCGACCACGATGATGCCGCCCAGCACATAGCCGATATCGAGCGAGATCACCGCCACCGCCGGCGCAAGCGAATTGGGCAGCGCATGGCGCCAGATCACCCGCCGTTCCGCCAACCCCTTGAGCCGCGCGGCCCGCACAAAGTCTGACTGCAGCACATCGGCCATTTCGCTGCGCACCTGGCGCGAGATATGTGCCATCATGATCAGGCCCAGCGTCGCCGCCGGCAGGGTGACATGGGTGAGGAAGGCGCCGAAATCCTCGGTCGGCGCGACGAAGCCCCCTGCCGGCAGGACCGGCCAGTCGGGCGAGGCGAAAAGCACCAGCAGGATCGTCGCGGTGACAAACTCCGGCATCGCCGTTCCCACATAGGACAGAACGCCGATGCCGAGGTCCCAGCCCGTACCGCGCCGGATCGCGGCGATGGCCCCGATCGGGATCGATATCACCGTCACCGCGACCAAGGCTACGAGGGCGAGCGCCGCCGAGTTCCAGAAGGCCGCGCCCACGACCTGCGAAACGGGCAGCGACAGGCGCAGCGACATGCCGAAATCGCCCTGCAGCACCCCGCCCAGCCAGGACAGATACTGGACCGCCAGCGGCCGGTCGAGGCCAAGCTGGCGTTCCATCGCGGCGAGCGCCTCGGGCGTCGCGTGTTCGCCAAGGATCATGATTGCAGCGTTCCCCGGCAGGATCATGGTGATCCCGAACACCGCAACCGTCACGATGGCGAGCACGATGACGATCGAACCCAGCCGGCGGAGAAGATAGGCGAGGCTCAACGATCCCGCCTCAGGTCCGGTCGAGCCAGACGTTCTCGATGTAGAACCAGCGCGTCATCGGCGCGACCTCCCACATCTCGGTCGTGTCGCGGTTGGCGGTCAGCACATCCTCGAAGAAGGGAACGATATAGGGCGTGTCCTCCAGCTCCATCGCCTGGGCGCGGGCATAGATCTCGGCGCGGGCGGCGGGGTCGACCGTGGCGCGTCCCTCGGCGATCAGCGCGTCGAATTCCGCATTCTTCCAGTTCGTATCCTCGTACGAGGCGTCCGAGGTCAGAAGCAGGTTGTAGGTCGCGTCGACCGTGGGCTGCATGCCCCAATAGCCGATGTAGAACGCACCCTTCATCCAGACATTGGCCAGATAGGTGTCGTGCGGCATCGTCTCGATCTCGATGTCGAACCCGCCAGCCGCCGCCGTCTGCTGCAGCGCGATGGCCGTCTGCACCCGGATCGCCGGCCGGTCCGAGGCGATGAGCCTGACCTTCAGCCCGTCGGGATAGCCCGCCTCGGCCAGAAGCGCCCGTGCGGCCGCGGGGTCATAGGGGATTGCCGGTTTCTCGGTCGCGAATTCCAGTTCGGGGGCGACGATGCTGTCATAGGCCGGGCGGCCCAGGCCTTCGAGGATCACATCCACCAGCAGGTCGCGGTCGGTGGCAAGGGCCAGTGCCTTGCGCACCCGCACGTCGTTCCAGGGCTCCTGATCCTGGCGCATCACGACGCAGGCATAGCGCCCCGAGGACACGCGCTTGGCCTCGATCCCGGCGGCGGCGGCGATGCGGGCGTAATCGGCCTGCTGGACGGTCAGCATCACATCGGTCGCGCCTGACAGGAAATTCGCGGTTTCGGCGGCAAGGTCGGGGTAAAGCAGCATCTCGACCGCATCGAGATGGGGCAAGCCGGGGATATAGTAGTTCTCGTTCCGCACCAGCCGCACCAGCCGCGCGCTGTCATAGGTTTCCAGCCGGAACGGTCCGGTGCCGTTTGCCTGCGTGTCGAGGTTCGAGATCGGGCCTTCCAGCGCCGCCCGCGACAGGATGCGCGCATTGGCATGGGCGGTCGACACCGGCAGGTCGGCGAACGGGGTCGACAAGTGAAAGCGCACGGTGAGGTCGTCCACCGCCTCGACGCTCTCGATCATGTTGAGCGAGGATCGCGCCGCCGCCGGGATATCGGTGTTCAGGATCGCCTCATAGGTCGCGACCACGTCGTCGGCGGTGAAGGGGCTGCCATCGTGGAAGGTCACGCCTTCGCGCAGGAAGAATGTGAACTCGGTCGCGTCATCCGACGCCTCCCAGCTTGTGGCCAGATCGGGATGGGGGAGGTTGTCAAAGCCGATCCGGGTCAGGCCCGAATAGATCATGTCGATGCAGGGATATTCCGCCGGCCCCGACAGGCTGAGCACGTTGAGCGTCGCAATCCGCGTCGAATGGCTGATGCGGAGGGTTCCGCCCTGTCTGGGCCCGTTCTGCGCAAAAGCAAAGCCGGGCAGGGCGGAGGTGGCGGACGCGGCGGCCATGCCCATCAGGACGTGGCGCCGTTTTAGGGTAAGGTGGGTCATTCTCGTATCTCTCCTGTTGGGGGGGCCCTCTGCGGGGCCTCTGTTTTTGAAATAAAGGGTGTCAGGTGATGACGGTCAGGTCCTCCGGCAGGCCGGTCAGCAGTTCCGGCGCGCCATCCGTCACCAGAAGGGTGTGGCCCACGCCCATGGCATAGCCGGTGCCGCCGTCGCCGTTCATCACGTGGTAGAAAAGCGTCATGCCCGGCTCGCAGACCGTGGCGCAGCCGGAATAGATCATCGGCGGCACGTCCATCGAGGTGGGGGCAAAGGAAATCCCGACCGAATAGCCCGTGGCGCCATAGCGCGCGGCGCGGAACCCCGCAGAGTCCAGCCCCTCGGCATAAGCGTCGAAGATCTCGCCCAGCGTGGTGCCGGGTCGGGCAAGGTCCGTCATCCGCGCCAGCGTCTCGCGGCCCACGTCATACATGCGTCGCTGCTGGTCGCTGACCTGCCCGAACAGGATCGTCCATTCCGTCTTGACGTTGTAGTGGTGAAAGGGGATCGGATATTCCACCAGGATCTGGTCCTGCGGTTCCAGCCGCCGCGGCCCGGCCACGCCCCGGCCATAGACCGCCCGGGGGCCCGAATTGAACAGCGGTGCGTTCGGCGGCATGTCCGCCCCGTCGCCCAGGATCGAGGCGAGGTAGACCGCCTTCAGCTCACTATCGAGCATCCCGGGCCGGGCCGCCGCGATCACCCGGTCGAGCGAGCGGTCGCAGATCCGCCCGGCCTCGCGCATGAAGTCGATCTCGGACGGGGATTTCACGACGCGCAAACGGCGGATCAGATGGTTGTCGTCCTCCAGCCGGCACCAGTCGCCAAAGGTCGTCTGGCACCGCCAGAGGTTCCAGCCGGTCAGGCCATGGGTGTTCAGTTCGATCGCGACGCGGGCGCCGGCAAGGCCCAGCTCGTCCAGAATCGCCTTGAGGTCCGCCGCCGGGTTCGCATCGTCGGCGTCCCACCAGATGCGGATATCCTCGATCGTCGAAGTCTGGCGCGCCTGCAGAAGGTCCGGGCGCCGCGTCAGAAGGACGATGGGCCGGTCATCCGCCGTCACCACCGCGCATTGGAAAAAGACGAACCCGCCCGTGTCATAGCCCGTCAGCCAGAACAGGCTTTCCTGCGAAAAGACGAGCATCGCCGCCGCGCCGCGGTCGCGCAGCGCCGCGCGCAGCCGCGCCTGGCGCTGCATGTGTTCGTCGCGGGAAAACGGAAGCGAGGGACCGGCGGTGACAGCCAAGGTGCGACATCCTTTCGATGATCGCCCGCCTGTCGTCACGGTTCTTTCGCCGGACCGAGAGGCGGGTGTTGCGATTACCGTAGCGTTTGGTATACCAGTCGTCAACACAAGGAATACGATCTGTCGATTTTCGTTTTTCAGTAACGCGCCGGCGGTTAGGCTGGGCCATGTCAGTTGCCCCGGACGGGCGGAGGAGGAACCGAAGTGCTCAACGCCCCGGACAAACGGCTTGCGATGCAGGCCTATGAACAGATCCTCGGACTGATCCAGTCGGGGCAGGCAAAGCCGGGCGAACTGGTGAACGAACGGCGCCTTGCCGAAACGCTGAACATGTCGCGGACGCCGGTGCGCGACGCGCTTCTGATGCTCGAGGGCGAGGGGCTGCTGCTGCGCCAGGGCGGGCGCGGGCTGCAGGTGCGGCAGATGCGGATCGAGGATTACATGGACGCGCTGCAGATCCGGATGCTGCTGGAACCTGCGGTCGCGCGGATGGCGGCGGGCCGCGTCGCGCCCGAGGTGACGCGCCGCCTCCACGACCAGCTTCACGCGCTGCTGGCGCAAAAGGACAGCGGCCCCGCCGACCGCGCCGTGGTGCGAGAGATCGACGAGGCGCTGCACGGCACCCTGTCCGAGGCGGCGGGCAACCCGCAACTGTCGCAGATCATCGGGATGCTGCGGCGCCAGACGCAGATGTTCGACCTGCGCAGCATGCCCGAACGTCTGGCCGATACCTGTCGCGAACATCTCGATATCGTCACCGCCATCGAGGCGGGCGACGGCGCGGCGGCGGCCTCGGCGATGGCCGCCCATCTGGGCCGCGTGCGCGACAGCATCATCAACCGTCTGGCCCGCCGATGATGCCAGTCGCGACCCCATCTGCAACCCCTGCAACAGGCGCGGGCATGGCCGTGCCGGACCCGGGCGCCGCCGATGGCGCGCCGGATATTGCGCTGGCCGCGCGGCTTTTCGACGAACTGCGCCACCGCACGGGCAGCAGCCGGGGGATCACCCGCGCCTCTTACGGCCTGGGCGAACAGATCGCGCATGAGATCGTCCGGCGCGAGGCGCTGCGCCTTGGGCTGACCTGCACGACGGACGCGGCCTGCAACCTTTACATGACGCTGAAGGGTGCAGGGGCGGGACCTGCGATCTACGTGGGCTCGCATCTCGATTCCGTTCCGGCGGGCGGGAATTTCGACGGGGCTGCGGGGGTGCTGATGGGGCTTGCGGTGGTCGCGGGCTATTGTCGCGCCGGCATCCGTCCGCCGCAGGACATCACCGTGATGGCGATCCGCGCCGAAGAAAGCACCTGGTTCGGCGCCTCGTACATCGGCAGCCGGGCGGCCTTTGGCCTGCTGACGGGCGCGGAACTCGACGGCGTCTTGCGCAGCGGCGACCGGGTGGCGCTGGGGGCCGCGATCGAGGCCGCGGGCGGCGACACCGGGGCCTTGCGCGCCGGCCGCCCGCATCTGGACCCGGCCCGGATCGGCGCCTTCATCGAGCCGCATATAGAGCAGGGCCCGGTCTTGGTGGCCGAGGGGCTGCCCGCGGCCTTTGTCACCGGCATCCGGGGCAGTTTCCGGCATCGGGCGGCCAGCGTCGCGGGGACCTATGCCCATTCCGGGGCGACGCCGCGCGCCAACCGGCAGGACGCGGTACTGGCTGCGGCCCGGCTTGTCACCGCGCTGGACGACGCATGGCAGCGTCTGGCGGCGGCGGGGCACGACCTGACGGTGACCTTTGGCCAGCTGTCCACCGACCCGGCCGAGGCGGCCTTTTCCAAGGTCGCGGGGCGGGTGGAATTCTCGCTCGATATCCGCAGCGAAAGCCACGCCACGCTGGACCTGATGCGGGCCGAACTGCGCGGGGCCGTCGCCCGGATCGAGGCGGATTGCGCGGTGCGCTTCACGCTCGGCCGCGAAACGACCAGCGAACCGGCCCTGATGGCCGCGCCGCTTGTCGCGGCGCTGGAGGATGCGGCGGGCGCGCTGGCTGTTCCGGCCCGGCGGATGGCCTGCGGCGCGGGCCATGACGCGGCGGTCTTTGCCGGTGCAGGGGTGCCATCGGCCATGATCTTTGTCCGCAACGCAAACGGCAGTCACAACCCCGACGAGGCGATGGAGATGGCCGATTTCACGGATGCCGCGCGTATTCTGTCGCGGTTCTGCCTGCGCCCCCTGCCATAGCGCCCGGTCCTGCGACGGCAGCGGTCGCAGCAATCAGAAAACACCGCCGGGGTCCGACCGGCACATGCATGAAGGAACGCAGATGTCATCCAAGGGAAAACGCCTTCTCTATCTCGGGAACGGGCGGAAACTGCAATCGGTGGCAAAGCTCGACGACCGGTTCGAGGGCTGGGGGCTGGCCGTCGACCGCCACTGGGCCTATGGCGGCCAGTTCCCCGACAGCCTCGACGGCTATGACGGGATCTTCCTGTCCGGCAGCCCCCACGGCGCCTATGAGGACATCCCCTTCATTCACCGCGAACACGACCTGATCCGCGATGCGGCGGCGCGCGATATCCCGATGCTCGGCATCTGCTTCGGCAGCCAGATCCTCGCCTCGGCGCTGTGCGGGCGCGATCAGGTGTTCCGCCGCCCGTATTGCGAAATCGCATACAAGGACCTTGAGGTGACGCCCCATGCGGCGACCGACACGCTCACCCGCGACTGGGGCGCGTCCGTGCGCATGTTCGTCTGGCACAACGATGAGGTGCGCCACGACCACCCTGACATGGTGATCCTTGCCGCTTCGGACGAATGTCCGAACCAGGTCTGGCGCCATCGCACCGCCCGCGCCTGGGGCGTGCAGGGCCATCCGGAGATCACGGCCGCGCAGGTGCCATTGTGGTTCACCGAAAACCGCGCGCGGATGGAACAGGATGGCGGCGATGTCGACGCCTTCCTCGCCGCAGAGGAGGACACGCCGGAATCGAAATCCGTGCTGACCCGTTTCGTCGAGCTGGTGAAGGGATAAGGGGGAAACGCCATGGTCCAGACCGCCTATTGGTTCGAACCGTCCGAATATCACGCCCGGCTGGCCCGGGTGCAGGCCGCGCTGCGGGAACAGGGGCTCGATGCGCTGCTGGCCTTTCAGCCGGAAACGGTGACCTGGGTCACGGGCTACTTCACCCGCGCCTATGGCACCTTTCAGTTCGCCATCATCCCGGCCGAGGGCGAGCCCACGCTTTTCTGCCGCGATGTGGAGGAATATTACCTCGACAGCACCTGCGTCTTTCGCGATCGGGTGATGTGGAACGACAGCGACGACCGCACCGCCGTCGCCGTGCAGGCGATCCTTTCGCGGATCGGAAAGGCGGCGGCGATCGGTGTGGAGATGGGCGCCTGGGTCCTGAACGCCGCGCGGTGGGAGGCGATCCGGGCGGCGCTGCCGGGCGCGCGCCTGCAGGATGCGACCGATCTTGTTCCCGCCATGCGGCTGATCAAGTCCCCCGCCGAGATCGCGTATCAGCGCCGCGCCGCGCGGGCTGCCGAGGCTGGGATGCAGGCCGCCATCGACAGCGCCGGCATCGGCGTCAGCGAGCGCGAAATGGCCGCGGAAATCTGCGCCGCGATGATCCGCGCGGGGTCCGACCTGCCGGGACCGGGCGTCATGTCGTCGGGGGAACGGGCGTTTCACCTGCATGGCGGCTATTCCGACCGGGTGCTGGAACGAGGCGACATCGTCCAGATCGAGACGACGCCCAATTCCCGCCACTATCACGCCCGCTTCATGCGCCCGATCAGGGTGGCCGAGGCAAGCGACGCCGATCACGCGCTGGCCGAACAGCTGATCGCCATTCAGGACGCAGCCCTGGCCGAGGTGCGGCCCGGCATCCCCGCCACCGTCCCCGATGCCATCTATCGCGAGGGCGTGCTGGGCCGGGGCCTGCGCGACAGCTACACCAACAAGACCTTCTATTCGGTGGGTCTTCTGCTGCAACCGAACGGTGGTGAGCCGCTCGAGGCGCATCCCGGCGCCGAATGGTCCTTTGCGGAAAACATGGTCTTTCACACCTATGTTCTGGCGCAGGGCTTCGGCATGTCCGAAACGATCTGCGTCACGGCCGATGGGTGCGAGCGGCTGACGACCTTTCCCCGGCAGCTTTTCGTCACTGCCGGCTGAGCGCCGCCCGCCCCGCGCCCCCGGGGGCGAAGGTGGGTTTCCCCCACCGGGCGGGCGCGCTAGGGTGCGGCAGCCGCGCCCGGCGGGGCGGGTGATCCGGGCCGCGTCGCGTGTGCCGGGCCCGGGTCCGGCGCTGGTCCAGCCGCCGCGTCCGTCAAAAACCGGAGAGATATCTTGGCCGATCATCCGCTTGCCCTTCCGTTTACTTGCGAAAAACGTCCCGCCTCAGGCGCGCTGGGGGTGGTGGTGACGAATGCGCCGCTGGGGTCCGCGGCGGGGAACGAGATGCTCGCGATCGGCGGCAATGCGATCGACGCGGCGGTCGCGGCGATGCTGACGCTGACGGTGGTGGAACCGATGATGGTCGGGATCGCGGGCGGCGGCATGACGCATATCCGGCTGGCGGACGGGCGCCATGTGGTGGTCGACGCCCTGTCGACGGCGGGGCAGGGCGCGCGGGCCGACATGTTCGAGACGGTCTCGGACAGCCCACCGGCCTATATGGAAACGGTCGGGCGGCGCAATCTGGTCGGCGCCTCGGCGGTGGCGGTGCCGGGGAACCTGCGCGGCTGGTGCATGATGCAGGAACGCTATGGCAAGCTGCCCTTTGCCGATGTGATCGAACCCGCGATCCGCGCGGCGGAGCGGGGCTTTCAGGTCAGCGCCTATCTGAATGGCGCGCTGCACGAACATCGCGACGATCTGGCCGCCGATCCGGAAATGGCGCGGATCCTGCTGCCCGACGGTGCGCCGCTGCCGGTGGGCAGCCGCCTTCGGATGCCCGACTATGCCGACAGCCTGCGGCTGATCCGGTCCGAGGGCGCGGCGGCGCTGCATGGCGGCGCGCTGGGGCGGGCGCTGGTGGACCGGTTGGCGCAGGGGGATATGCCGGGGCATGTGACGCTTGACGACCTTGCGGCCTATCAGGCGGTGGAACGGGGCGCGATTTTCGGGACCTATCGCGGGCACACGATTGTTGGGCCCCCGCCGCCGGCATCGTCGGGGGTGCATGTGGTCCAGATGCTCAACATGCTGGAAAACCACGACATCGCCGGGATGGGCTTTGGCACGCCCGAGGCGCTGCATCTGCTGGCCGGGGTGATCCGGGTCGGGTTCGAGGACCGGCGCGCGGCGTCGGGCGATCCGGATTTCGTGGATGTGCCGGTCGCGCGCTTTACGGACAAGGCCTATGCCCGCGCCTGTCTGGACCGGCTGGGCGCGGCGGGTGCCCCGCTGGCCCCGCCGGTTCCCGAAAGCCGCGACACCACGCATCTGACCGTGGCCGACCGGGACGGCAATGTCGTGGCCTCGACCCACACGATCAACGGACTTTTCGGTGCCCGGATCATGGTGCCGGGGACGGGGATCATCCCCAACAACTACATGTTCAACTATGACCCGCATCCCGGGCAGGCGCTGTCGATCGCGCCGGGGAAACGGGTGCCGACCTCGATGGCGCCGATGATGGTCTTGCGCGACGACCGGCCGCTTTATGCGCTGGGTCTGCCGGGGGGTGTGCGGATCTTCCCCTCGGCGATGCAGGCCATCGTCAACCTGATCGACCATCGCATGACGCTGCAGCAGGCGGTCGAGGCGCCCCGGATCTGGACCGAGGGCCAGCATGTGGAACTGGAACCCGCCTATGCACCCATGGCCGATGCGCTGCGCGCCATGGGCCATGACGTGCGGCCGGTGCGGACCATCGGCGGCGGCATGAACGCCATCGCCTTCGAGGCTGACGGGATGATGACCGGCGCGGCCTGCTGGCGCGCGGACGGCACCGTCATGGCACAGGGCGGCGGGCTGGCCCGGCCCGGCGTGCGTTTCAAGATCTGACGAAAGACCCGGAGTGACCTGCGATGACCGATGATGTGACACTTGTGCTGCTCGACCCCGCGGCGCCCGACCGGCTGGAACGGATCGCGGCCTTCCTGCCCGAGGGCTGGCAGATCCGCACCGCCGCCTCGCGCGATGCGGCCGATCAGGAGGCGGCGCTGGCCGGCGCGCAATTCGCGATCACCGGCGACGTGCCGGTGACGGCGGCGATGATGGCGGTGCCGGGGCTGCGCGCGGTGCACAAATGGGGCGTGGGCTATGACGGGATCGATCTCGACGCGGCGCGGGCGGCGGGGGTGCGGGTGCTGCGCACCACGGGGTCGAACGCGGTCGCGGTGGCGGAGACGACGCTGGGCCTGATCCTCGCGGTGAACCGCAACATCATGCGCGGCCATTGCGGCATTCAGGGGGGGCAGTGGCTCAAGGGGGCGCTCGGCCCAAGCTCGATGAAGCTGAGCGGGCGCACCGTGGGCATTGTCGGCATGGGCTATATCGGCAAGGCGCTGGTGCGGCTGTTGCAGGGATTCGGCTGCACCGTGATCTATACCAAGCGCAGCCCGCTTTCCGAGGCGGAGGAGGCCGAGCTTGGCGCGCAGTTCGTGCCGCTGGAGGAATTGCTGACGCGCGCCGATGTGGTGACGCTGAACTGCGAGCTGAATGCCTCGACCCGCAACCTGATCGGGGCCGCGCAACTGGCGATGATGAAGCCCGATGCGATCCTGGTCAACGCGGCGCGCGGCGGCGTTCTGGATGAGGCCGCGCTGGCCGAGGCGATCCATGCGAACCGTCTGCGCGGGGCGGGCATCGACGTCTTTGCCGTCGAGCCGATCCAGCCCGACAACCCGCTGATCGGGCTCGACCGGGTGGTGTTGACGCCGCATGTGGCCGCGATCTCGGCCGACAGTTTCGCGCTGTCGCTGGAACGGATGATCGGCAACCTGCTCGCGATTCACGAAGGGCGCGACCCGCGCGACATCGATATTCTGGTCTGAGAGGCTGGCCGGAGGGGCTGATCCCGGGGGGCTTGATCCGACGTTCAGGGCGAAAAGGCCCGGATGCCCGCAGGGCCGGCATGGTCCAGCCCCAGATCCTGCGCGATGCGGGGGGCGACGCGGCGCGTCGTCTCGATGAAGTCGAGCACGATGGCCGAGGTTTCGCCCGCCGGCCAGGCCACCACAAGCTCGATCGAGCGGGGCAGTTCGGGCACGGGCCGGAACGCGATATAGGGGGATCGGATATTGGTGATCCAGGCGGGCATCACCGCCACCCCCAGCCCCGAGGCGACATGCGCCGCGACCGAGGTGGTATGGGTGCATTCCTGCACGATCCGCGTATGCAGCCCCGCGCGGCGGAATTCGGCGTTCAGCGTCACGGCATAGCTTGCCCCCAGGATCGGCGCATAACCGATCAGCGGTTCCTGCGCGAGATCCTGAAGCGTCACCTCGGCCTTGGCCGTCAGCGGGTGGTTTCGCGGCATGGCGGCGACGAAACCCTCGCGCATCAGCGTCTCGATCTGCATATGCGCGGCGCGTTCGGTGGGGCGGATGAAGGCGATGTTGATATCGCCCGCCTCAAGCACGCGCAGCTGTTCCGAGGTGCCGAGATGGATGATGTCGACGATCACCGCCGGCCACTTTTCGCGAAACGCCGCAAGAATGGGCGGAATGACATGGGTCATCGCCATATTGACCCCGGCGACGGTGATCCGGCCTGTCGTCTCGCCGGCCATCGCGCGGGTATGGGCAACCGCCCGGTCCATCCCGTCAAGCAGGCTGCGCGCGTGCCGGAGCAGGGTATTTCCCGCCGCCGTCAGCCGGGTCCGGCGCGTCGTGCGGTGAAAGAGCGTGACGCCAAGCCGTTCTTCCATCGCCCTTATCTGCTGGCTGAGCGGGGCCTGCGCAATGCCGAGCCGCTCGGCCGCACGGCCAAAGTGAAGCTCGTCCGCAAGACAGACGAAATAGCGAAGCTGGCGCAGGTCGATTCCCGTATTCATATCGGAAACGTATCAAACCATTCATCATTAGGGAATTGATCGCGACAGATCGCCGTGTTTCGTTTCTGTGACTCTCCGACAACTTCCGTCCCGGATGCGAGGTATATGGCACGTTTCTGGCTGATAAAATTCCTGCGCACGGCGATCACGCTCTGGTTCGTGGTGACATTCGCCTTTGTCGTGCTGCGCACATCGGGCGATCCGGTGGTGGCGCTTCTGGGGGCCGATGCACGGCCCGACGAGGTCGAATATTTCCGCCAGCTCTGGGGTCTCGACCGGTCGCTGTTCAGCCAATACATCAGCTATGTGGGCCAGATGGCCACGGGCCAGTTCGGCAATTCGCTGCGCGACAGCCGCCCGGTGATGACGATCATCCTGGAACGGCTGCCCGCGACGGTGGAACTGGGGCTGATGGCCTTCGCCATCGCGGCGGTGATCGGTATCCCCGCGGGGATCGTCGCGGCCCTGCGGCGCGGGCGGCTGGCGGACCGGCTGATCATGATCTTCGCGGTCTTCGGCTTTGCGCTGCCGAACTTCTTTCTTGGCATCCTCATGATCCTGCTTTTCTCGCTGTATCTGCAGGTGCTGCCATCCTCGGGCACCGGCACGATCCGGCACCTGATCATGCCGTCGCTGACGCTGGCGACCTTTACCGCCGGGACGCTGGCGCGGTTCACGCGATCCGCGATGCTCGAGGTGCTCGAACGGCCCTATATGCGGGCCGCCGCAGCGCGGGGCGTGCCCTTCTGGAAGCGGGTGGTGTTCCATGCCCTGCCGAACGCGGCCATTCCCATCGTCACGGTGATCGGCCTGAACCTCGGGCAGCTGGTTGCGGGGGCGATCGTGGTCGAATCCGTCTTTGGCTGGCCGGGAATCGGGCGACTGCTGGTCGTGGCCGTGTCGCAGCGCGATCTGGCGGTGGTGCAGGGGCTGGTCCTCGTGATCGCGGTGACGATGGTGCTCGCGAACCTGATCGTCGATCTTCTTTACGGGCTTCTCGACCCGCGCATCCGGGAGGGGGCGAAATGAGCCGGCCGAACGTCATCACCCTGCTGGCGGGCGGCATCGTCGCGGCGGCGGTCGGCATTGCGCTGGTGGGCAATGTCTTTACCCCGCATCTTGTCACCGATCAGGCGCTGCTGGCGCGGCTGCAACCCCCTGCCTTTCTGGGGGGCAATCCGGACTTCCCGCTGGGCACCGACCGGATCGGGCGCGACATGGTCGCCCGGCTGGTCGCGGGGTTGCAGATGTCGCTGTCGGTCGCGCTGGCGGGCACGCTGATCGGCGCGATCTTCGGCACCTTTGTCGGCTTTATCGCCGCCCATTTCCGCGGGCTGGTCGAGGAAGTGCTGATGATGGTCGTGGATTTCCAGGCCTCGCTGCCCTTCATCCTGATCGCGCTGACGCTCCTGGCGTTCTTTGGCAATTCGATGGTGCTGTTCGTCATCCTGATGGGGATGTTCGGCTGGGAAACCTATGCGCGGCTGGCGCGGGGCGTGGTGCTGTCGGCCCGGTCGCAGCCCTATGCCCGCGCGGTCGAGGCGCTGGGGGCGGGGCCGGGGCGGCTCTATTTCCGGCACATCCTGCCCAATGTCGCCTCGGCGCTGATCGTGCAGGTCACGCTGACATTCCCGCAGATCATCCTGCTGGAAACCTCGCTGTCGTTCCTGGGTCTGGGCATCCAGCCGCCGAACACGAGCCTCGGGCAGATCCTGGGCGACGGGCGCGATTATCTGTCCACCGCCTGGTGGATTTCCGTCTGGCCGGGGGTCGTCATCTTTCTTGTCACCCTGTCGATGTCGCTTCTGGGGGATGCGCTCCGCGACCGGCTGGACCCGATGCTGAAAACAAGAACCACATGAACCCAACCGGAGGTAAGCCGATGATCAGCAGACGCAACTTTGGGAAATATTCGCTGGGGGCCGGGGCGGCATCGCTCTGGCTGCCGAAATCGCTGGCCTTCGCGCAGGACGGGACGCGGCCGACGCTGACCATCGCGGTCGACAACCTCTGGGCGAACATCAACACGATCAACGGGATCTCGACCACCACGCGGCGGTTCTTTCCGAACATCTATTCGCATCTGGTCGAGCGTGACTACATCGCCGACGAACAGGGCCTTGACCTGCGTCCCGGCCTGGCCACCGACTGGACGCAGGACGGCAATGTCTGGACGCTCCGCCTGCGCGAAGGGGTCAAGTTCCACAACGGCGAGACGATGACGGCCGAGGACGTGGCCTTTACCCTTGGCCCGGAACGGCTGTGGGGCGAGAACCCGTTCGAGCCGCGCGGCCGCACCTTTACCGCCGGTTTCACCCGGGTCGAGGCCATCGACGACCTGACGGTCGAGATCGAGACCGAGCGCGAGGACCCCTATATCCCCGGCAAGCTGACGGGCTATATCGGCTTCGTCGTGCCCAAGGCCGCCTATCTCGACATGGGCGTCGATGCCTTCGGTCAGGCGCCCATCGGCACCGGCCCCTATCGCGTGACGCTCTTCCGGTCGGGCGAGGTGCTGGAGATGGAGGCCTTCGACGACTACTGGGAAGGCCCGCCGCCCGCGCAAAAGCTGATCTGGCGCATCGTGCCGGAATTCGCGGGCCGCATGGCGGGGCTTGTTTCGGGCGAGTTCGACTTCATCGCCAACATTCCCACCGATCAGGAGGCGCAGCTTGACAGCTATGACAATGTGACGGTGGCGCGCGCGCTGGCGGGGAACTATCCGGCCATCGCCTTCAATACCCGCCCCGACCCCGAGGACAACCCGCTGGTCGATGTGAACCTGCGCAAGGCGATGGTCCAGGCGATCGACATGGACGCCATCGTGCAGGCGCTGTTCGGCGACACGACCTTCCACCCGCAGGTTCCGTTCAACTTTCCGGAATACGGCGATTTCTATGACCCCGACATGGAAAACCCGCTGCCCTATGACCCCGAGGCGGCCCGCGCGCTGGTGGAACAGTCGGGCTATGACGGGCAGGTGCTGCGCTGGCACATCACCCGGTCGTTCTACCCGAACTATGAGGCCGCGGCCGAGATCATGGTCGAGCAGTGGCGGCAGGTCGGCGTCAATGTGCAGGCCGTGATCCTCGACAATTTCGAGCTGGTCTATACCCGCCCCTATCACATGATGAACATGTCGATGTCGTCGGACTTCATCCCCGGCGACCCCTATCAGCCGCTCTGGCTCGACTGGGGCCCGACATCGAGCCGCGCCACCGCCCATTGGAAGACCTGGGACCCGACGCCGGAATACCTGGCCGCCGGCGAGGAATTCGAACAGGCGATCACCTTCGAGGATCGCCGCGCTGCCTATCTGCGCCTGTCGCAGGCCTGGCAGGATGTGACGCCCGGCTATTACATGTGGAAAAGCGTCTATAACTGGGGTCACCGGTCGGATATCGAGTTCATCGCGCGGCCCGACGGCGAGATGCGGATGTTCGGCGACTACATGGCGTTGCCCGCGTGACGGCAGTTGCGAAACATGCGCTGAAGGACATGACGGTCGCGGAGTTCCGCGACCGTCTGGCCGACGACCCGGTGATCCTGTTGCCCATGGGCAGCCATGAGGAACAGGGCCCCCACGCCCCCATGGGCGACTATCTGCTGGCCGAGGAAATCGCGCTCCGCGCCGCCGCGGCGTCGGGGGCCATCGCGGCGCCCTGCCTGCCCTTCGGCTATGCCGAGTTCTTTCGCGGCTTTCCGGGCGGCATCCAGTTGCGTGCCGCGACCTTCCGCGCGGTGGTCGAGGATATGGTCACCGCCTTTCTGGACCATGACATCCGCCGCATCCTGATCCTGAACGGCCATTCCACCAATGCCGCGCTGATCGACGAGGTGCTGCGCGACATCCGCCGCCGGACGGGGGTGATCGTGGGGTCGGTCGATCTGTGGCGCGCGATCCCCGATGCCCTCTGGGCGCAGGTCCATGGGCCGGAGGCGGGGCGGGCGCGCGGGCATGGCGGCGATCCCGTCACATCCGTGTCGATGTATCTGCGGCCCGATGCGATGCGCCCCGACCTGATGCAGGCGGCCCGCCCCGCGCAGGCGATGGGGCTGCCCGCGACCGTCACAGGGGTGCGGTTCGAAGGCGCGGCCCTGAATCTGCCGCTCGATGCGCAGGAGCTTTTCCCCGACGGGATGCTGGGGGGCGACCCGGCGCTGGCCTCAGCCGAGACGGGGCGGCGGATCGTCGAACATCTCACGGGCCATTGCGCGCGTCTTGTCGCCCATCTGCGCGGGCAGGACCCATGCGACCCCCGCGTCGGCCCCCTGGCCGCGGGGGCCGCGACATGACCGCGCCGCTGATCGACATCCGGAACCTTTCCGTGCCGCTGCCCGCCGGCGCCGACCGCCCCTTTGCGGTCGAGGATCTGTCGCTGAGCATCGGCCAGGGCGAGATCCTCTGCGTGGTGGGCGAGACCGGATCGGGCAAGTCGCTGACGGCGCTTTCGGTGATGGGGCTCTTGCCGTCGAACCTGCCGCGCGCATCGGGCGAGATCGGCTTCGAGGGGCGCGACCTCTTGCGCCTTTCGCCCGCCGAACGGCTGCGGCTGTCGGGGCGCAGGCTCGCCATGGTGTTTCAGGAACCCTCGGCCGCGCTGAACCCGATCTATCGGGTGGGCACGCAGGTGGCCGAGGTGTTCCGCCTGCACACCGACCTTTCGCGCGCCGAGATCCGCGCGCGCGTGATCGAGCTTTTCCGAGAGGTGCGCCTGCCCGAGCCGGAGGCGATCCTGCGCGCCTATCCGCACCAGCTTTCGGGCGGGCAGTGCCAGCGGGTGATGATCGCGACCGCGCTCGCGCTCGACCCGGCGCTGCTGATCGCGGATGAACCGACAACCGCGCTCGACGTGACGACGCAGGCGCGCATTCTCGACCTGATGCTCGACCTGCGCCAGCGGCATGGAACCGGCATCCTGTTCATCACCCATGATTTCGGCGTGGTGGCGGAAATCGCCGACCGGGTCGCGGTGATGCGCCATGGCCGTCTGGTCGAGATCGGGACGCGGGACGAGATCCTTCTGAACCCGCAGGCCGAGTATACGAAAAAGCTGATCGCGGCCGTTCCGCGCCTGCAGCCGAAGCCGCCCGCGAACGGCCTGGGCAAGACCGTGCTCAGCGCGCTGGGTCTGGGCAAGACCTATCGCAGCCGCAGCATGATCGGCACGGGGCGCGAGGTTCAGGCGCTCCGGGGTGTCGATATCTCGCTTGCCCGGGGGGAGACGCTGGGCCTTGTGGGTGAAAGCGGGTCGGGCAAATCGACCCTTGCGCAATGCGTCATCCGTCTGGTCGAACCCGACCGGGGCGAGGTGGTGATCGACGGCGGGCAGTTTTCGGGCCTTTCGGGGCGGGCGCTGCGGGCCGCGCGGCGCAAGGTCCAGATCGTGTTTCAGGACCCTTATACCGCGCTCGACCCGCGCCAGACGGTGGGCGACGCCATCGCCGAGGGGCCGGTGATTCACGGGCTTTCACGCGACAAGGCGCAGGCCCGGGCGCGCGACCTTCTGGCGGCGGTGGGGCTCGACCCTTCTGCTGCGCCCCGGTTCCCGCATGAATTTTCCGGCGGCCAGCGGCAGCGAATCTGCATCGCCCGGGCGCTGGCGGTGGAACCGGACCTGCTGATCGCGGATGAAAGCGTCTCGGCGCTGGATGTTTCGGTGCAGGCGCAGATCCTCGACCTGCTGGCCCGGATGCAGCGCGAATTGCAATTCGGCCTTCTGTTCATCACCCATGACCTGCGCGTGGCCTCGCGCATCTGCGACCGGATCGCGGTGATGCAGCGCGGCGAGATCGTGGAACAGGGGCCCTCGACCGAGCTCTTTGCCCGGCCGCAGAACGACTATACCCGCGAATTGCTTGCTGCCGTCCCGGGGCGCAACTGGCAGGACACGGACAGCGAAGGAGCATCTGCATGAAGAAATACCAGATCGGCGCGGTGCCCCCGCAGGTGGACGCGGGCCTGCGGCAGGGCTTTGCCGAGGTCGAGATCGCCACGATCGGTCATTTCCGCCATCGCGGTTTCGTCGATCGCCGCCTGCGCCCCATTGCCCCCGTTCCCGGCGTTCTGACCGGCACGGCGGTGACGGTCGCGATTCCGGCGACGGATTCGACCCTGCTGCATCACGCGATGTCGGTGGTGCGGCCCGGCGACGTTGTGGTGATCGACAGGCTGGGCGACCGGCGCCATGCCTGTCTTGGCGGCGGGGTGGCCTTTGCCGCCAAGGTCGCGGGGGCGGTCGCCGTGGTGCTCGACGGTCCCTGCACCGACCCGGACGAGATCATCGAGGTCGGCCTGCCGGTCTATTGCAGCGGGGTGTCGGCCATCACCACGCGGCTCAATGACTTGGGCGGCGCGCTGAACCTGCCCGTGTCCTGCGGCAATGTCCCGGTCATGCCCGGCGATCTGGTGGTGATGGATGCCTGCGGCGTCCTGATCCTGCCCCCGTTCGAGGCGCCCGAGGTGCTGGAAGAAGCCCGCATCCGTCAGGCGCGCGCGGGCCGCAACCGGGGCCGGATCGAGGCGGGCGAAAAGCTGGGCGACCTGTCGGGCGCAACCCGGCTGGTCGCGGCGGCGCTGGAAGGCTGAGGGGCGCGCCCCTCAGCCCCCCATCTCAGCCCCGTTCGGCCAGCCGGCGTTCGGTGCGGGCCATCAGCCGTTCCAGTTCCGCCACATCGGTTGTGGTCAGGCGCGGACCGGGCGCGCGGGTGGCCGCAGAGGCAATCGCACCGCGCCGCATCAGGATATGCTTGCGCAGCGCAAGGCCCCAGCCCGGCTGCTGTTCGTGGCGCAGGATCGGAAGATAGGCGTCAAAGAGATCCTCGGCCGCGTCGGTCCGGCCCGCGTGATGCAGCGCGACGGTCTGGACCAGCGCCTCGGGATAGGCAAAGCCGGTCATCGCCCCGTCCGCACCCCGCGCCAGTTCCTGCGGCAGGTAAAGCCCGCCATTGCCGCACAGGATCGACAGCCGCGGAACATCGGCCGCGCTCTCCTGCGCGCGCAGGGCGGTGATCTTGGTCAGGCCCGGCCAGTCCTCATGCTTGAGCATCACCATCTGCGGCAGGTCGTTCGACAGCCGCCGGATCAGCGCGGGCGAGACGGGGACGCCGGTCGTCAGCGGAAAGTCCTGAAAGACCAGCGGCACATCGGCCCCCAGCGCGGCTGCCACGGCATGGAAATACCCCTCGACCCGGTCTTCGCGGGCCGGACCGCGCGACGGCGCGACCATCAGCCCCGCCGCGCCCCGGTCCATCGCATGGCGGCCCAGATCGGTCAGGTTGCCGATCCCCGCGTCCGAGACGCCCACCACCACCGGCAGCGCGCCCGCGCGCGACATCATCCGGTCGATCACCGCGCGCCGTTCCTCGGGCGTCAGCTTGTCGGCCTCGCCCATCATGCCGAGGAGGGTGAGCCCGGTGACCCCCGTTTCCGCATAGAAATCGACCAGCCGGTCGAGGCTGTCCAGGTCGAGCGCGCCATCCTCGGCAAAGGGGGTGGCGGCGATGATGTAGACGCCACGGGTCGTCCGGTCGATCAACTGGGTCATGGGGTGTCCTTTGGGGCCGCTGGGGCGTTGGTGGAAAAGGGGTCAGGCGAAAGGCGCGATGGCGATGCCGTTTTCGGTCAGGGCAGTGCGCAGGGTGCGGGCCATATCGACCGCGCCGGGCGTGTCGCCATGCACGCAGAGCGTCGCCGGGTCCACCGGCAGCCGCTTGCCCCCGGTCGTCGGGATATGGCGGTTCACCACCATTTCCAGCACCTGGTCGAGGCTTTGACGCGGATCGTGGATCACCGCGCCGGGCAGGGCTCGCGGGGTCAGTTCGCCCGCATCGGTATAGGTGCGGTCGGCATAGATTTCGCACGCCACGCGCAGGCCCGCCCGTTCCGCCGCCGCATAGGTTTCCGAATAGGGCAGCGAGACATAGACAAGCCCCGGATCGACCGCCTTGACCGCCCGCACGCAAAGCGCCGCCAGATCGGGATCGACGGCGGCCATGTTGCCAAGCGCGCCATGGGTTTTCACATGGGTCATCGGGTGGCCTTCGAGCGCGGCCATGCCCTGCATCGCGAGGATCTGAAAGACAAGCTGCGTTTCCAGATCCTCGGGCCGTTCGCCCGAGATCCGGCGGCGGCCGAAACCATAGAGATCGGCGAAGGACGGATGCGCGCCCACCGACACGCCCCGGTCGCGCGCCATCCGGATCGTGCGGCGCATCACCACCGGATCGCCCGCGTGAAAGCCGCAGGCGATGTTTGCCGTGGTGACCAGATCGAGCATCGCCGCATCGTCGCCCACCGTAAAGGCGCCAAAGCTCTCGCCCATGTCGCAGTTCAGGTCGATCGTTCGGGTCATCGCCTTCCTCATCCGGCCGCTTTGCGGCCATTTCCGTGCCGGATGGCACAATTTTTGATCACACCTGGCGTTTCGGCTTGACCTGCCGTGCCGTCCCATTGATTGGGAATACAGGTGGTATACTCAAATATCAAGCCTCACGTCAGGCGACAACAACCATCACCAACAGGGGAAGTTTACGCATGAAATTCGCACGCAAGACAGTGCTGGCCGCGATAATCGGTGCGGGCCTTGGCGCACCTGCCTGGGCGCAGACCACCTGGGACATGTCCGTCGTCTGGCCCGAGGGGAATTTTCACACTCAAAACGCCATGGCCTTTGGCGACCGGGTGAACGAAGTGACGGATGGCGCGGTCACGATCACCGTCCATTCGGGCGGCGCGCTTGGCATCCGCGGCCCCGAGGGGATGGCGGCGGTGCGCGACGGTCTGGTCCCCATCGCCGACATATTGATGAGCCAGCAGGTCGGCGAGAACCCGGCGCTTGGGGTCGAGACGCTGCCCTATCTGGCGCCGACCCTGCCCGACCTTGCGCTGCTGCACAAATTCTACCGCCCGATGATCGAGGAAATCGCCGAGAGCATGAACCAGAAGCTGCTCTATATGGTGCCGTGGCCGGGGCAGGCGGTTTATGCGCGGCAGGAAATCAACACCATCGACGATCTGGCGGGGCTGCGCATCCGGGTGGTCGACGCGAACGGCCAGAGCTTTTTCGAGGCGCTTGGCGCCGCCCCGATGCAGATGCCCTGGGGCGAGGTCGTGCCCTCGCTTGCCGCGCGCACGATCGACAGCGTGACGACCTCTTCCTCATCGGGGGTGGACGGGTCGTTCTGGGAATTCCTTGGCCATATGAGCACGTTCAACTGGCAGGCCTCCTCGAACATCGTGACGGTGAACCTCGACGCCTGGAACGCGCTTGCGCCCGAGGATCAGGCCGCGATCGAGCGCGCCGCCGCCGCGATGGAAGGGGAGTTCTGGCTCAACAGTCAGGCGGAGGACGGCGAAAAGCTGGCCGTGCTGCGTGAAAACGGGATCACCGTCGCCGCGCCCTCGCCCGAGTTGCAGCAGGAGCTGCTGGACCGCGCGATGCCGATCTGGGAGGCGTTCAAGACCCGTGTCCCTGACGCCGCGCCGGTGATCGACGCCTATCTCGCCGCCCGGGGCTAGACCCCGCCGCGACGGCCCCGGCGCCGCCCGGGGCCGTTCCCGTGCCGGCCATGACAACAACCATGCCGCGCCAGATGCCGAAGGACCGCGATGACCGCCAGACGCACCCCGCCCGCCCCCGAGTCAACGCCCGGGCAAAGCACCGCCTTTTCCTTTCTCATCGACCCGGTCGACCGGCTGACGGGGCTGGGCCAGATCCTGGCCGGGCTCTGCCTTTTGGGGATATTCCTGCTGATCGGGTCCGAGATCGTGATGCGGAACCTCTTTCGCCACAGCCTGCATTTTTCCTGGGATGTGAGCGCCTATCTGATGGGGGCGTGCTTCATGCTCGCCTCGGCCAGTGCGCTGCGGTCGGGGTCGCATGTGCGGGTGACGGCGCTTTTGGAAACGTTGCCGCGCGCTGCTGCCCGGGCGCTGGAATTCGCCGCCTGTCTTGTCGCGCTGGTCATCGCCGGCGCGCTTGCCTGGGCGCTGACCGATATGGCGCGGCTTTCCTACCTGCGCGGCGCGACCTCGGCCACGGTGATGCGGGTGCCGCTGGTCTGGCCGCAGACCGTGCTGGCGGCGGGAAGTCTTTTGCTGTGCCTTCAGCTTTTCGCGCAATTCCTGCGGCTTTTGCGGGGCGAAAGCCTGCCGCGCGGACAGGGGCTGGACTGAGATCATGGGCAAGACGATCCTTATCCTTGTGGGCTTCATGGCGCTGTTTCTGGGCGCGGGCGTCTGGATCGGGCTGGGCCTGATCGGGGCGGGCGCCGGGGCGCTGGCGATCCTGCGGCCCGCGATGCCGTTCGAAAAGCTGCTGGCGCAGCAGGCGTTCAACGTCCTGTCCTCGCCCGAGCTTCTGGCGCTGCCGCTTTTCATCCTGATGGCCGAGGTGCTGTTTCGTACCCGCATTTCCGAGGCGCTCTTCTCGGGGCTTGCGCCCTGGCTGCGGCGGGTGCCGGGGCAGCTTGGCCATCTGACGGTGCTGGGCTGCACGCTCTTCGCCTCGGTCTGCGGGTCGTCGGCGGCGACCACGGCGACGGTGGGGCGGATCACCGCGAAGGAACTGATCTCGCGCGGGTATGACCGGCAGCTTGTCACCGGCTCGCTGGCCGGGGCGGGGACGCTGGGCTTTCTGATCCCGCCCTCGACCATCATGATCATCTACGGGGTGATGGCGCAGGAATCCATCCTGCGGCTCTTCATGGCGGGGATGTTGCCGGGACTGATCATCGCGGGGGCGGCGATGGGCTATATCGCGGTGCGCGGCTGGCTCAACCCCGCGCTGATCGGCGAGGCGCCACCCCCCAGCACGTTCCGGCAAAAGCTGGTGGCGCTGCGCGACCTCGGCCCGCTGATCGCGCTCATGCTCGGGGTGATCGGGTCGATGTATGGCGGCATCGCGTCACCGACCGAGGCGGCGGCGGTGGGGGTCGCCGGATCGGTTGCGATCGGGTTCTGGCAGCGCACGCTGGACTTTCGCGGGCTGATGCAGTCGGCGCGGGCGGCGGCCGACAGCTGCGCGATGATCGGGCTGATCATGGTGGGCGCGATGTTCCTTTCTACCGCGCTCGGCTATCTTGGCGTGCCGGGGCAGGTTGCGCGGGCGATCGAGGCGCTTGGCCTGCCGCCCTTCCTGCTGATCATGATGCTGCTGGTGTTCTATGTCCTCCTTGGCACGGTGATGGAGGGGCTGGGGATCATCGTCATGACGCTGCCGATCACGCTTCCGCTTGTGACGGGGGCAGGCTACAGCACATTGTGGTTCGGTATCTTCATCGTGATCGTGGTGGAAATGGCCCAGATCTCGCCCCCTGTCGGGTTCAACCTGACCGTGATCCAGCGGCTGACCGGGGATTCCATGGCCCGCATCACCCGCGCCACGCTGCCCTTTTTCTTGATCATGGCGGGGTTCGTCATGGTGCTGGCGGTGTTTCCGGGGATCGTGGACATCGTGCCGAACCTGATGACCCGATGACAATGACGGCCCCACCCCGCATCCTGCCGCTGGGCGACCAGGCGCTGAGCTTTCAGATCGGCGAGGATATCGACGCCGCTGCCAATGCGCGCGTGATCGCGCTGGCCGATGCGCTGGATGCCGAAGGGATCGCGGGCGTGCTGGACCGAGTGCCGACCTACCGGTCGCTTCTGGTGCGCTATGACCCCGAAACCATCCGGGGGGCGCAGCTTGGCGCGCGGCTCTCGGCGCTTTATGCGGGGCTCGGGCCGCAGGCGGGGGGCGGGCGGCTCTGGCGGGTGCCGGTGCTTTACGGGGGCACTGCGGGGCTGGACCTCGATGCGCTTGCTGCGGAAAAGGGGATGTCGGCTGACGATCTGATCGCGCTGCATATGGGGGCGGAATACCGGGTCTACATGATCGGGTTCGCGCCCGGTTTCGCCTATCTGGGCGGCCTGCCCGAGGCGTTGCACGCGCCGCGCCTTGCGACCCCGCGCCAGCAGATACCGGCGGGCGCAGTGGGGATCGGCGGGCGGCAAGCGAGCATCAATTCCGTCGCGGGGCCATCGGGCTGGCGGTTCATCGCGGGGACGCCGGTGCGGCTGTTCGACCCGCGCCGGGACGCACCCTTTCTGTTACAGGCCGGCGACCGGGTGCGGTTCGAACGGATCGACGCGGGTGAGTTCGAGCGGCTGGCCGGACGCGCCGCCGCCGGCGACCCGGTCATCACGCCAGAGGCCTGCGCATGATCGAGGTTCTTCAGCCCGGACCGATGGTGACGGTGCAGGACCGGGGGCGGTCCGGCCTGCGCCATGCGGGCGTGTCGGCAGCGGGGCCGATGGATGCGCCGGCCTTCGCGCTGGCCAATGCGCTGGCGGGCAACGCGCCCGATGCGGCGGTGCTGGAATTCGCGGGCCTTGCCGGGCAGTTCCGCGCCCATGCCGATTGCCGGATCGCGGTGACGGGCGGGCAGGCGGAGCTGCGCATCGGCGACAGGCCCGTGCCGGTGAACCAGTCCCACCGTGTCCGCGCGGGAGAGGAATTCCGGGTGGGCGCGCTGGCCGATGCGGTCTGGGGTTATCTGGCGGTTTCGGGCGGGATCGCCACGCCCCGGGTCATGGGTTCGCGCGCGGCGCATCTGCGCAGCGGGCTGGGGGGCGGGCTGCTGCGCCCCGGCGACCGGCTGCCGCTGGGGGATTTCGACGCGGGTGCGCCCTGCCTGACGCTCGCCCATCCCCTGACGCCCGCCCCGCCTGGCGCGCCCATCCGCGTGGTCTTGGGCCCGCAGGATGACCGCTTTTCCCCCGGGACGCTGGAATGTTTCCTGACCGACGGCTTTACCGTCAGCCCCCGGCGCGACCGGATGGCCATGATGCTGGACGGCCCGCCCCTGGTTGCGCCGGGCGGGCATGACATCGTTTCGGACGGGACGGTCATGGGCGCGATCCAGGTGCCGGGCTCGGGCCAGCCGATCGTGCTGATGGCCGAAAGCCAGACGACCGGCGGCTATCCCAAGATCGCGACGGTGATCGGCGCCGACCTGCCGCGCCTTGCCCAGATGGCGACCGGGGCCGTGATCCGGTTTGCCGCGGTGACGCAATCCGAGGCCGAGGAGATCTGGATCGCCCATGCGCGCGCGCTGCGCGCCCGGCTTTCGGGCTTGCGCCCCCGGCCCGAGGGGGGCCTGAGTTCCGCATGGCTTTTGTCCTGCGATCTGGTGGGCGGGATCTGGCCGCCAGAGGAGGTTGTGTGGTGACTTCCCGTGACCGCCCCAGGGGGCTGGCGCAGGCCGCCCATGCCCGGATCATCACCATGATCCTCGACGGCGATCTGCAACCGGGCGACGCGCTGCAAGAGGCCCGGCTGGGCGCGGTGCTGGGCATGTCCCGCACGCCTGTGCGCGAGGCGATCAAGCGGATCGAGAGCGAGGGGCTCGCGCGTCAACAGGGCCGGTTCCTGCGGGTGCGCCTGCCCGACCCCGCCGAGATCGACGAGATCTTCTGGCTGCGCCGGCTGATCGAGCCCCCTGCGGCCGCCGCCGCCGTGGCGCTGCCGCGTGACCGGATCGACGCGATGGAGGTCCGGGTGCGGGCCTTGATCGACGGCGCGGGGGCCGAGGATCTGTGGCGCGTCGATGACGATTTCCACGCGATGATCGCGGGCGCCGGCGGCAACCGCGCGGCGGTGCAGCTGCTGGCCGACCTGCGCAAACGCACCTGCATGTTCGACACGAGCCAGGTTCCCGAACGCTATCAGGCGGGCTGTCGCGAACATCTGGACATCCTGTCGGCGCTGCGGGCCCATGACGGGGCGGCGGCGCGCGACGCCATGGCGCGCCATCTCGACCACGCGTGCGACGCGATCCTGCGGCGGCTGGCCGGCGGCCGGGGGCCGGCACCGCAAGCTCCACAGGCCCGCCCGCAAGACACCCCGAACGACGCACCGGAAGACAAGCCGAAAGATACCCAGCCATGAAATGTCTCATCGTCCAGCCGATCCATGACCGCGGGCGCGCCATGCTGCGCGCGGCGGGGGTGGAGCCGGTACCTTGCCCCACACCCGACATGGACACGGTCGCGCGGCTGATCCCCGGTTGCGCGGCGGTCATCACGCGCGATGCGGGTCTTTCGGCGCAGGCGATTGCGGCGGGCGATGCGCTGCGCGTCGTCGTTGTGCATGGCACCGGCCATGACGCGGTGGACAAGGTGGCGGCCAGCGCGCGCGGCGTGATGGTCTGCAACACGCCGGGGGCCAATGCGCGGTCCGTCGCGGAACTGGCGCTGGGGCTGATCGTCGCCGCCGCGCGCGGCGTGGCGGGGGCCGACAGGGCCGAACGCGCGGGCCAGCCCGGTTTTCGCGAAAGCGCGCGTTTCGCCGAGCTTTCGGGCAAGACCGCGCTGATCGTGGGCTGGGGCGCCATCGGGCGCGATCTGGGGCGGATGCTGGATGCCGCGCTCGGGATGCGGGTGCTGGTCCATTCGCCGAACGCGCCCGATACCGGCGGCTTTGCCCGCACCGCCTCGCTGGAAGAGGGGCTGGCGCAGGCGGATGTCGTCTCTCTCCACACGCCGATGCGGCCGGGCAACCGTCACATGATGAACGACGCGCGGTTTTCGCTGATGAAGCCGGGCGCGGTGCTTGTGAACCTTGCGCGGGCGGGGCTGGTGGATGAGGACGCGCTTGCCCGCGCGCTCGGGTCCGGGCGGTTGGCGGGGGCGGGGCTCGACGTCTATTCGCCGGGCGCGCCACTGGGGCCGCTGGCCGCGCAGAACGTGATCTTCACCCCCCATCTGGGCGCCACGACCGAAGAGGCGCTGATCCGCGTCGCCGAAGGGGCGGCGGGCCATGTGCTGACCGCGCTGGCGGGGGGCGTGCCGGAAACGGCGCTCAACCTCGCCGATCTGCGGGGGCAGCACCCATGACCGAAACGCTGGCCCAGCGGGCCTATGCCCGGATCAAGCAGGACCTGCTGGAGGGGTTCATCGCCCCCGACACGGTACTGAGCGAACGCGCCCTTGCCGCCCAGTCGGGGATTTCGCGCACGCCGCTCCGGTCCGCGCTGTCACGGCTGGAACGCGAGGGGGTGATCGCGCGGCTGGAAAACGGCGCGATCCTGGTGCGCAGCGTTTCGGTCGAGCATCTGCTGGAAATCGTGCAGCTGCGCCAGGCGCTGGAAAGTGCGGCCGCCGGACGGGCGGCGCAGGCGGGCACGACCCCGGAGCTCGTCGCGATCCGCGACGTCATGGCCGAATATGCGGACGGACGGTCGACCGCCTTTGACGAATTCTGGGCCGAGGACGACCGTTTCCATGATGCCGTCGCCCGCGCCGCCGGCCTGCGGCTTTTGCCCGAGATCCTCACCGAACAGCGCGCCACCGCCCGCCGCTGCACCATCACCCGCACCCATGACCGTTTCGCCGATCAGGCGCGGGAACATATCGCGGTGATCGACGCGATCGCCCGGGGCGACGCGACCGCCGCCGGGGCCGCGATGGCGCTGCATTTCGACAATGTGCGCGCGCGCTTTCTGGGCTGGCTTGGCCGCTGACGCCCCCGGATGTTTCAGGAAACAGGAATGAACCTTCAGGATATCGCCGCCCTTCGCGGGACCGGGGCGGTCTTTGGCCCCGGGGAATTCGCCGCCCGCATCGCCCGGCTGCAACGGGCGTTGGCGCCGCTGGGGGTGGATGGGGCCCTGCTGACGGGGCCGGAGAACATCTTCTGGTGCACCGGGCGGCAGACGGCGGGCTACTTTGCCTTTCAGGCGCTGCTGGTGCCGGTGACGGGGGCGCCGGTGCTGCTGGTGCGGCAGCTGGAACTGACCGGCGCCGTCGCGGGCACATGGCTGGAGGATATTCACACTTGGCAGGACGGGGACGATCCGGCCGCCGCATTGGCCCGTCTGGTCGCGGGCCTCGGCCTGCGCAGCCTTGCGGTGGAGCGTGACGGCTGGTTCGTCAGCCCTGCGATGGCCGACCGCATCGGTGCGGCGCTGGCCGATCTGCGCATGGTCGACGGATCGGGGCTGGTCGAGGGGCTGCGCGCGGTCAAGTCGCCCGCCGAACTGGATGCGATCCGCCGGGCGGCGGGCTATGCGCAGGCGGGAATGGTGGCGGCGATTGAGGCCTGCGCGGCGGGTGTCACGGAAAACGACGTCGCCGCGGCGATGACGGCGGCCGCGATCCGCGCGGGGTCCGAGGCGATGGCGATGGAGCCGCTCGTCTCCTCGGGGCCGCGATCCGGGATTCCGCATGCGACCTGGCGGCGGCGGCGCCTGCAGGCCGGGGACGGGGTGTTTCTGGAACTGGCCGCCAGCCACGACCGCTATCACGCGGCCCTGATGCGCAGCGTCTGGATCGGGCCGGTGCCGGCACCCGCGCAGGCGATGATGGATTGCGCGACCCGGGCGCTTGATGCGGCGCTGGCCGCGATGCGCCCGGGCCGCCCCTGTTCCGACCCGCATGACGCCGCGCAGGCGGTGATCGATGCGGCCGGGTTCACGGCAGCCTTCCGCAAGCGGATCGGTTATTCCATGGGGGCGGCCTTTGCCCCCGACTGGGGCGAGGGTGCGATCCTGTCGCTCTTTTCCCGCGTGGACCGTCCGCTGGAACCGGGCATGGTGTTCCACCTGCCCGCCACCCTGCGCGATTACGGCGCCTTTACCGTAGGCGCGTCGGAGACCGTGATCGTCACCGACAGCGGCATCGAGTTGCTGTCGGACCTTCCCCGAACCATAACCATCCGCTGACCATAAGAGAGAGACCGCGATGCAATCCCTGTTCCATCTTGCCATCCATGTGACGGACCTTGACGAGACCCGCGCCTTTTACGGCGATGTGCTTGGCTGCGCCGAAGGGCGCTCGACCGACACATGGGTCGATTTCGACTTTTTCGGGCATCAGCTGTCCTTCCATCTGGGCAAGCCGTTCGAGACGACGCGCACCGGCAAGGTGGGCGATCACATGGTGATGATGCCGCATATGGGCGCGGTGCTGCGGCTCGATGACTGGCTCGCGCTGGCGAACCGGCTGGCGGAAAAGGGCGTGACATTCGACATCCCGCCCGTCGTCCGGTTCGAGGGCGAGCCGGGCGAGCAGCGCACGATGTTCTTCTTCGATCCCTCGGGCAACCCGATCGAGATCAAGGGATTCCGCGACTGGGACGGTCTTTTCGCGAAATAGGCGTCACGGAGCGGGCGCGGCCCCCCGCGTCGCGGGGGACAGCCGCGCGGCCGCCGCCGTGTCGCAGATCACCGTCGCATCCGGATGCAGCCGCAGCGCGGATGCGGGGCAGGCGGGCGTTACCGGGCCTTCCAGCATCGCCGCCAGCGCCTCGGCCTTGGCGGGGCCAGAGGCCAGCAGCAGGATCTTTTTCGCCGCAAGGATCGTGCCGATGCCCATGGTCACCGCCTTTTCCGGGACTGTGCCGCCGGGGAAATCGCCCGCATTCGCCGCGCGGGTCGATGGCGCCAGCGGCACGATCCGGGTGCGGCTGTCAAAGCGCGAGCCGGGCTCGTTGAAACCGATATGGCCGTTCTGCCCGATCCCGAGGATCTGAAGGTCGATGCCCCCCGCCGTCTCGATCATCGCCTCGTAATCCGCCGCCGCGCGGACGGGATCGGGCGCCATGCCGTCGGGCAGATGGGTCCGGGCCATGTCGATATCGGACGCCGCGAACAGGTGCCGGTTCATGTAGCTGCGATAAGAGGACGGGTGATCGGCCGGAATGCCCGCGTATTCGTCCAGGTTGAAGGTCGTCGTTCCGGCAAGCGACAACGTCCCCGCCCGCATTTCCTGCGAAAGGATCGTGTAGACCCCAAGCGGCGTGCGCCCGGTCGCAAGGCCCAGAACCCGCGCGCGGCCGGTGCGGACGGCGCCCGCGATCAGGGCGGCGGCCTTCTGCGCCACGTCCCCGGGGGTGGGAAGGACCATCAGGCGGGGTTGGAAGGGGCTGTCCTGCATTGCGCTCTTCGTCACGGTTGGGGATGCGGCGCGAGGCTTTGGGCCAGCCGCTGGCGCGCCGACCAGACGGCGCCGACCGCGCCCGCGCGATTGCCAAGCGCGCTGATCCGGCAGTCGGGGGCGGGGGTCATGCAGCGGTCGAGATGGTGGCGCAGCGCCGACAAAAGCTCGGGCCGCGACCCGATGCTGCCGCCCAGCACGATGCGTTCCGGGTCGATCACCGCCGCGACCGACAGCACCGCCAGCGCCAAGAGCCGCGCGAGATCGTCGAGCACAGCGGCAAAGGCCGCATCCGCCGGCCTGGCAAAGGCCGCATCGGCCGGTGCGGCAAAGAGCGTCCGCAGCGTCTGGCCCGGCTGGCCGCCGCGCGCCTCGTAGGCGGCAAGCAGCGCGCGGGACGAAATCGCGCTTTCCAGCGCCCCGGTCGTCTGGACCGCTGCGTCGAACGGGTCGCCCCCCAGCGGCAGGGCGCTGATTTCGCCCGCCGCCCCGCGCGCGCCCCGCAACAGGCGGCCGTTCACGATCAGGCCCATGCCGACCCCGGTGCCAAGCGCGACGAAGGCCATGCTCTCGGCCCGGTGGCCCAGCCAGTATTCCCCCTGCGCCGCCATGTTCACGTCGTTTTCCAGCGCGACCGGCACCCCCAGCCGCTGCGCCAGCAGCGCGGGCAGGTCCAGCAGGTCCAGCCCCCGGATGTTCGGTATCCGGCTGAGCCGCGCGGTCACGGGATGCACCGCTGCCGGCACGCCCACCGCCCCGGCCCGCAGGCGCGCGGGGTCGATGCCCGCCTTGCGGATCAGGTCGGCGCATTGCCCCGCGATCTGGTCGATTACCGCCATGCCGCCTGCGGGGGCTGTGGGTTCCTTGACCTCGGCCAGCAGGCGGCCTGTGAGGTCGGTCAGCACCGATTGCGTCTTGGTCCCGCCCACGTCGCAACCGAACAGCAGCGCCGCCCCGGGGTCGAGCCTGCCCGTCCCCGCATCGAGCCAGCCCGCGCGGGTCAGCTCGCCCGTCAGTGCGGCACCGGGAAGGGGCGCATCGGCCCGCGTGAGCAGCCGCGCCAGTGCCGCCCGGGCGGGGGGCGACATCGCCTGTGGCGCAGGCACCGCCCGCGCGCGTTTCGGGTCATGCCAATTGCCCATCAGCGACGTCCGATCGCCTTTTCCGTCGCGGCGTCAAAGGTATAAAGCCGCCCCGCCGCCGCATGGGCCGAAATGGTGGTGCCGATCGCGGGGATGACCTGCGGCGGTGCGCTGCCGATGGCGGGCTGGCCGTTCATCTCGAAATGAACGAGCGTTTCCGGTCCCAGCGGTTCCACCGCCGTGACGACCCCGCTGGCGTGAAAGGCCGCGTCGGCGGGCGGGCTGTCCGCGACGACAAGGTCATGGGGGCGGATGCCGATGCACACCGGCCCGCCCGCAGCCGCCTGCAGCCGCCCGCCGCTTTCGCCGCCCTCGATCAGGTTCATCGAGGGGCTGCCGATGAAGCGCGCGGTGAACATGTCGGCGGGGTTTTCATAGATCTCCATCGGGGCACCGGCCTGCAGGATATGCCCGTCCTTCATCACCACGATCCGGTCGGCCATTGTCATCGCCTCGACCTGGTCATGGGTCACATAGGCGATGGTGGTGCCCAGCCGGCTATGGAGCCGCTTGATCTCGATCCGCATCTGGGCGCGCAACTGCGCGTCGAGGTTCGAGAGCGGTTCATCGAACAGGAACGCCGCCGGGTCGCGCACCATGGCCCGCCCCATCGCGACCCGCTGCCGCTGCCCGCCCGACAGTGCGGATGGCCGCCGGTCCAAAAGCGGGGTCAGCCCCAGCATCTGCGCCGCATCGGTCACGCGCGCGTCCTTTTCCGCCCGGGACAGGGGCGAGGTGTAGAGGCCAAAGGCGATGTTCTGGCGCACGGTCAGATGCGGATAGATGGCGTAGTTCTGGAACACCATCGCGATGTTGCGCCCTTTCGGGTCCACATCGTTCACCAGCCGGTCGCCGATCCGGATCTCGCCGCCCGTGACCTCTTCCAGCCCCGCGATCATCCGCAGGGTGGTCGATTTCCCGCAGCCCGAGGGGCCGACAAAGACGACGAATTCGCCATCCGCGATATCGAGGTCGATGCCGTGGATCACCTCGACATTGCCATAGGCCTTGACCAGATTCCGAAGCGTGATCGTCGCCATCAGGCTGCCTCCGCCAATGTCTTGAAACAGGTGTCGAGTTCCCGGGTCGCCTGCGCCTCCCGCTCCGCCTCGGTCTGGGCGCGGTCGGCAAAACCCGCAAGCGTCGCGCGGTAATCTGCAAGCGCCTCGGCCATCGGTTGGGGCGCGGGGCCACCGAAGCGGTCACGCACCGACACGAAATAGGCGGGCGAGACGATTTCGCGGAAATCGGCTTCGGTCATCGCGCTGTCCTGCCCGGTGGCCTCCGCAAAGGCCGCGCGGAAGGGCACGTAGCCGCCGGTTTCCAGATCGCTGCCGGCGGCCACCACCGCGCGGGCGACATGGGCCGCGATCTCATGCGCCTGACGGAAGGAAATGCCTTCGCGCCGGACCAGCGTGTCGGCAAGCTCGGTGATCGTGATGCAGGACCGGCGGGTGTTTTCCGCGACCCGCGCCGGGTCAACCCGCATCGCGCCCACGAAGCGCGCCAGCAGGTCGAGCACGCGGCCCGCACAGTCGAAGGTCTCATACCCCGCGCCCTGGCTTTCGCCCTCGCTGTCGTTCATGTCGGTGAAGGGGGTGTTGTGCATGATGTCGAGCATCCCGCGCGCCCGCGCCATGGTCTGGCTGGACAGGTGCCGCATGTGTTCGATGGGCACCGGGTTGCGTTTCTGCGGCATGATCGAGGAAATCTGCACAAGCGCGTTCGGCACATAAAGCTGCCCCACCTCGAACGCGGTCCAGAACTGGAAATCCTGGATCAGCCGCCCCAGATGCAGGAACATGAGTTCCAGCGCGGAATAGGTTGCGGTCGTGTAATCGACCGCCGCGATGCAGCTGTAGGAATTGCGTTGCGGCGCGGCGAAACCCAGAAGATGCGCCACCCGCGCCCGGTCGATGGAAAAGCCCGAGGTGGTGATCGCGGCCGCCCCCATGGAGGACAGGTTCGCGATGTCGCGCGCGGCTTCCAGCCGTTCGATGTCGCGGATCAGCACCTCGATTGCCGCCGAAAGATAATGGCCCAGCGTCGTCGGCTGCGCCGGCTGGCCATGGGTATAGGCCACGATCAGGGTGGCCTTTTCGCGGTCCGCAGTCTCGATCAGCGCGGCCAGCAGCGCGCGGGACCTTTCCAGCAGCCCGTCCAGCCGTTCCTTCAGCGACAGCTTGAACAGCGTGTGGTCGATATCGTTGCGCGACCGTGCGGTGTGAAGCCGCCCGCCCTCCTCGGGCCCGAGCCGGGCCTTGAGCTCCTTCTCGACAAGGAAAAAGTAATCCTCGACCTCGCCCGTATAGGTTAGCGTCTCGGGGTCGACCTCGGACGCGATGGCGATCAGGGCGCGGGCGATGCGGCCAGCCGCGGGGCGCGGCAGGATGCCGGTTTCCGCCAGCATCACCAGATGCGCGCGGTCGATCCGGTCAAAGCCCTTTGCGTGGTGCGTGCGTGCCCCGTCAAAAAGCGGGCGCAGCACGGTTTCCTTGTAGACGGGGTCGGGAAAGCGGCTGTCGTCGGAAAGGCGCGGATCGGTGAGGCGGGGATCAGCGGGGCGGGGGTCGGTAAGGTCGGCCATGGTCATCCTTTCAGCCCCGCCAGCATCACGCCGCGCACGATGTAGCGTTGCAGCGCCAGAAACACGATCAGCGTCGGGAGCGTGGCGAGCGAGGCGCCGGTCATGATCATTTCCCACTGGATCGACTGTTCGACCGCAAAGCTCGAAAGCCCGATGGGAAGGGTATAAAGTTCCTGGCTCGTGGTGACGATCAGCGGCCAGAAGAACGCCGTCCAGTTGCCGAGGAAGGTGAAGATCGCGAGTGCCGAGAGCGCGGGCGTGACCAGGGGCATCGCGACCCGCCACCAGATGGCGAACTCGTTCAGCCCGTCGATGCGCGCGGCCTCGAGGAAATCGTCGGGGATGGTCTCAAAGAACTGCTTCATCAGGAAGGCGCCGAAGGCCGTCATCATGCCCGGGAACATGATCCCCCAATAGGTGTCGAGCCAGCCGAACTGCGCCGACATCAGATACCAGGGGATCACCAGCATTTCCGTCGGGATCATCAGCGTCGACAGGATCGCGATAAAGACGAACTGCCGCCCCCGGAAGCGGAACTTGGCCAGCGTATAGCCGACGAGGCTGTCGAAAAAGAGGTTCGAGACCGTCACCGACAGCGCCACGATGGTCGAGTTGAAGAACCAGCGCAGGAAGCGCCCGTCCGACAGGACACGTTCGTAATTGGCCAGCGTCGGGTTCGCCGGGATCAGCCGCAGGTCATAGACCTGCCCCGCGGTCTTGAGCGAGGTGGAGAACATGAAGAGCAGCGGCGTGACCATGATCACCCCGCCGATGAACAGGATCGTCCAGATCGCGATCCGGCCGGGGCGGATGCGCGGCATGGCAAGGCCGGGTGCGGGGGCGGTGGTGTCGGCCATCTCAGCGCTCCCTCAGGACCCAGAGCTGGATCAGCGAGACACAGAGCAGGATGGTGAACAGCACCACCGTCTGCGCGGCCGCATAGCCCATCTGGTAGGATGAAAAGGCCGTCTGGTAGATCATCAGAACCAGCGGCTTGGTGGAATTGAGCGGCCCGCCCGGGTCGTTCGTGGTCATGTTGTAGACCTGATCGAAGATCCGCAGGAACCCGATCGAGGAAAAGACCACCAGAAAGACCGTCGTGGGCTTGAGCAGCGGCAATGTGATGCGCCGCAGGATCGCCCATTCGCCCAGCCCGTCGATCCGCGCGGCCTCGTAATATGTCGTGGGGATCGCCCGCAGCCCCGCCATGAAGATGATGATCTGGAACCCGAGCCCCGCCCAGATCGCCGTGACCATGATCGAGGGCAGCGCCCAGGTCGTCGAGTTCAGAAAGGCCATCTGCGGGATGCCGAACTGCGCCAGAAAGTCGTTGATGACCCCGATCGGCGCCGGCTGGTAGAACCAGCGCCAGACCCAGGCCATCGCCGCCGCCGTGGTGACGAAGGGCAGGAAGTAGAGCGCCCGGATCAGCGTGTGCCCGAACCGGATGCGGTCGAGGAAAAAGGCGATGGCAAAGGCCAGCACAAGGCTGATCGGCGTGCCGAGGATCAGATAGGTAAAGGTGTTGCGGAACACCTGCCAGAACATCGGGTCGCCCAGCATCCGGGAATAGTTTTCCAGCCCGATGAAGGCCGGGTCGGAAAGCAGGTCCCAGTCGGTCAGCGACAGCCAGAAGGCCTGAAAGGTGGGGTAGAACCGGATCACGCCATAAAAGAGCACCGGCAGCGCGAGGAACGACCAGACCCAGACAAGCTGGCGCTGCTGCATCGTCCAGCCGCGGCGCGGGCCCTTTCCGGGCCCGTTTCCGGTGGGGGAGGCGCGCCCGGCGCGCGCCCCCTCGGATGGTATGGCGGTCATGGTCCTGCCCCCGCCGGTCAGCGTGCGCGGTCCAGCATGGCCTGTTCGGCCTCTGCCGCGGCGGCGATCGAGTCTTCCGGCGATTGGCCCTGCATCAGGATGCGGTTCGCCATGTCGATCGTGTTCTGGCGCTGCGCCGCCTCATCGACGAAGATCGTCGTATGCGCGTATTCCAGCCCGCGCAGGAAGGGGCCGAAGACCGGGTCCTGCAGGTTTTCCTCGGTCAGGGCCGCGTCGCGGCGGGCGGGCAGTTCGCCCACCACGTCAAGCCAGATCGCCATCGCCTCTTCCGAGGTGATATAGGCGAGGAACTTTTCGGCCGCCTCCAGCCGCTCGCCCGTCGCGCCCGACCCGATCCCGTGGGCGAAGTAGCTGGCATAGTTCGACCGTACGCCTTCGGCATTCGCGGGCAGTTCGGTGACGCCCCATTCGAAATCCTCGATGGTGCGGAACGATCCCAGCCGGAAGGTGCCGTCGATGGTCATGCCCGCGCGCCCGGCGCGGAACGCCGCCTGACCCTCGTCCATGAAGCCGCGCACGCCGACGTTTTCCACCAGTTGCAGGTCGGTGTAGAACCGCAGCGCCTCGATCCCGGCCTCGGAGTTGTAGGTGACCTGGCTGTAATCCTCGTTATAGGGCTCGCCGCCGAACTGGCGGATCAGCACCTCGCGCCACCACTGGTGGTCCTGGCCCGCCATGTCGAGCGTCATGCCGACCGTGGTCAGGTTGCCCGCGCCATCGGTCTGGGCGATTGCCTTGCCGGCGGCGACCATCTCCTCCAGCGTGGTGGGGGGCGTCTCGGGGTCCAGCCCCGCCTGCTCAAAGAGGTTCTTGTTGTAGAAAAGCGCAAGCGACCGCACCGCCGTGGGCAGGCCGTAATAGTCGTCATTGCGCTTCATCGCGGTGACGATGGGGAAGAACTCCGCCTCGATCTCCTCATGCGGGAAGGTCTCCGCCGAGAGCGGCTGCAGCACGCGGCCGTTCACGAACTGGTCGGTCCAGCCGTAAAAGAGCTGGAGCACGTCCGGCCCCCGCCGCGCCATCGTCGCCGCGACCACGCGGGTCTGGTAATCGGCATAGGGGAACGTCACCTGCCGCACCGTGATGTCGGGGTTCTGTTCCTGGAACGCGGCGATCAGCTGGTCCATCGCCGTGACCCGGGTATCAAAGACATATTGCCAGTATTCGATTTCGACCGCCTGGGCGGCCGTCCCCGAAAACGAGCTTACACCGGCCAGAAGCCCGGCCAATAGCACTGACTTGCGCATCTTTACCTCCGTTGGCCTGACCTTTGGCGGCCAGTGTGTTCAGGTCTTCCCCATTCCTCCGCGCCCGGGGTTGGGCGGGTCCGTTCCTGCCGGACCTGAGAGAACAGAGTTCCGGCAAAAATCCCCCGAGTCAATAAAATAATTCACTTGAGTTATTCTAAGGGCGCGCCCAGACTGACCCGACCGCAAGGGACAGGGAAGAGACGCATGGCGGGGCCAGGACAGGACGGGCAGAGGATCGCGCTTGGCAAGAACCCGGGGCGCAGCCGCTCGCATAACCGGCGCGTCGTGCTCGATCTCGTGCGCAGCCGGGGTCATCTGGGGCGCAAGGCGCTGGCCGACCTGACGCAGCTGAGCACGCAGGCGGTGGCGAACATCATTGACGAGTTGCTGGCCGAGAACCTGCTGGTCGATCTGGGCCGCCGCCGGTCAGGGCGCGGTCAGCCGCCGATCCAGTTCGCGATCAACCCGGACGGCGCCATCACCATCGGGTTCGAGGTCGCCGTGTCGCGGCTGGTGACGACCGTGCTGGACCTTGGCGGCAATATCCGCGACTCGCGTTCGGCCCAGCTTGACGATGCCGCACCCGACATCCTGATCCCGCGGCTGGCGGCAGAGGTCGCGGCGATCCGCGACCGCTATCGCACGACACTGACGGGGGTGGGGGTGGTGATGCCCGGCCCGTTCGAGATCGAGGGGCTGTCGGGTGTGGGGCCGACGACCCTGCCGGGCTGGGCCGGTGTCGATGTGGCGGGCCGGCTGGGCGCGCTGATCGGGGTGCCGGTGGTGGTGGAAAACGACGCCAACGCCGCCGCCGTGGGCGAGACGCTGTTTGGCGCGGGCCAGCATCTGAACAGTTTCTGCGTGATCTATTTCGGGGCCGGTCTGGGCCTTGGCATCATCCATGAAAACCTGCCCCTGCGCGGGGCGTTCGGCAATGCCGGCGAGATCGGGCATATCGTCGTGGTGCCGCGCGGGCGGGCCTGCGCCTGCGGCCAGCGCGGCTGTCTGGAACGCTATGCCTCGCTTCATGCGCTGCACGAACGGCTGGGGCGCAGCACGGATTACGACGATCTGGCGCGGATGATGGGGGCGGGCGACCCCGCGTTGTCGGATTGGCTGGACGAGGCGGCGGATCATCTCGCGCCCATGATCGCGATGCTGGAAAACACGCTCGACCCGGAAACGGTCATTCTGGGCGGCGCGCTGCCCGACGGGATCATCGACGCGCTGATCGGGCGGCTGTCCTTGGGCACCTCGGTCGCGAACCGGCGCGACCGGGCGGTGCCGCGCGTGATCCGGGGGCGCACAGGGCAGATGACGGCGGCGCTGGGGGCGGCGGCGCTGCCCTTTTCCGAGGCGCTGACACCGCGACTCGATACCGGGCCGGGACCCGGCAGCGAAACGTCCGCAAGCGAAACGCCCGCCGATGACATGCCGGCCGCGACCGTCGCCGTGGCCAACTGAGACCTGCCCCGACCGCGACAGGCAGCGCCGCGGCACAAAGGCCAGAGGAGGACCCGATGAACCACACCATGACCGCACGGGACCGCATCGCCCGCCAGATGGAGGACCCGGCGCTGCTGCGCCTGCACCGGGCGCTGTCGCGCCTGAAATCGGTCGTGACGGTGATGAATACCGGCGCCCATCCCGATGACGAACAGAACGGGCTTCTGGCCTTTCTGCGGCTCGGGCTGGGGATGCGGGTGGTCGTCGCCTGCTCGACCCGGGGCGAGGGCGGGCAGAACATCCTTGGCCCCGAACGCGGCGCGGCGCTCGGCGTCCTGCGCACCCGAGAGATGGAGGCCGCCGCCGCCCGGATCGACGCGGATGTGGTCTGGCTGGGCTTTGGCCCCGGCGATCCGGTGCATGACTTCGGCTTTTCCAAGACGGGTGAGGGCACGCTTGCCCGCTGGGGCGAGGAGCGGCTGCTGGAACGCCTTGTGCGCGCCTATCGCAGCGAATGCCCCGATATCGTGATCCCGACCTTTCTGGACGTGCCGGGCCAGCACGGCCATCACCGCGCCATGACCCGCGCGGCGCGGCGGGCGATTGCGCTGGCGGCCGATCCTGCGGCCTTTCCCGATCATCTGGCCGAAGGCCTGCGGCCCTGGCAGGTGGCCAAGTTCTACCTGCCCGCTTGGTCGGGGGGCGGGGCGACCTATGACGATGAGCTGCCCCCGCCAAAGGCGACGCTGCGGGTTCAGGCCGCCGGACGTGACCCGGCAACCGGGGCGGCCTGGGATCACATCGGGGAATGGTCGCGCTATTACCACGCCTCGCAGGCGATGGGGCAGTGGCGCGATGTGCCGCGCGACGGCTGGGACCTGCATCTGGAGGGCGGCGCGCCGGAAGCCGCGATCACCGAAGACCTGCCCGCGAGCCTTGGCGATCTAGCGGCACTGCCGGGCGCGCCGCCCGCGCTTTCGGTGGCGGCGGATGCGATCGGGGCGGCCATCGCGGCCTTTCCGGCAGCCGACCGCATCCTGCCCGCCCTGCTGCAGGCCGACCGCGCCCTGCAAGAGGCCGAAGCCGACAGCGCATATCCCCATCGCCACCGCGTGACCCGCAAGCGCATCGAGGTTCAGGCGGCGCTGTTCGAGGCGGCGGGCGTCACGATCCGCGCCTGGCCCGAACCTGCGCTGCTGCCCGCGGGCGGGCAGGGGCGGATCGGATGGCATGTCGCGGGCGACCGGCCCGTGACGCTGCGCGCCGTCCTGCCGGATGGCGTCACCGGGGGCGAGGCGGGCCCCACCGGCCTGACCGTCACGGCCGCACCCGATGCGCCCTTCTCGCAACCCTTCATGCCCGGATGGGAGGCTAGGGGCGGCAATCACGGCACTTTCCTTTCGGCCGAGATGGTGCTGGAGGACCGGACGATCCGCCGCCGCGTCGATCTGGATGGGCCGTTGCAGATCGTCCCCGCCCGGACCCTGCAGGTAGAGCCCGACGCCTTTGTCCTGCGCCTGGCCGACCCGCCGGCGGCGCTCGATCTCCGGTTCCGGGGGCCGGTGCCGGACCTGACCCTGCCGCCGGGCGTGACGCTCGATGGCACGCGCCTGCATCTGACAGGGCCGACTGCGCCCGGGCTGCATGATCTTGCACCCCGGCTGGACGGGCGGCCCGCGATGCGGATGACGACCGCCGCCTATCCGCATGTCGGGCGGCTCGCCTATCTGGAACCGGCGGCGTTGCGCCTGCTGGCGCTGGATCTTGCGCTGCCGGATGCGCGGATCGGCTATGTCGGCGGCGGGGGCGATCGCGTGGGGCTGTGGCTGGGGCGGATGGGGCTCGACGTCACGGCGCTGGACGATCTGGCGGCGGATGCGGATCTGTCGCGGTTCGACACCATCGTCATCGGCATCGTGGCTTTCGGCACCCGGCCCGACCTGGCTGCGGCGGTTCCGGCCCTGCACCGCTTTGTGGAAGGGGGCGGGCATCTGGTGACGCTTTACCAGCGCCCCGATCAGGGCTGGGCCGCGGACAAGGTGCCGTCCCGGCGGCTGGTTGTGGGCACGCCCTCGCTCCGCTGGCGGGTGACGGACCCTGCGGCGCCTGTGACGGTTCTGGAACCGGATCACATGCTGCTGACCGGCCCGAACCGGATCGGCCCCGACGATTGGGCCGGCTGGGACAAGGAGAGGGGGATCTATTTCGCCGCCGACTGGGACAGCGCCTATACGCCGTTGCTGGCGGTCAGCGATGACGGCGAGGCGCCGCTGAAGGGGGCATTGATATCGGGCCGGATCGGAAAGGGGCGGCACACGCATGTGAGCCTCGTGCTGCACCATCAGCTTGACCGGCTGGTGCCGGGGGTGTTCCGGCTGCTCGCCAATCTGGTGCAGCCCGCCGGATGATGCCAGGGCCCCCTGATGCGTGCTGAGCCTGAAACCGCGCCGCCACCCGACCGCCCGCTGGCGGGGGTGCCCTGGCTGATCGCGGATATGGTGCTGGTCACCGCGATGACCGTTCTGGTCAAGATGCAGGGCGCCACCTATCCGGCGGTGCAGATGGTCTTTATCCGCGCGCTGATCGGGCTGCTGGCGATCCTGCCGCTGATCTGGCGGCGCAGGCGCGATTTCCTGACCATGCGGCAACCCTTGCGCAATGCGGGCCGGGTCGCCTGCAACGCGCTGGCGCTGACGATGAACTTTGCCGCCGTGACGGCCCTGCCGCTCGCGCTGGTGAACGCCATCGGCTTTACCCGGCCGGTCGTCTCGATGGTGCTGGCGGTGGCGATCCTGGGCGAGCGGATCGGCCGCATCCGCTGGATCGGGGGCGGCATCGCGTTTCTCGGCGTGCTGTTCCTCATCGCGCCCGAGGTCCGGACCCTGCCCCCCGGGGCGCTGATCTTCAATGTGGGGTTGCTTGCGGCCTTCGGCTCGGTCTTTTTCGGGTCGATGGCTGCGATCCAGACGCGGGCCTTGCGGGGCGAAAGCACGACGGTGATGATGGTCTTCTACACGCTGGGGCTGGTGGTGCTGACGGCGGGGCCGGCAATCTGGGTCTGGGCACCGGTGCGGCCTGGCGACTGGCCCGCGCTGCTGGCCATCGGGGTTCTGGCTCAGACGGCGCAGTATTTCTTTCTGCGCGCCTATCGCGGGACCGAGGCCGGGATGCTTGCGCCCTTCGGCTATCTCTCGATCCTGCTGGCGGGGGCTGCGGGCTGGGTGTTTTTCGATGAACGCCCGCATCCGGAAATGCTGATCGGGGCGGCCATCATCATAGCGGCGCTGCATCTGATCTGGCGGTCGGAACGGCGGCGCAGGGCCTCCGGAAGGGCGGGCGGGGCGACAGATAAAAATCTTTGACCGACAAAAACTTTTTTACTAGCGTCAGCCACGGGCCCGGTGACGCGGCCCCGAGTCCTGCCGCGAAACCCCTTCAAGGATGCCGATGCCCGAGCCGAGGTCAGCCCGATCCCACATCCCGGCCGACACCCCCACCGACGCAGCCGCGCCGGACCCTCAGGTGGGTGGGCCTCCGGCTGAACCTCAAGTTGGTGCGCCTCCGGCTGAACCTCTCGCTAGTGCGCCTGCGGCGCAACCACCGCAATTCGGGGGGCGCATCCGGGAACTGCGGCGCCGGGCGGGCATGACGCTGCAGGCGCTGGCCGATGAGGCCGGGATCTCGGTCGGGTTCCTCAGCCAGGTGGAACGGGACAAGGCGACGCCCTCGCTCGCGACGCTGGCGGGACTTGCGGGCGCGCTGGGGGTGGGCGTCAACTGGTTCATCGCGGCGCCCCGCGCGGCCGATGCGGTGACGCGCGCGGGCGAACGCACGCGGTTTTCCATCGCCGACAGCTCGCTTGGCTATGAACGGCTGGACACGCATCTGCCGGGTGGGACGCTTTCTTCGCTGATCGTGCATCTGCCGGTCGGCTATGCGTCCGAGGTCAGCCGCCACACCGGCGAAGAGATGATCTTTGTCCTCGAAGGCACGATCCGCCAGACGCTGGGCGAGGCGGTGATCCTGCTTGGCCCCGGCGATTCCTTTCACTTCATGGGCGATACGCCCCATTCCTTTGCCAATGCAGGCGAGGGTCCGGCCCGGCTCCTCTGGACCGGAACCTCCCCCCGCCTGATCGGCAGCCCCGACCAGAACGAGCGGGACAACCCGCTGACATCCCAACAGGAGAGGCCATGACATTCATCCGCACCACACTTGCCGCCAGCCTGCTGGCGCTGGCCACCACGCCCGCGCTTTCGCCCGCCTGGGCGGCCACGCCCGACACCGCGCTGGTGATCGCGCAGAACATCGACGACATCGTGACCATCGACCCGGCCAGCGCCTATGAATTCAGCTCGGGCGAATATGTCACCAACGTCTATGACCAGCTTGTGCAATATGACGCGGTCGATACGGAAACGCTCGCCCCCGGCCTTGCGACCGAGTGGGAGATCGACGCCGAAAACCGCACCATCACCTTTACCCTGCGCGAGGGCGTGACCTTTCATTCCGGCAACCCCTTGCGGGCCGAGGATGTCGTGGGCAGCTGGCGCCGGGTGATCGTGCTTGACCGCGCGCCGGCCTTCATCCTGGGGAACCTGGGCTGGACGGCCGAGAATTTCGACGAGATGGTGACGGGTGACGGCAACACCGTGACGATCCGCTGGGCGGGCGATTTCGCGCCCTCCTTCGTGTTGAACGTCCTTGCCTCGCGGCCCGGCTCGGTCGTGGACATGGAAACCGTCATGGCGCATGAGGTCGACGGCGACATGGGCCATGCCTGGCTGAACGAGAACAGCGCGGGCACTGGCCCCTTCCGGCTGCGCACCTTCCGCCCCGGCGAGGTGCTGATGCTCGATGCGAACCCCGATTATTTCGGCGGTGCCCCCGCGATGGAACAGATCCTGATCCGCCATGTGGCCGAGGCGGCGACGCAGCGGTTGCTGCTCGAATCCGGCGATGTGGACATGGCCAAGAACCTGACACCCGATCAGGTCGCGGGTCTGGGCGGCACCGACGGCATCAAGGTCGAAACCTTCCCGCAGGCCGCCGTGCACTGGATTTCCTTCAACCAGAAGACCGAGGCGCTGACCAACCCCGCCCTGTGGGAGGCCGCGCGCTATCTGGTCGATTATGAAGGCATGGCCGACAGCTTTCTTCAGGGGCAGATGCAGGTGCATCAGGCCTTCTGGCCGGCGGGCTTTCCGGGGGCCGTGACGGACACGCCCTTCAGCTATGATCCCGAGCGCGCGCGCCAGATCCTGGAGGAAGGCGGGGTCGACCTGCCGATCACAGTCACGCTCGACGTGATCAACGCAAACCCGTTCGACGACATGGCGCAGTCGCTGCAACAGACTTTCTCGCAGGCGGGGATCAACTTTGAAATCCTGCCGGGCACCGGCGCGCAGGTCATCACCAAATACCGTGCGCGGACCCATCAGGCGATGCTGCTTTACTGGGGCCCGGACTTCATGGACCCCCATTCCAACGCCAAGGCCTTTGCCTATAACGCCGACAACTCGGACGAGGCCTATGTCTCGACCACCACATGGCGCAACGCCTGGATGCCGCCCGAGGAGATCAACGAGCTCACCATGGCGGCGCTGGCGGAACAGGATGCCGACCGCCGGCTGGAGATGTATGAGGAACTGCAGCGCGAAATGCAGCAGGAGGCCCCCTTTGTCATCATGTTCCAGGCGGTGAAGCAGGTCGCGATGGCGGAACGTGTGACGGGCTTCGTCAACGGCTCAAATTCCGACTTCGTCTATTACCGGCTGGTCGAAAAGATCTGACATGACCTGCGGGGGCGGCGCTGCGGCCCCCGCATCCTGATCGGACCGCGGCCAGTTTCGGTCCCAAGCCAAGCAAAGAAGACCCCACATGACCACCCCCGATGCGGTATTCGCCGCACTTCACGACGCCGCGCGACAGGATTGCGGCGCCCGGCTTTTCACCGTTACCGTCCTGAACCGCGCGGCGGGGCTGGTGCGGCGGGCCTATACCTCTCACCCCGTGGATTACCCGACATCGGGCACCAAGCCGATGCGTGACGACCCCTGGTCCGACCGGGTGATCGGCGAGGGGCGCAGCTTTGTCGCCAACACGACGCCCGAATTCGCGATCTATTTCGCCGATCACGCGCTGATCAACAGCCTTGGCTGTGAGGCCGCGATGAACATCCCCGTCGCCGATGACGCAGGGATGGTCGTGGGCACGGTCAACATTCTGGATGCCGAGGGGCATTTCACCCCCGAGCGTGTCGCCCGGCTGGAAGGTCTGGTCGCGGCGCATCGCGCGCAACTTGTCGCCGCAATGAAAAAGGTCCCCCTGTGATGACACCTGCCTTTACCGGAACGGATGTGGCGGCGCGGCTCGACCGGCTGCGGGCGCGGATGGCGCAGACCGGAACGGATCTGCTGGCGCTGGCGCCGGGCGCGCATATGCGCTGGCTTCTGGGGTTCGCGCCGCACCCCGACGAACGGCTGTGCCTGCTTTTGGTCGGGCGGCAGACGGCGGGCTTCGTGATGCCCGCGCTCAACGCGACCGATGCGCGGCAGCACAGCGACCTTGCCTTTTGGGAATGGGCCGATGCGGAAGGCCCGGATCAGGCGCTGGCGGCGGCGCTGGGGGCGATCGCACCCGCGCCCGCGCGCCTTGCGCTGGATGAAACGATGCGGGCGGACCACACGCTCTTGCTGCTCGATGCGCTGCCCGATGCGGCGCGGGTGCTGGCGGCGGGCGATATCGGGATGCTGCGGCAGATCAAGGACGCGACCGAACTGGACGCGCTGGCAGAAAACGCCCGCATCGCGGATCAGGCGCAGGCGGCGGTCCGGGCGGCACTGCGCCCCGGCGTGACCGAGGCCGAGATCGCGCAGGTCGCCCGCGATGCCTTTGCCGCGCAGGGCGCGCGCTGCGAATTCGCGATCATCGCCTTTGGCCCCAACAGCGCCTTTCCCCATCACAGCAGCGGCCAGCGCCGGCTGGACCATGGCGACGCGGTGCTGATCGACATCGGCGGGCGGAAGGGCACGCATGTGTCGGACATCACGCGGATGGCTGCCTTCGGCGCAGCGCCCGAGGGCTATGGCGCTGTTCATGCGGTGGTGGATGCGGCGGTGGCCGCCGCGCTGGCGGCGATCCGGCCCGGCGTGCCCGCGCATGTGGTGGACGATGCGGCGCGGGGCGTGATCACCGATGCGGGCTATGGCGCGTTCTTTACCCATCGCACCGGGCATGGTCTGGGCACCGAGGTGCATGAACCGCCCTACATGACCTCGGCCAATCAGGCGCTGCTTGAGGAAGGGATGGTCTTTACCGTCGAGCCGGGGATCTACCTGCCCGGCCGGTTCGGCATCCGGCTGGAAGAGGTCGCGGTCGTCACCGCCGACGGCGCGCGCATCCTGTCGGGCCTGTCGCGCGATCTGGTCGTGGTCTGAAACTGATCGGGGCAGACACGCCGGGGCCGGATCAGCCGGCCACGCCGCTTTCCGCCCCGTCTTCGGCCGCTGCCGCCTCCAGCGCTGCGCGGCTCAGCGCCCAGGCGTCGCGCAGCAGGCGTTCCGTCACGGTGGCGGCGGTGGCCGTGTCGCCCCGGGCGATGGCCTCGATCATGGCACCGTTGCCCTCGACCATGCGCGTCAGGATCGCCGGCGCGGACCGATAGGCCCGGAACCGATAACGCAGCGCCGATTTGTTGAGCTGGTCGAGCAGCTTGACCAGAACCGGATTGCCGCAGGCCCCGTGCAGGATGTCGGTCATGCGCACATTGGCCTCAAAGCCCGCGCGGCTGTCGCCCCGGTCGGCCGCGCGCTGCATCGCCACCAGTTCCGACCGCAACCGGCGCACGGCCTGCTGCCGGTCGTCCCGCGCGGCCAGCAGGGCCGCCGCCGTCGCCTCGAGCGGTACGCGGCAGGTGGTGATGTCGTCGAGCATCGTCAGCGAGAGGCTGGTCACGCGCGCGCCCAGCCTTGGCCGGCGTTCCACCAGACCGCGTCCTTCAAGGATCTGGAACGCCTCGCGCAGGGGAGAGCGGGACACGCCGTAGCGGGCCGAAAGCTCTTCCTCGCGCAGCTTGGCGCCGGGGGGGAATTCCTCGCGGATGATGGCGGCTTCCAGCCGGTCGGCAACCTCGGCGCCGATGGGCTTGAGCGTCAGGCGATCGTCGGACGTCATGTCAGGCGGCGCGGCCCCGGCCAAAGAGACGGTCCACCAGAACGACGGCCACCAGCGTGAAAAGGATCGAAACGGTGGACACGGCGGCGGCCTCCGGGGTGAAGTTGAAGCGCAGGTAATCATAGAGCTGGATCGGCAGCGGCGCCGATCCGGTGCCTTTAAGGATGAAGGAAATCCCGAAAGTGTCAAAGGATATGATGAAGGCAAAGACCCCGCCCGTCGCAAGCCCCGGCGCGATCAGGGGCAGCGTGATCCGGCGGAACGCGGTGTAGCGCGACGCCCCCAGACTACGCGCGGCCAGTTCGCAGGCATCGTCCCGCCCCTGAAGCGAGGTCACGACGTTGAGGAAGACGAAGGGCAGCGTCATCAGCACATGCCCGGTATAAAGCGCGATGCGGTGGCTGGTGCCGATCTCGATTTCGTAAAAGAAGAACAAAAGCGCGATGGCCGTCAGGATCTCGGGCAGGATCAGGGGCAGCAACAGCGCGATCCGCACCGTCTCGGCGTGGCGGGCGGAAAAGCGCACGTAGTAGAGCGCGGCCATCGTGCCGATCACCAGACTGGCGGCGGTTGCGGCGGCGGCGAGCGTCGCCGAATAGACGATCGCGTTCAGAAAGACGTCGTTCTGCAGGAAGGTCCAGAACCACCGCAGGCTGAGTCCCTGCGGCGGAAAGGTCAGAAAGTTGCCCGCGTTGAACGAGGCAAGGACGACCACGACGATGGGGGCCAGCAGAAAGGCGTAGACCAGCGCGCAGAAGATCGAAAGGAGGGGAGAGGCCGCGCGCATGTCAGGTCCACTTCATCCGGGTCAGCAGGGCAAAGGCGAGCACGATCAGCCCAGCCGCGGCGGCAAGCGTCAGCGCCATGGCAGACCCGAAAGGCCACATGAACTGGTCGATCAGCGCATCCACCACAAGGATCGAGGTCGTCTTGACCCGCATCCCGCCCACCAGCGCCGGCGTCACATAGGACGAAATCGCCAGCACGAAGACCAGGATCGCGCCCGACTGGATGCCCGGCATCGACATCGGCAGCGTGATGCGCCGAAAGATGGTGAAGCGCCGCGCGCCCAGCGACCGCGCCGCCTGCGGGACCGATGGGTCGATGGATTGCAGTGCCGCCAGCAGCGGCAGGATCATGAAGGGCAGGAACACATGCGCCAGCGCCAGGATCACGCCGAAATTGTTATACATCAGCGGCAGCGGCCGGTCGATCAGGCCCAGGTTGCGCAACGTCGTGTTGATGACCCCGGCATTGCCCAGAAGGATCGTCCAGCCATAGCTGCGCACCACGATCCCCACCAGCAGCGGCGACAGCACGATACCGTATAAAAGCCCGCGCCAGCGCCGCGATGCCCCCGCGATATGCAGCGCGACCGGATAGGCGAGCAAGAGGCACACCGCCGTCGTCACCAGCCCCAGCCACAGCGTCTGCGGCAGGGACGAGGCGTAATAGCTTTCCGAGAGGAACTTGGCATAGTTGCCGGTCGTGAACCCCTCGCCATAGGGCGTGCCGGTGCCGGGGCTGCGAAAGCTCATGACGAGGACCATGACATAGGGCAGCATCACGAAGAAAAAGAGCAGCCCCGCCGCCGGGGCGATCAGCAGAAAGCGCCGCCAATGGGTCATGCCGGCCCCCCGGGGATCGGCCAGAGCCGCGAAGGGTCAAAGGCGATGCCCACCGTCTCGCCCTCCTGCGCGCGGACCGATGTGGGGGTCTGCACGGTCAGGGGCCCCGCCTCGGTCGAAACGCGGTATTCCACATGGCCGCCGTTGAAATAGCGCCCCGTGACGGCGCCGGTCAGGTCGGCCGCATCGGGCGGCACAAGGCGCAACTGTTCGGGCCGCGCCATCACCCGGACGGATGCGGCGCGCGGCGGCGCGCCCGGCAGCGACAGCATCCGCCCCGAGGGCAGGCGCAGCGAGAACCGGTCTGCGTCGCGCCCCTCGACCGGCAGGTCGAGGATGTTCGCGTTGCCGACAAAGCGCGCGACCCGTTCCGAGGCGGGGCGGTCATAGATCTCTTCGGGCGGGGCGGCCTGCGCGATGTCGCCGTCGAACATCACCACCACTCGGTCGGACATGGTCATCGCCTCGCCCTGATCGTGGGTCACATAGATCGTGGTGATACCGACCCGTTTCTGCAGGTCGCGGATGAAGGTCCGCATCTCGTCGCGCAGCTTGGCATCCAGATTGGCAAGCGGTTCGTCCAGAAGCAGGATTGCGGGCTCGATCACCAGCGCGCGCCCCAGCGCCACCCGCTGTTGCTGCCCGCCGGACAGCGCCCGGGGATAGCGCCCGGCATAGGGGCCAAGCTGCACCATATCCAGCGCGCGGGCCACGCGGTCGCGGATCTCGGCCCGGGGGACGCGGCGCATTTCCAACCCGAAGGCGAGGTTCTGTTCCACCGTCATATGCGGAAAGAGCGCATAGGACTGGAACACCATGCCGATGTCGCGGTCTTCCGGCAGCTTGCGGGAGATGTCGCGATTGTCGAACAGGATGCGCCCGTCCGAGATATCCTCGAACCCCGCGATACATTTGAGCGTCGTGGACTTGCCGCAGCCCGAGGGCCCGAGCAGCGAGACGAACTCGCCATGCCCGACCCGGAGCGAGACGCCCTTGAGCGCCTGCACCGTGCCATAGGATTTCACGAGCGAGAGAAGCGAGACTTCGGTCATTTCAAAAGGTCCGGGCCGCAGGGCAAGGGCCCCGCCCGCAGGAACCGCGGACGGGGCAGGAGGGAAAAGGGGGCGGTCAGGCGCCGAAGATCTCGTTCCAGCGGCGGGCGATTTCCTCGGCATTCGCGTTCATGAAATCCCAGTCCCAGTCGATGAACTGCGACATTGCCTCGCCCGAGACGGGGACGTCGCGCGCCAGATCCTCGGGCACCACCACGTTGCGGTTCACCGGCGAGACAAAGAATTCCCGCATCAGCAGATCCTGCCCGACCGGCCCCAGCACGAAGTCGAGGTATTTGTAGGCATCCTCGCGCGCGCCGGCGTTATTGGCGATGTTGAAGGTCTGGTCCCACATCATCAGCCCCTCGGCAGGGATGACGCAATCGACCGGCAGGCCCTGGTTGCGCAGGCGCGCGATCTCGCCGAAGTCGAACGGGGCGACGGCAATCTCGCCGGTGGCGAGCGCCGTGCTCATGTTGAAATCGGTCTGGTAGACGGGGCCAAGCTCGCGCAGTTTTGCAAAACCCGTATCGATATCCTGCAACCCCGACCCATAGATCTGCGAGGTCAGCATCAGGAACATCTTTCCGGCCGAGTTGGCGATGTTGTAAAGGCCGAGCCGCCCCATCAGCTCCGGATTGTCCCAAAGCTCGGTCCAGGACGTGGGCGGCGTCGCGATCATGTCGGTGCGATAGCCGATCCCGATGGGCGAGATCAGCCCGACCGCGCCCCAGCCATCGGCCGCCCGCGTCGCCACCGGGTAAAGATCGGCGTAGTTCGGCACCAGCGACAGGTCCAGCTTTTCGAAATAGCCCTCGGCCCGCAGGGCGCCGGCAAAGATCTCGTTCGTCATCACGCAGTCATAGGGCGGGTTGTCCACCCCGGCCGCGCGGATATTGGTCGCATAGACCCGCCCCAGCCCCACGTCGAGCTGGGGCGTGACGCCGGTTTCCTGCGTGAAGGCGGGCAGCATCAGTTCCCGCCAGAACTTTTCCCAGGACCCGCCATAGGTGGTCACGATCAGCTGCCGGGTGGCGGCCTGCACCGCCGGAATACCCAAGGCCGAAACACCGCCAAGCGCGGCCAGTGCCTTGATGAGATGCCGTCTGTTCAATTCGGTCATTCGTTTCAATTCCCTGTTGGTGCCGTCCGGTGCCCGGAATTGTCGTGGGGGGCCCGTGTCAGGACATGATCATTGCCTTTTCAATTTCCGGCGTCCGGCGATCAGGACGCCTTTTTGCGGTAGTCGTAGTTCTTGTTGAGCCGTTCGAGAAGGTAATCGCCGTAGAGCACCGGCTCCATTTCGGCCTTTTCCCCTTTCGCGAGCATCTCGGGCGGGCATTCCACCAGCGCCCGCATCGAAGGGTCGTAAAAGAACGGCTGCGAATAGCGGTCGCGGCGCGTCAGGTTGCGCACCCGGTGCGGGGTCGACACAAAGCGCCCGTTCGACCATTTCGCGAGGATGTCGCCCACGTTCATCACGAACGTGCCTTCGATCGGCGGGGCGGCGATCCAGTCGCCGGCCTTGTTGCGCACCTCGAGCCCGCCGACATTGTCCTGCTTGAGCAGCGTGATGAAGCCGTAATCGGTATGCGGGGCCGAGCCGAAAAGCTCTTCTTCATCGGGCTGTTCGGGGTAGTGCAGCAGCCGCAGGAACAGCGTCGGGTCCTGGAAATGGTCGTCGAACCAGCCGCGCGGCAGGCCGAGCGCCTCTGCGAGGCCGCCCGCGATCCGCTGCCCGAGCGCGGTCATCGCCGCCATGTAGGCCAGCGCCGTCTCGCGCAATTCGGGCAGGCTTTCGGGGAACTGGTTCGGACCCTGCAGCGGCTCGCCGGCATAAGGGGCGTCCTCGGGGACCTCATGCATGATCATCAGGCTTTCGGACCGGTTCGGCTTCGTCACCTTGGCGACCGAGGATGTCACGATGGTCGAACTGGACATGGGCATGTAGCCGCGATGAAAGCCGTTGATCTTCAGCGCCATCTTTTCGTCCATCGGCAGCGCGTGGAACGCCATGTTCATCTGCCGCATCCGTTCCACCAGATCCTCGGGCACGCCATGCCCGGCAAGATAGGCGAAGCCCGAGGTTTCGAGCGCGCTTTTCAGCGCGGCGACAGTTTCGGCACGGGCCTCTGCCGATGCCTCTTCCTTCAGTCCCGACAGGTCAACCACGGGGATATTGTCGAATTCGCCTTTCATGACGCCCTCCAATTTCACATACTGTATACGAAATTGAAGCCCGTCTTTCGCGCAACTGCGCAGTTGCGGTGGCGCAAAAAGATGTGCGGGCGGCGCAGCTTTGCCCGGAACTTGATCGGAAATCGACCGCTCTGCCCGCCTAATGAACGACCGGATGAACCGCAGGCCCAACGCGAGGATGCCATGACCAACGGACAGGACCCCATGAAACGATTGCCTGTCATCATCGACACCGATCCGGGGCAGGACGATGCCTTTGCGATTCTCCTGGCGCTGGCGGCGCCACAGCTTGATGTGCTGGCGCTCACGACGGTGGCGGGCAACATGGGGCTGGCGCAGACGACCGACAACGCGCGCCGCATCGTCGAGCTTGCGGGCCGGCCCGATCTGCCGGTCCATGCGGGCTGCGACCGGCCGATCCTGCGCGACCCGCGCCCGGTGCCGGAAATCCACGGCGAGACCGGGATCGACGGCTGGGACTGGGCGCCCGCACGGCATCCGCCCCGGCCCGAACATGCGGTGGACTTCCTTGTGCGCACCCTTTCGGCTGCCCCCGAGCCGGTGACGATCATTGCGCTGGGGCCGCAGACGAACATCGCCATGGCCCTGCGCCGTGCGCCCGCCATCCGGGACCGGATCGCGCGGATCGTCTTCATGGGCGGCGGGTATTTCGAGGGTGGCAACATGACGCCGGCCGCCGAATACAACATCCTCGTCGATCCCGAGGCGGCACGGATCGTCCTCCGCTCGGGCGTCCCGGTGACGGCCGTGCCGCTCGACTGCACCCATGCGACACCGGCACCCGTCGGCTGGTCGGAAACGCTGCGGGCCCGAGGTGGCGTGGTGGGCGGGGTGGTGATGGCGGCCTGCGCCGGGATGATGGAGTTCTTCGAGATCTACGGAAACCGCAAATACGGCACCCGGTCGCGTCCGCTGCATGACGCGGTGGCAGTGGCGGCACTGCTTTGGCCCGACCTCTTTACGGGGCGGCTCTGCCCGGTCGATGTGGAATGCGCGGGCGAGCTGACCACCGGCATGACCGTGGTGGACTGGCTGCGCCAGACCGGCGCGGTGGACAATTGTCTGTGGCTGAACGGCTGCCATGATCCCGACGCGGTTTATGACCGGATGGCGGACCTGCTGGCCGGGCTGCCGCGCCTGTAGGTGCGCCCTCTTGCCCGGGCCGCGCGGGCCCGGGACAGGGGTATCGGCATCGGCCTAGGGGCTTCCCGTCCCGTCCCGCTCCTCCGGTTTGCCCCCGGGCGCCGCCAGCATCCCCGACAGCGCCCGAAGCTGGGCGGCGGCAGCCTTGGCCGCGCTGTCCCCCAGTGCATGATAAAGGCGCAGCACCTCTTGCCCCGCGGGGGTCAGCGTGGCGCCCCCGCCGCCCCGCGCACAAGTCCTCTCGGCCGTCCCCCTCAGCCATCCTTGTAATAGGCGGCATAGCCGTTCAGCGCCGGCGCCCCGCCCAGATGGGCATAAAGGATGCGAGAGCCTTCGGGGAAGAAGCCCTTTTTCACAAGGTCGATCATCCCCTGCATCGACTTGCCCTCATAGACGGGGTCGGTGATCATCGCCTCGGTGCGGGCGGCAAGGCGGATCGCCTCGTTCGTTTCCTCGGACGGGACGCCATAGGCGGGATAGGCATAATCGGGGTTGATGATGATCTCATCCTCGCGCACGGCGCGGCCCAGCCCGACCAGATCCGCGGTGTTGTCGACGATGCCGCGCACCTGCGCCCGGGTCTGTTCCAGCGTCCCCGAGGCGTCGATGCCGATCACCCGGTCCGCCCGGTCCTGCGCCGCAAAGCCCACGATCATGCCCCCCTGCGTCGATCCGGTGACGACGCAGACGATGATATAGTCGAACCGGTAGCCAAGCACCTTTTCCTGTTCGGCGACCTCTTCGGCAAAGCCCACATAGCCGAGCGCGCCGAATTTGTGCACCGAGGCCCCCGCCGGGATCGCATAGGGCTTGCCGCCCGCGTCCCTGACGGACTGGATCGCGTCCTCCCAGCTTTTGCGGATGCCGATATCGAACCCGTCATCGACCAGCCGGCTGTCCGCGCCCATCAGCCGCGTCATCATGATGTTGCCGACCCGGTCATAGACGGCGTCGTGATGCGGCACCCATTTTTCCTGGATCACCACGCATTTCATGCCCAGCTTGGCGGCGGTCGCGGCGACCATGCGCGTGTGGTTCGACTGCACGCCCCCGATAGAGACCAGCGTATCCGCGCCCGAGGCGATGGCGTCGGGCACGATATATTCCAGCTTGCGAAGCTTGTTCCCGCCCATGGCAAGGCCGGAATTGCAATCCTCACGCTTGGCGTGGATTTCGACCTTGCCGCCAAGCGCTTCGGTCAGGCGGGGCAGGAACTCGATCGGGGTCGGCCCGAAGGTGAGGGGGTAACGCTCGAACTTGGCGAGAAGGGACATGGGGACGCTCCGGCAGGAAGGAATATCGGGGCGGACCCTAGCGCAAGCTGTGTGAAAGGTGCTTTCGAAATCGTTGACCTTGCGTTATCCCCGGCGGCATCAACACGCCAGAAGATGTCTATCCGTCCCGAATTTACCGCAATAACCGAAAGAAGCTTTCATGACCGAGCCCGACGCGCCCCTGCTTGACCGAATCGACCTGGAGATCCTGCGGCAGTTGCAGGCCGATGGCCGGCTCAGCAATGCGGAACTGGCCGAGCGCGTGCATGTCAGCCCCGCCACCTGCCATCGTCGCACGCAGCGGCTGCTGCGCGAGGGGCATGTGACGGCGGTGCAGGCACGGGTAAACCCGGCCTCGGTGGGCCTTGGCGCGCTGGTGATGGTGGGGGTGGTGCTGGACCGCTCGACGCCCGAGAGCTTTGCCGCCTTCGAGGGTGCCGCGCGCACCATGCCCGAGGTGCTGGAATGTCAGCTTGTCGCCGGGGATTTCGACTATCTGCTGAAAATCCGCGTCCGCGACATGGGCGATTTCAATGCGCTGCACGGGCAGGCGCTGATCGCCCTGCCGGGGGTGCGGCAGATCCGGACCTTCTTTGTGATAAAAGAGGTCAAGGAGGCCGCCGCCCTCCCGTTCTGAGCCTTGCCTTTCCGGCGGGCCGCCCGCGTGCCACTGACTGAGGTCCCCAAAATACGGCCTGCGGCCCGGCGCGGTGGCCGATCTGGTCGCGCTGGAGGACTGCATCGAGACGCGGGCGGTCAACCCCGCCTCTGCCCCCGGCGCGGCGCATCAGCTGGTGGCGGAATTCGCGCCGCCCTCAGACTGAGCGCGCGCCACTGACGCCGCCCTTCGCCGGGCCACGCAAGCTTCACGCAGGGTTCACCGAGGCGACATGTTCGCAGGTTACGCCGTGAGTCATCCGAATGAATCAAAGGTGACCTGTGGGACGGGAAAGCTGGAAAGAGGTCAGGGATTCGCTTGCCGCCCGGATCGAGCGTGGCGAGCTGCTGCCGGGGGCGCAGCTGCCCGTGGAGCCGGCGCTTTGCGCGGAATTCGGCGTGGGCCGCCATTCCCTGCGCCGCGCGATCCGTGAACTGGCCCTGGAGGGCAAGCTGCGGGTCGTGCAGGGCGCCGGCACCTTCATCCAGAACGCCCCTCTCATCACCTATCACATCGGGCGGCGCACGCGGTTTCGCCAGAACCTGCGCGATCAGGGGGTGACGCCATCGGGCGAACATCTGGCGCATGAGATCCTGCCCGCCCCCGCCCATGTCGCCGAAGAACTGCGGGTGGACCCCGGCGCGGCGCTGCACCGGGTCATCCGGCGCGGGCTGGCCGATGGCGTGCCGATCAGCCTGGGCATCGGCTGGCACCGCGTCGACCGCTTTCCCGATCTGGGGGAACGGCGCGCCGCCGGTGTCTCGGTCTCGGACATCTATCGCGACCACGGCATCCCCGACTACTTCCGCAAGCGCACCACGATCTTTACCCGCCGCCCCACCCCGGAAGAGGCCGCGCTGCTGAGCCAGCATGGCGAAAGCCCGGTGCTGGTCGTCACCAAGGTCGATGTGGCGCCCGATGACCATGTGATCGGCTTTTCCGAGGCCGTCTGGGCGGGCGACCGGGTCAAGTTCAGCCTCGACCAGGGGGGACGTGACGATGACTGACCATGGCAGGCTGCTGGACGTCCTGGCCCGGGCCGAGGCCGATGCGATCAAGGCGCTGGCCGAGGATCTTTTGCCCCGGCTGGGGGATGTCGAGGTGCTGAGTTCGCGCACCGGGCTGGTGATGCAGCCGGCCCGCGACCCGGTGGCCGAGGTCGATTTTCATCTGGGCGAGGTTCTGGTCGCCGAGGCGCATATCCGCGCCGCCGGGACCGAGGGCTATGGCATGACGCTGGGCCGCGATCTGGAACGGTCGATGGCGATGGCGGTCTGCGATGCGGCCTGGTCCTCGGGGCTTGGCCAAGCCGAGGTCGCGGCCTTTGCCGAACGGGCGGCCACGGCACAGGCCGAAGCCGATGCCGCGATGCTGCGGGCGATCGAGGCCACCCGCGTGGACATGGAGACCTTCTGATGCTTTCGCCCGACCTGACGCCTGCGCCGCAGGAAACCCGCGTGGCGCCCCCCGAAATGAGCCGGGAAGAGGCGCGCGACACCGCCACCTATGAGGCGCTGCTCTGGGCCTTTGCCCGCCCCGGCCTTGTGCGGGACCTTCCGGTGGTACCGGACGCCCCCGCCGAACCCGCGATGGCGTTGATCCTTGCGGCGCTGATCGACCGGGAATGTCGCGTGATGACCGACGATCCGGTGCTGGCGGCGCAGGCGCGGCAGGCGGGCGCGGCCATCGTTCCCGCGCCCGAGGCCGACCATGCCTTTGTCGCGGGCGACGCGGCGCTGCGTGTCCTGCCGGACCTGCCCACCGGGTCCGCCCTTTATCCCGACGCGGGCGCGACGCTGGTGATCGCCGCCCCGATCGGGCGTGGCAGGGAATTGCGGTTGCAGGGACCGGGGGTCGAACCGGGTGGCGTCACGCTGCGGCTGGGGCTTGCGCCCGGCTTCGTGGCGGCGCGGGCGCGGGCGATCCGCTACCCCGCCGGGATCGATATTCTGGTGGTCGAGGGGCGCCGCGTCGTGGCGCTGCCCCGATCCACCCTGCTGGAGGAAATCTGATGGCCTATGTGGCGACACGCGGCGGCGAACGCGCGATAGTCGAGGCCGAGCGGCTCTATCGCGCGGGTCTGGGCCCCATCGACCGGTCGCGGGTGGAAACCGTGGGCGCGGCCCTGCCGATGCTGATCGACCGCGTGATGGGCGAGGCCTCGCTTTACGCGCCCGACCTTGCGGCGCTGGCCCTCACGCAGGCGGGCGGCGACCTTTATGAGGCGGTCCTGTTGCTGCGGGCCTGGCGCACGACCCAAGCCCGGCTGGCGGTGGCAGAGCCCGCGCGCCCCGAAGACCAGATCGTGCATCGCCGCATCTCGGCCGCGTTCAAGGATGTGCCGGGCGGGCAGGTGCTGGGGCCGACGCTCGATTATTCGCACCGGCTGCTGGAAACCGGCGTGCTGCAGGGGGTGCCGTTCCACCCCGCCCCGCCGGAACCCGCCGCGCGGCCCGCGCAGGCCCGCCGCCCCTCGGTCGCGGCCTGGGAAAAGGCGAACGGGCTGGTGGCCGCGGTCACGCCGCCGTCCGCGCCGGTCGCGCCCGACGCCATCCCCGACCTGACGCGCGAGCCGATGCTGTTTCCGGCCCACCGCGCGCACCGGCTGCAGGCGCTGGCGCGGGCCGATACGGGCGGGGTGCTCGCGCTCGGATATTCCGCGATGCGCGGCTATGGCAGCGACCACCCGACGGTGAACGAACTGCGCCTGTCGGAAATCGAGGTCCGGGTGAAACACCCGCTTGGCACGACCTTTTCCGCCGGCCGCATCCGGATGAGCCAGGCCGAGGTCGTGTCCAAGAAGGGCGAGCAACTGACGCTCGGCTTTTGCGCGACCTTCGGCTGGAACGAGGTCAAGGCCATTGCCGGCGCGACGCTCGACCTAAATGCCGCGGGTGCGGCCAAGGGATCGCCGGTGGAGGAGGAATTTTTCCTTTACCATACCGAGCCGGTCGAGGCCTCGGGGTTCTGCATCCACCTCAAGCTGCCGCATTACGTTACCTTCCAGTCCTCGCTCGATGCGATGCGGGATGCGCGGCGGAAACGGGCTGCTGCGGACGCGGGGGTAGCGGGGACGGGGGTAGCGGGGGCGGGGGCCGCCAACGAACGTGCCGACGAACAGGATGGCGCGGCGGACCATGGCACGGAAAGGGAAATCGCATGACGCTCGCATCGCTCACGCGGCCCTGGGCGCCGATGTCCTACGGGTTTCTCGATGCCTCGGCCCGGCGCGAGATCCGGCGCAAGACGCTCAAGGCCATCGCGGTGCCCGGCTGTCAGATGCCCTATGCCAGCCGCGAGGTGCCGATCGCGCGCGGCTGGGGTACGGGCGGGTTGCAGGTCACGCTGACGCTGATCCGGCCCGAAAGCCGCGTCAAGGTCATCGACCAGGGCGCCGACGATTCCGTCAATGCGGCCTCGTTGCGGCGGTTTCTGGCGCGGGTGTCCGGCGCGACCGGCACCCCCGACACGACCCGGGCCACAATAATCCAGAGCCGCCACCGCATCCCCGAGGAACGCCTGCGCGAGGACCAGATCCTTGTGCTGCAGGTGCCGAACCCCGAACCCCTGCGCCCGGTCGAGCCGAACATGTCGGTCGCGCGCCAGATGCATGCCGATGCCGATTACAGCCGGTTGTGGCTGATCCTTTACGAACAGATCGTGCGGTCCGGCCGCGTGATGCAGGGCGCGAGCTATCCCGCGCTGGTTAACGGGCGGCATGTGATGACGCCCTCGCCCATCCCGCGCTGGGACCTGCCCAAACTGCATATGGCGCGGCATCTGACGATCCTGTCGGCGGGGCGGGAAAAGCGCATCCATGCGGTGCCGCCCTTTACCCGGGTCGAGCCGCTGGTCTTTTCCGACGTGCCCTACCGGGTCGAGGATCATGCGGGCCTGACCTGCGACCGGTCCGGCCTGCGCGGCTATTTCATGAACGAGATCCCGCAGGAGGATGGCAGCAGCACGCACGAACTTTCGGACAGCCATCTGGGGATCAAGGCGATCCACCGGGCCGAAGGGTCGGGCGCGGGACCCGCGGAAACATGGTATCAGGACGGGGAGTTCCGGCAATGATCGCGGCCCAGACGCTCGGCGCGCACCTTGACGACCCCCGCCTGACGGAGACGCCGCCGCTGCTCCGGATGCAGGGGATCAGCCACAGTTATGGCACGGTCACGGCGCTGGCCGATGTGGGCGCGACCGTCTTTCCCGGCGAGGTGCTGGGCATCGTCGGGGAAAGCGGATCGGGCAAATCGACCCTGCTGCGGATGATGAACCTGGAGGAAACGCCGGCCCGGGGGCAGTATTCGCTCGCCCTGCCGGGATTGCCCGCGAACCTCTTCATGCTGGACCGGCAGGCCCGTCGCGACCTGCGCGCCCGCCAGATCGGCATCGTCTATCAGAACCCGCATCTGGGGCTTCTGATGCGCAATTCGTCGTCGGGCAATGTGGCGGAACGGCTGCTGGTCGCGGGGGAACGCAGCTTTCACACCCTCCGGGATCGCGCGGCCGAGGCGCTGGCCGCGTCCGAATTCCCGCTGGACCGGATGGACGCGCCGCCGGTCGTGCTGTCGGGGGGGATGCAGCAGCGGGTGCAACTGGCCAAGGCCATCGCGCTGGAACCGGCGCTCTTGCTGCTCGATGAACCGACGACGGGCCTTGATGTCAGCGTGCAGGCGCTGGTTCTCGACACGCTCAAGCGGTTGCAGCGGGAACGGACGATCACGATGGTCATCGTCAGCCACGATCTGGGTGTGATCCGCGCCATGGCCGACCGGGTGATGGTGATGCGCCGGGGCCGGGTGGTCGAAGAGGGGCTGGTCGATCAGGTCTTTCACGATCCCCAGCACGAATACACCCAGACCCTTGTTCATGCCCGGCTGTGAGGTGACGCGATGACGATGACAGAAATGCCGGCCGAGGGTGCGTCGCCCGTCCTTGACGTGCGGGGGCTGACGAAATCCTTCCACATGCACCATCTGGGCCAGCGGCTCGACCCGTTCCGCGATGTCAGCTTTGCCGTGGGGCAGGGCGAATTCCTGCTGCTGCGCGGCCCGAACGGGGTGGGGAAATCGACGCTCTTGCGCACGATCTACCGCACCTGCCTGCCCGAAAGCGGCGCGGTGATCTTTGCCTCGCGCCGCGGGGCGGTGGACCTTGCGCGCGCCGCGGATGTGGATGTGGCGCTGCTGCGGCGGGACGAAATCGGCTTTGTCACGCAGTTTCTGACCGCGCGGCCCCGCGTCGCGGCCGAGGATATCGTGGCCGAACCGCTGCGCCGATTGGGGCGCCCTGCGTCCGAGGCGCTGGAGGAGGCGCGGCACTGGCTTTCGGCCTTCGGGGTCAAGCGCGATCTCTGGCGGGCCTATCCCACCACGTTTTCGGGCGGCGAACAGCAAAAGGTGAACCTGGCGCGCGCGCTCATCCTGCCGCCCCGGCTGCTGTTGCTGGATGAACCGACCGCCTCGCTCGATGCGGGGGCGCGGGCGGCGCTGGTCGCGCGGCTTGCGGAACTGAAACATGCGGGCGTCGCGATGATCGGCGTCTTTCACCACCCGGGCGATGTCGAGACGCTGATCGACCGGGTGATCGACCTTGGCCGGAAGGAGGTTTCCGATGTGGCTGTCTGACTTCAGGATCGTGCTGGAAGACCGCGTGATCGAGCGCGGATCGGTCCGGGTGCAGGACGGGCGTATCGCCGAGATCGCCGAACGCCCCGTTCCCGGTGCCGCGCGCGAGGGCGACGGGCTGATGCTGTTGCCGGGCTTCATCGACCTGCATGGCGACATGATCGAGCGCGAGGTCGAGCCGCGCCCGAATGTCCGGATGCCGATGGAACTGGGCCTGCGCGACCTTGACCGGCGGCTCAAGGTGGCGGGCGTCACCACGGGCTTTGCCGCCGTCAGCTTTCACCCCGGCAGCGCCTACGGGCATATGCGCAGCTATGACCATACCAAGGCGATGCTGCGCGCGTTGCAGGAAATGCGCCCCGCCCTGTCGGTCGATCACCGCGTCCATGCCCGGTTCGAGGTGACCTTCCCGAACGCGCTGGCCGTGGTCGAGGAACTGATCGCCGAAGGGATCGTCGATCTGGTCTCGCTGACCGATCACACGCCGGGGCAGGGGCAGTATCGCGACCTCGAACGCCATATCGCCACGGTCGCGCGCAACAATGGCCTGACCGAGGATGAGGCCCGCGCCGAGGTGCGCCGCCGCATCGCGCAAAAGACCGAAGGCGCGGGCGACCTGGCGGCCACGCTGCAACGGATCGCAAGCGTCTGTGCCGGGCGCGGGATCGCCATCGCGAGCCATGACGACGACACGCCCGCCAAGGTCGCGCTGATGCAGGGGCTTGGCGCCTCGATCAGTGAATTTCCCGTGACGCCCGAGGCCGCCGAGGCCGCCCGCGCCCGGGGCATGTTCACGGTCATGGGCGCGCCGAACGCGCTGCGGGGCGAAAGCTACTCCGGCAACCTTTCGGCGCGCGAGGCGCATCGGCAGGGGCGGCTGGATATCCTGGCGGCCGATTACCACCCCTCGGCGATCCTGCCGGCGGTACTGGTGCTGGCGCAGGCCGACCCGGACGGGATCGCGGGGGCCGCGCGGCTTGCCACCGCCAACCCCGCCCGCGCGATCGGGCTGCAGGACCGGGGCCGGATCGCGCCGGGCCTGCGCGCCGATCTGGTCATCGCCGATCCGCAGGGCGTGGGGCATGTGCGCGCCACCTTCTGCAACGGGCGTGAGGTCTTTGCCGACGGGACGGTGCGCGGGCGCGTCGCCGCCTGAGCGGGTGCGCCGCGACGTCCCCAAGGCGTCGCACAGATGTCATCGAGAATTCATTCGAATGAAAGTGCCATGTTACCGGCCCAAAGGATAAAGAGCCCATGGAACAGCAGCACCTCATACTGACCGATCTTTCCCGTAGCTTTGGCGCGACGAAGGCGGTCGACCGCGTGACACTCGACATCCCGCCGGGGCAGTTCGTGGGCATCATCGGCCCGTCCGGCGCGGGAAAATCCACGATGCTGCGCCTGATCAACCGGCTGGTCGAGCCGACCGGGGGCAGCATCCATCACGGCGCGACCGACGTGACCGCCTTGCGGGGCCGCGCGCTGCGGCAGTGGCGGCGCGACTGCGCGATGATCTTTCAGCAGTTCAACCTGATCGAGCGGCTGGACGTCCTGACCAATGTGCTGACGGGGCGGCTGGCCGAACACGGGTTCTTCAGTTCCATGGCGATGCGGTTCAGCGATGCCGAACGCGCCATGGCGATCCGGGCGCTGGAACGCCTGGACCTCGTGCCGCAGGCGCTCAAGCGGGCAGGGGCGCTGTCGGGCGGACAACAGCAGCGCGTGGCGATCGCCAAGGCGCTGCTGCAACGACCCCGGATCATGCTGGCGGACGAACCGATCGCCAGTCTCGACCCGGGCAACGCGACCCGCGTGATGGAGGCGCTGCGCAGCATCAACCGTGACGACGGTCTGACGGTGCTGGTGAACCTGCACACGCTGGATACGGCCCGGGCCTATTGCCACCGGATCGTGGCGATGCGCTTTGGCCGCATCATGTTCGACGGCACGCCCGCACAGCTGACCCCGGATGTCGTGCGCGACATCTATGGCAGCGAGGGGCTGGCCCATTTCGACGAGGGCGTCACATCGACTGCCGCCCGCGTTCCCGCCCTTGCCTGACCTTCCCCCCGGTTGAAACCGCCGGGCGAGGCGCCCGGACCCAGCCGGAACGCCCCTGGCCACCCTTGGGCAAGACCCACCCCAACCCACCCGGAGATCACAATGAAACGCGTATTCACCATGGGCCTTTCGGCCCTGCTGGCGACGTCTGCCCTGGCGCCTGTTCTTGCACAGGACGCCCAGGACTGGACGCAGGACTATCAGATCATCCGCTTCGGCATCCTGTCGGGCGAAAACGAGCAGGACCGCATCATGCGCTACACCCCGCTCGAACAGTATCTGGAACGCGAACTGGGCGTCGAGGTCGAGATCTTTTCGGCTAACAACTATGACGGCGTGGTGCAGGCGCTGGCCGCGAACCAGATCGAGTTCGCCTTTCTCGGGTCATCGGCCTATGCGGCGGCCTATACCGAAACCGGCGGTGGCGTGCGGCCGCTGTTCGTGGCGCAAAGCGCCGACGGGTCCACGGGCTATTACTCGATCATCGTGACGCGCTGCGACAGCGGGCTGGACAGCCTTGCCGATCTGGAGGGCCGCGTGCTGGCCTTTGCCGATCCCGACAGCACCAGCGGCTATGCCGTCCCCTATTACAACCTGGTCGAACGTGAGGGCATCACGCCCGAGAGCTATTTCGCCGCGACGCCGTTTTCGGGCAGCCACGAGGCGGGCGTGCAGGCCGTCGTCAACGGCACCTTCGATGCCGCCGCCACCTATCAGGACAGTGACATCAACGGCATCCCGCAGCGCATGGTGCGCAAGGGCATGATCGAGGCGGGCAGCGTCTGCAAGATCTGGGAATCGCCGGAAATCACCTCGGGGCCTTTCACGGCGCGCGCCAATCTGCCGGCTGGTCTGGTCGAGGACATGACCCGCGTGATGATGGCCTTCCCCGAGGCCGAGCCCGAATCCTTTGCCGCCGTGCGCGGCACCGTCGCCGAGGATGAAAACCCGACGGTCGGCTACATGGAGGTCGATCACGACCGCTATCAGTGGATCATCGACATGCGGGAATGGCTGCGCCAGAAGCGCCGCAGCTGACCGCCCGGCCCCGGGGCTGCGCATGTGCCGCGGCCCCGGCACCGCCCGATAGGAGGAAACGCCATGGCCAGCCCGACAGCCCCCTTTTCACCCGGCGGCGCGGTTCCTGCCGGAACCGTCCCGCCCAGGGGCGCATCCGCCGCAGCGGCCCGCGACGGGTTCGAACGGGACTTCCGGATCCGCCGCCGCCGCGCGCGGCTTTACTGTGCGGCGGGCAGCGCCGTCTTTCTCGCGCTCTTCCTGCTCAGTTCGTGGCTCGGGGATTTCTTCAAGGTCACGCAGGTGACACTGGCCGATGGCAGCCGCGACTGGCGCTGGATCATCCCCGCGGGCCTGCCGCGCCTTGGGGAATACCTGTCCAAGATGGTCCCCGTCCTGCGCCCGGAAACGCTGGGCGCCGATCTGGCGGAATGGTTCTGGCGCTGGCGCGTCTGGGCCTGGCTGCTGCTGGAAACGGTGCTGATCGCCTTCATGGCGACGGTGCTGGGGGTGATCGGCGGGTTCCTTCTGTCCTTCCCGGCGGCGCGGAACCTGACGCCCAACGGCGCGGTGATGTGGCTTTGCCGCCGCTGGCTGGAGATCGCCCGCACGGTGCCGGAACTGGTCTGGGCGCTGATCTTCGTCTTCTGCTTTTCGGTGGGTCCGATGGCGGGGGTGCTGGCCATCGGGCTGCACACGACCGGCGCGCTTGGCAAGCTGTATTCCGAGGCGAACGAGAACATCGACATGCGCGCCCTTGATGGCGTCAAGGCGGCGGGCGGCAGCTGGTTCGACCAGATCCGCTATGGCGCGGTGCCGCAGGTGCTGCCCAATGTGGTCAGCTATACCCTGCTGCGGTTCGAGATCAACGTCCGGTCCTCGTCCATCATCGGCTATGTGGGTGCGGGCGGGCTGGGCCAGGAATTCCGCACCGCCATGAGCTTGCAGGAATATACCGACCTCTCGGCGCTCTTCATCATCATCCTCATCACGGTGAGCTGCATCGACTATGCCTCGGACGCGCTGCGCCACCGCATCATCGACGGAGAGGCCCGGTCATGACCGCATCCGCCCCCATATCCGCAGCGGAAATCGCCGCCGCCCGCGAAAAGGTCCCCCATGCGTTCCGCGTGCCCCCTGCGGTGCGGGCCCGGCGCTGGGTCGTCCGCGCGGTGCTGGCGGGGCTTTTCGTCTATTGCCTCGTCCTGTTCGACTTTTCGCCGGCCCGGATCGCGAACGGGCTGGCGCGGCTGGGCAATGTGCTCTCGTTCATGTTCCCGCCCCATGTCTGGGACAGCTGGCGCGACTTTTCCGAGGTGCTGAAGGGTCTGGGCGAAACGCTGTCGATGGCCTTTCTGGGCACGGTGCTGGGCGCGGTCGTGGCCTTTCCGCTGTCTTTCCTGGGGGCGCGCAACATCAACCGGCTGACATTCCTGCGGCTGGGGGTGCGCCGGGGCTATGACGTGATCCGCGCGGTGGAAACGCTGATCCTCGCGCTGATCTTCATCCGCGCCTTCGGGCTGGGGCCGCTGGCCGGTATCCTCGCCATTACGGTGAGCGAGGTGGGAACCTTTGCCAAGCTTTTCTCCGAGGCGATCGAGAACAGTTCGGAACGGCCCGCCGACGGGGTGCGTGCGGCGGGCGGGTCGCGGCTGCAGGTGATCCGCTATGCGCTTTTGCCGCAGGTGAACCCGGTGATCCTGTCGGTCATCCTCTACAACTTCGAATCGAACGTCCGGTCGGGCACGATCCTTGGCATCGTCGGGGCGGGGGGCATCGGCTTCCTGCTCAGCGACCGCATCGCTGCCTATCGCTGGGACGAGGCCTGGTCGATCATCTTTCTTATCATCGTGATGGTCTATGTCGTGGACTGGCTTTCCGGCCTGATCCGCCAGCGGCTGATCGGAACGGAGCCCCGCAAATGAAGCAACTGACGCCCGAACCCACCGTGCATGAAACCGCCGTCGTGGTGGATTGCACCCTGGGCCGGTTCACCGAGATCGCCGCCCATGTCACGATGCGAGAGGTCGCGTTCGGTGATTATTCCTACATCGTGCGGCACGGCAATGTCGTCTGGTCGACCATCGGCAAGTTCTGTTCCATCGCCGAGGGTGCGCGCATCAATCCCGGCAACCACGCGACATGGCGGGCGAGCCAGCATCATTTCACCTATCGCGCCGCCCAGTACGGCCTTGGCGAGGATGATGCGGATTTCTTTCAGTGGCGGCGCGATCACTGGGTGACGCTGGGCCATGATGTCTGGATCGGTCATGGCGTCACGGTCCTGCCCGGGGTGAGCATCGGCACCGGCGCCGTGGTCGGCGCGGGCGCGGTGGTCACGCGCGACGTGGACCCCTACACGATTGTCGCGGGCGTGCCCGCCCGCCCGATCCGCCGCCGCTTTACCGAGGCGCAGGCCGAGGCGCTGATGGACATCGCCTGGTGGGACTGGGATCACGACGCCCTGCGCGCGGCCTTGCAGGACATCCGCGACCTGCCGATCGACGCCTTCATCGAACGCTATCGCTGAGGCGGGGGCGCCCACACGGCGCCGGGGCGGGCGCCGTCATCAGGCGGCGTGTCAGACCCGCCCCAGCCGGTCCAGCAGCGCGGCGCCCGTGCGGATGCCCTGCAGGAAAAGGTCGACCCGCAGGTTCTCGTTCGGGGCGTGGTTCGCGCTGTCGGCATTGGCATAGGGCATCACATAGGCCGGGACGCCGAGGATTTTGGTAAAGACGTAATCCGGCAGGCTGCCCCCCATCGACGGAAAGACCAGCGGCGCTTCGCCGCGCGCGGCCGTGATCGCCTCGCGCAGGACCTCTCCCCAAGGATCGTCGAACGGGGTCTTTGACGGCAGCATCCCGCCCTGCGGGATCACCTCGACCCCCGGCGCGTGCCTTTCCACATGGGCGCGCAGGCAGGCCAGCACCTGATCGGGGGTCATCCCCTCGACCAGTCGGATGTCGCATTTCGCCACCGCCTCGCAGGGCAGCACCGATTTCGACCCCGGTCCGCCATAGCCGCCGTGCAGGCCGTTGATCGTCAGCGTCGGGTGAAACATCAGCCGGTCCCAGAACGGGCGGTCGTCCGGCGCGTCGAGCTGCGCGATCCCCATCTTTTCCATATAGGCGGGCAGGTCGAGCGGCAGCGCACGCGCCGCCGCGATCTCGGCCCCGGAGGGCGGGACGATCGGGTCATGCAGCCCCTCGATGGTGATGCGCCCGCCTTCGTCCTTCATCGAGGCGAGCAGATGCACCAGCGTCCAGACGGCGTTCGGCACCACGCCCCCGTAATTGCCGGAATGGGTGTCGCGCACCGCCGTCCGGGCGCGAAGCTCAAAGGCGAACATCCCCCGCACCCCATGGGTCAGCGTCCCGCGCCCGGACTCGTGCAGCGGCCCGTCCGCCGTCACGACGAAATCGGCCCGCAGCCGGTCGCGGTGGGCGGCGATGAACTCGGCGATGCGGGGCGATCCGATTTCCTCCTCGCCCTCCAGCAGCAGGATCAGGTTGCAGGGCAGCGTGCCATGCACCGCCAGATGCGCCTCGATCGCCATGATCTGCGCGAAATGCTGGCCCTTGTTGTCGGCGATGCCGCGCCCATAGATGCGCCCGTCGCGGATCGTCGGTTCAAAGGGCGGGCTGTCCCACAGGTCGAGCGGGTCAGCCGGTTGCACGTCGTAATGTCCGTAGAGCAGCACCGTCGGCTTCGCCGGATCGACCGTATAGCGGCCGACCACAAAGGGATGGCCCGCGCTTTCCACCGTTTCGACATCGAGCCCCAGACCGGCCAGCATCCTGACGAGGCGTTCGGCCGCCTCGCGGATGCCGATATCATGGGCGCTGATCGAGGGGTGGCGGGCATAGTCGATCACGCGCGCCAGATATTCGTCATGCCGTGCCGCGATATGGTCGAAAACGGAGGTCAGGCGGTCGGCGGGGTCTGCGGTCATTCCGATATCCTTCTGGCTGGCGGGCCGAGCTTTGACCACATGCCGCCGGGGTTCAACCCGTGGCGGGGGGGAAGGGCCGGAGAATTTCCTTCTCCAAACACGATACAATCCGCCGAGATTTTTTCCTTGCTTAACACGACTTCTCCTGTCGTTATTTAGGTCATTGGCGGACCTGCCATGCCCGCCGAATCCCGGGTGCAGGCCACGGCAAAAACCCGAATGACGACGCAACCCGACCGAGGAGAGGACGAAAGATGACCCTGCATGACCGACGGATGACCCGCAGCATGAACCAGGTCGCCGGCATGGCCGCGCCCCTCGCGCCGAACGCCTCGGCCACGCCTCTTTGCGCCGTGACATTGATCGACCGGCGCACCGGACGTCCGCATCGGGTGAACGGGGCCGCGCTGGTGGCGCTGGCCCGCGACCCCGATCTTGCCGCGCGCGAGATGCTGGAGGGCCGGGACACCACGATATGGGAGGCCCGCATCCAGCCCCTGCCGGCCCCGGCCCTGACCTCGGCCGCACCGCTCTGATCCCTCGCCCGATTTTTTCAAAGGACCGTTCCATGTATCTCCGTTCCGCTGCCCTTGCCCTGATCCTGCTTGCGCCCGCGGCGCAGGCGCAGACGCTGCTGAATGTCAGCTACGACCCCACGCGGGAACTTTACCGCGAGTTCAACGAGGCCTTCGCCGCCCATTGGCAGGCGCAGGGCAACGCCGCCCCGGTGATCGAGACGAGCCATGGCGGATCGGGCGCGCAGGCCCGCGCGGTGATCGACGGGCTGAACGCGCAGGTGGTGACGCTGGCGCTGGCCGGCGACATCGACCGGATCGCCGAGGATACGGGCAAGCTGCCCGCCGACTGGCAAAGCCGCCTGCCGCATAACTCGAGCCCCTATACCTCGACCATCGTCTTCCTGGTGCGCGACGGCAATCCCAAAGGCATTTCCGACTGGGGCGATCTGGTGAACGAGGGTATCGAGGTCATCACGCCGAACCCCAAGACGAGCGGTGGCGCGCGCTGGAACTATCTGGCCGCCTGGGCCTGGGCCGAGCGCAACGGCCGCGATCCGCAGGAATTCGTGGGCCAGCTTTTCGCGAACGTGCCGGTGCTGGACACGGGCGCGCGCGGTTCGACCACGACCTTCGCGCAGCGGGGCATCGGCGACGTCCTGCTCGCCTGGGAAAACGAGGCCTATCTGGCGCTGGAGGAACTGGGCGAGGACCAGTTCGACATCGTCGTGCCCAGCCTCTCGATCCTGGCGGAACCGCCGGTGGCGCTGGTCGATGGCAATATCGCCGATGACGCGCAGCGCGAACTTGCGTCGGCCTATCTGCAATACCTCTATTCCCCCGAGGGGCAGGCGCTGGCCTTCAAGCATTTCTACCGTGCCTGGGACGACAGCGCCGCCGACCCCGAGGATGTCGCCCGCTTTCCCGATCTGGAACTGGTGAGCATCGACGATCTGGGGGGCTGGGCCACGCTGCAGCCGGAACATTTCGGCGATGGCGGCATCTTTGACCAGATCTACGTGGCGCGCTGATCATGGCCGCTCCCGCCGATCTGACGCTTTCGCCCCGCCTTCGCCGGCAACCGCTGGTGCAGCGGACGGCGATGCCCGGTCTCGGCCTTTCGGCCGGGATCACCCTTTTCATGCTGTCGCTCGTCGTGATCCTGCCGATGGGCGCGCTCTTGCTGAAGGGGGCGCAGTTCGGACCCGCCAATGTCTGGGAGGTGATCAACCGTCCCCGCGTCTGGTCGGCGCTCTGGCTGTCGTTCCGGCTCTCGTTCCTGGCGGCGGCCTTCAACCTTGTCTTCGGCGTGATCCTGGCCTGGGTGCTGGCGCGCTATCGCTTTCCGGGCAAGCGGCTGGTCGATGCGGCGGTGGACCTGCCCTTTGCCCTGCCGACCGCCGTGGCCGGCATCGCGCTGACGGCGCTTTACGCGCCGAACGGGCCGCTCGGCAGCCTTGCCGCGCAGATCGGGTGGAAGATCGCCTATACCCAATGGGGCATCTTCCTGGCGCTGGTCTTCGTGGGCCTGCCCTTTGTCACCCGCACCGTCCAGCCGGTGATCGAGGAAATCGAGCGTGAGGTGGAAGAGGCCTCTGCCACCCTCGGTGCCAGCCGCCTGCATACCCTGCGCCGGGTGATCGGGCCGATGCTGATGCCCGCCGCGCTGACGGGCTTTGCGCTCGCGCTCGCGCGGGCGGTGGGGGAATACGGCTCGGTCATCTTCATCGCCGGCAACATCCCCCTGCGCACGGAAATCGCGCCCCTGCTGATCGTCATTCAGCTGGAGGAGTTCAACTATGCCGCCGCCGCATCCATCGGGATCGCCATGCTGGTGATCAGCTTCGCGATGCTTCTGGCGATCAACCTCATCCAGATCTGGAGCCGGAGAAGGATCGGTCATGTCTGATACAACGCTTCGCCTTGTCGCACCCGTTCCCCGGCCCGCCCCTGCGGCCCGTCGCAGCGCGACCGAGGAATCGCCCCTTGCCCGCGGCATCCTGATCGCGGTCGCGCTTGGGGGGCTTCTGCTGCTGGTCGGCGCGCCGCTGGTCGCGGTCTTTGCCGAGGCCTTCGCGCGCGGCTGGGGCGCGGCCGTGGCCAGCCTGCAAAGCCGCGACGCGATGTCGGCGATCCGGCTCACACTGCTGATCACCGCCGTTGCGGTGCCGCTGAACGCAGCCTTCGGCATCGCCGCGGCCTGGTTCATCACCAAGTTCGACTTTCGCGGCAAGGCCTTCCTGATCACCCTGATCGACCTGCCGTTCAGCGTCAGCCCCGTGGTCGCGGGCCTGTGCATCGTGCTGCTCTTTGGCGCCAATTCCGCGATGGGCGGCTGGCTGGTCGCGAACGGATTCCCCATCGTCTTTGCGGTGCCCGGCATCGTCCTGGCGACGGTCTTCGTGACCTTTCCCTTTGTCGCGCGGGAACTGATCCCGGTGATGATCGAACAGGGCCGGTCCGAGGAAGAGGCCGCATTGACCCTTGGCGCATCCGGCTGGCGCGTCTTTCGCACGGTGACGCTGCCCAACATCCGCTGGGCGCTGCTTTACGGCACGCTTTTGTGCACCGCCCGGGCGATGGGGGAATTCGGGGCGGTCGCGGTCGTTTCGGGCAAGATCCGGGGCCAGACCGCAACCATGCCGATCACCATCGAGATGTTCTATAACGAGTATCTGTCGGTTGCCGCCTTTTCCATGGCCGCGCTGCTCACGGGGCTCGCGCTTGTCACCCTGACCATCAAGACCGTTCTGGAACTGCGCCATGCCGACAGCCTGTCGGCCACCCGGCGCCATTGAGGGAAGTCGCATCATGCATATCGAGATCGACGAGATCGCCAAGGAATTCGGCACCACCACCGCGCTGCATCCCGTGTCGCTGGCCATCCCCTCGGGCGCGCTGGTCGCGCTTCTGGGGCCGTCGGGGTCGGGCAAGACGACGCTTCTGCGCATCCTGGGCGGGTTGGAGTTCCCCACATCGGGGCGGGTCCTTTTCAACGGGCAGGATGCCACGGGCCTCAGCGTGCAGGAACGCCGCGCGGGGTTCGTGTTCCAGTCCTATGCGCTCTTCCGGCACATGAACGTCTTTGAAAACATCGCCTATGGCCTGCGCGCCCGCCCCCGCGCGACCCGCCCGGGCCGGGCCGAGATCGACCGGCGGGTGATGAAGCTGCTGGACCTGATCCAGTTGCCGCATATCGCCACCCGCTATCCGACCCAGCTTTCGGGCGGACAGCGCCAGCGCGTCGCGCTGGCCCGCGCGCTGGCGATCGAGCCGCGGATGCTGCTGCTCGACGAACCCTTCGGCGCGCTCGACGCCAAGGTGCGGAAAGAGCTGCGGCAGGGATTGCGCGACATCCATGATGAAACCGGGCTCACCTCGGTCTTTGTCACCCATGACCAGGAAGAGGCGATGGAGCTTGCCGATCTGGTCGTCGTGATGTCCATGGGCCGGATCGAGCAGATCGGCCGCCCGACCGAAATCCGCGCCAGGCCCGCGACCGAATTCGTGCGCGAGTTCATCAGCGCGTGACACGGGACGGGCGCCTGCGGTTGAAGCCGCCCCCGTTTGCTGAAAAACGTCACGTGCAGAGATCGCCTGTGAGGACGCCGCCTCGATCTGGAGCGCGGGCCAGACTGGCCTGCTGGCCGGAGGTCATGACGCTGGCACTTGCCAGCGGATGGTATGAGGGCATGACCCATAGCGAGACGGGGCACCCGCGCCCGCCGCTCTGCCAGGTTCCGGCGGGTTGACCGGGGCAGCGTGCTAGCGCGCGTTCTGCCGGGCCGCGACAAAGTGGTGCGTGTTCCGCTCAAGGCACATGGCAAGCGCACGGAGCCTCTCGGCCACCTCTCGGCCCAGGGGCGTCAGGTCATAATCCACATGCGGCGGCACGACCCTATGCGCCTCGCGGGTCAGCAGCCCGTCCTCTTCCAGGAGCCGCAGCGACTGGGTCAGCATCCGTTCCGAAACCCCACCGATCCGTCGCCGCAGCGCGCTGAACCGCAGTTTGCCGTCGTCGTGCAGCGCGATCATGATCAGCGCGCCCCAGCGGCTTGTCACATGGCTGAGCACGCTGCGCGACGGACATCTTTCGTCAAGCACATCGGCCACGAACTGGGGCTGCGTCAGAACGGACGTCGTCTGGCTGCTGGCGGTGTCCATCTGGACATTCCCTCATACTTACAAAAATGTCGGTACTTCCTTTTCATAAGTGACCCGTTAAGTCTGAGGCGTCAACATGCAACGCCGGAAAAGGAATATCCCATGACAATCGCAGTCTCCGCCGCCAGCGGCCAGCTTGGCCGCATCGCTGTCACGCATCTGAAAACGCTCGTCGATCCGTCGCAGGTCGTGGCGCTGGCCCGCGACCCGGCAAAACTCGCCGATCTTGGCGTCACGGCGCGGCCCTTTGACTATACGCGGCCGGACATGCTGATCGCCGGGCTGGACGGGGTTGAAACGCTGGCACTCATCTCCTCGGGCGATCTGGCGGGGCGGGTCGATCAGCATCGCAACGTGATCGAGGCGGCAAAGGCGGCGGGCGTGGGCCGGATCGTCTATACCTCGATTCTCAAGGGGGACCGCTCGCCCCTGATGATCGCGAGCGATCACCGCGCGACCGAAGAGATCCTTGCGGGGGCGGGCATCGCCACCACCATTCTGCGCAACAACTGGTATTCCGAGAACCGGGCCGCGACGCTGCCGGCGGCGCTTGGCGCGGGGGCGCTGATCGGGGCGGCGGGGCAGGCGCCGTTCAACACCGCGACGCGGGCCGATCTGGGGCAGGCGCTGGCCATCGCCGCCGCCGACGGGGCGCTTGCCGGGGCGGTTCTGGAACTCGCGGGGGATGAGACCTATACGCTTGCGGATCTTGCGGCCGAGGCGCAGCGCCAGTCGGGGCGCGACCTTCCCTATCGCGATCTCTCGCCCGAGGAGTATCAGGCGGCGCTGGTGGCGGCGGGTCTGCCTGCGGGCTTTGCCGCCGTTCTGGTCGATGCGGATGTGCAGGCGAGGGATGGCTGGATGGCCGACGACAGCAGTGCGCTGTCGCGCCTGCTGGGGCGCCCGACGACGCCCATCGCGGATGTGGTCGCGGCGGCGTTGGCCTGATCGGACGCGCTGGCCGCGGGCGGGGCGATGCCCGCGCTGGGGTAAGCCTGATCGTCTTTGTCGCGGTGGACGTGCTGCGCTGGCGGCTGACCCTGTTGCCGCAGTGACACGCATTCCGCCCCCGGGGCGGGCAGGGTTGCCTGATCCCGCCGCCGGTCCTAAACAGGCGCCAAAGCCAGCCGCAGATGCCGCCAGCCATTCCCCCGATCAAGGAGTGCCCGATGGCAACGCATCCCGCTGGCCGCGGCCGGCCCGCCCTGTTTTCTCCGTTCTCCCGTGCGCCCGTGACGCGCGCGCTCGCGATCCTTTTGTCGGGCACCGCGCTGATCCATACCGGTGCGGCCCTTGCGCAAGAGGCGCAGGAAACCCGTGCGCAAGAGACGCCGGAGACGCCGCAGCTTCTGGGTACGCTGGTGCTGCACGGCGCCTCGGTGATGGATGAGGACAGCTCGATCGTCGCGGGCTATACCGCCACCGGCTCGAAAACCGTGAACGAGGTGATCGACGTCCCCGCCCAGGTCTCGGTCGTCACTGCGCGCGAACTGGAAACCCGGGCGCCCGAAACGCTGACCTCGGCCCTGGCCTATACGGCCAGCGTGTCGGTTGACGAATACGGGTCCGACAACCGCTATGACTTCTTCCGCATCCGGGGCTTTCTGCAGAACGGCACCGGCACCTATCGCGACGGGCTGCCGCTGCGGACCTTCAACTTTACCGGCGGGCGGATCGAGCCCTATTCGGTTCAGCGGATCGAGGTGCTCAAGGGCTCGACCTCGACCCTCTTTGGCCTCAACGCCCCCGGCGGGCTGGTGAACGTCATCACCAAGCGGCCCCAGAACGACCCCTTTGGCGAGGTCTATTCGACCGTCGGCGACAGCCACGCGGAGCTTGGCTTCGACATGGGCGCGCCGTTGGACGAGAACGGCGAATGGACCTACCGCATCACCGGCAAATGGCAGGACGGCCAGAACCAGGGCGATTACCTGAACGATGACCGCCGCTATGGCGCCGTTGCCCTGACCTGGAAGCCCGGCGACCGCACCTCGCTCACGCTTCTGGGGAATATCTACCGGATCGAGGGGAATGCGGGGAACAGCACGCCCATCGGGTCGCGGGCCTCGCGCGAAACCTATTTCGGCGAGCCGTCCTTCAACCGGCTCGACCGCGACGAACGCAGCATCGGCTATGAATTCAGCCACGATTTCGGTCAGGGGCTCAGCTTCCGGCAGAACCTGCGCTGGTCGGAATTCGATTTCGGGCTGGAACAGGTCTATATCTCGGACGTGGTGGGGTCAGAGGCGCAGCGGGCGGCCTATTCCATCGACGGCAATGTCAGGCGGTTTGCGGTCGATAACCAGCTTCAGTTCGACACGAGCTTTGGCGATATCGACAGCCGCAGCCTGCTCGGCGTCGAATATGTCTCGGACGACCTTTACGAGGTGCAGGGCGCCTATACCGTCGGCTCGGTCGATATCGACCGCCCCGTCTATTGCGCCCCCGCCTGCCTGGTTCATACCGGCGACACGATCACCGACATGACGCAGGAAACGCTGGGCCTTTATGCGCAAGAGGAACTGACCTTCCGCGACCAGTGGATCCTGACGCTGGGCCTGCGCCATGACCGTGTGGAAACCGACACGGCCGCCGGCGTGTCCGACCGTCAGACCGCCACCACGGGCCGGATCGGGCTGACCTACAAGGCGACGCCGGATCTCGCGTTCTACGCCAATTATTCGGAATCCTTCGATCCCGTCAGCGTCGGCTATACCGGCCTCACCGGCGAAAGCCTGCGCCCGACCGAAGGCACCCAGTATGAGATCGGCGTGAAATACCGCCCCGAGGGCAGCGACGCCCTGATCTCGGCCGCGATTTTCGACCTGAGCCAGACCAACGTGCCGCGTTATGACGTGGTGGGTGGTGTCCCGGCCTTCTGGCAGATCGGGCAGATCGACGTGCAGGGGCTGGAAATCGAGGGCCGCATGGCCATGAACGACCGGCTGAACCTGAACTTTGCCTATGCCTATTGGGATGCGAAGATCGTCGGCGGCGACAATGACGGCCGCCGCCCGATCCTGACGCCGGAACATACGGCATCCGTCTGGGCCGATTACACGCTGGAGGGCGGCGCCTTTGACGGCATCCGTCTGGGCGGGGGCGCGCGCCTTTTGGGCAGCCGCTATTCGGACGACACGAACGCGGTTCGGATCGGGTCGGCGGTCGTCTTTGACGCGATGACGAGCGTTCCCTTGGGCGAAAATACCGAGCTTGCCGTGAATGTGTCGAACCTCTTTGACCGGGAATATGTGGCCTCCTACAACTTTACCAATTCGGCGGCCTTCTACGGCGACGGGCGGATCGTCAAGGCGACCCTGCGTCACCGCTGGTAAAACCGGGGCGCGGGCCGCTTTCAAAGGCGGCCCGCGTCGCTATTGCCCCGGTTTAACGGTCCGGGCCCAAAAAACCGCTCCGGATCTCTGTTGATCATACGAATTAAGTCCATTTGATCTTTACATATGGATCATATGGACTAATTCTTGGCCAACGGAGATTTTAAATGCACCTGGCCCAGAAAACACGCGACCCTGTCCAGATCACCGCCGTGGCGCTCAAGGCCTATGCGCGGGTGGCCGAGGCATGGGGCCTTGGCCTGCGCGAGGCTGCGGCCCTGGCCGACATGTCCGAAAGCACCTGGAAACGCGCCAGAAAGCCGGGTTTCGCCGGCGAGTTGACCAAGGATCAGCTTTTGCGGCTGAGCGCGGTGATAGGCATATACAAGTCGCTCGAACTCTATTTCGCGGAACCGCTGGCCCGGGGCTGGTTCACGCGGCCGAACAGCGGGCCGCTGTTCGGTGGCAGCCGGCCGGTCGATACCGCAATCGAGGGGGGGCTTCCCCAAATCCTCGCCATCCGCACCTATCTCGACGCGCTGCGCGGTGGTGCATGAGGCGGACGGAAGTGTCCGACCGGGGCCTCGTGCGCCTGCTGCCCGCGACCTATCACAAGCCGCCGGCGCTGCGTGGTCTGGTCGATACCGAGGAGGAACTGGAAATCCTTGCCGCAATCGAGGGGCTGACCAGCGCGCGGCTTTTGGCGGAACGGGGACGGAACCCGCATTTCGACCCGAGGGAGCTGGCCTGGCGGCGGCGCAACCGCGACCTGCGCATCTATGGCGACACCCATGTCAACGCGGCCTTCACCTATACGAGACGCGGCGGCAACCGCTTCAACCCGGAGGAGCGCGGCGCCTGGTATTGCGCCTGGAACGGCATGGTTTCCATCGCCGAGGTCGCCTGGCACCGCACGCGGGAACTGGGCTATACCGGGTCGTTCCATGACAGCGCGCGCTATGTCGAACTGCTCGCCGATTTCATCGGCGAATTCGATGACATCACCGACGAACCGGGGCACCCGGCGCTGAACCCCGAACCCGAGATCGGCTACCCCGAGGGGCAAAGCCTTGCGCAGCACCTGCGCCGCGAGGGTTCGCGCGGGTTGATCTATCCGTCCGTGCGGGCGCCCGCGGGGGGCAACTGTCTGGTCTGCTTTGATCCCGGCGCGATCCAGAACGTCCGCCCCGGCGCATCCTGGGACCTGATCTGGTCCGGCACGCCGGATTACGACGTCATGGCCGTGGGCTGAGCTTCTGTGGGTTGAACGGCAGTTACAGGCAACCGGGTCAAAGGCTTTGGGGGATCGTGTGGCGCTCGATCTCGACCAGCCGTGCATAGCGGTCTGCGAAAAGCCGCGCGACGGGATAATCGCCGCCCCAGTTCACATGCCAGCGTTCGCGGTCGATCAGCCCGTCGCGGCAGGCAAGCCCCAGCGCCTCGCCGATCAGGATTTCACGTTCCGCCGAAAACCCGAGCGCGACCGTGCGCCGGCATTCGATCGCGGCGGGTGCGGCGGCGAGGCGCGGCGGGCGCACATGGGCGGATGGCGCAAGGTCGAGCCCCAGCGCCGCAGGTTCCGACAGGTCCGGCCCGGCGGGCGCGGCCGAGCGCACCATCGGCCCGACCAGATCCTCGGACACGAGGTTGATGACAAACTCGCCCGTGTCGCGGATGTTGCGGGTCGTGTCCTTGAGGCGCCCGTCGGCGTGATGTTCCAGCCCCAGCACCACCAGCGCCGGGTCCTTGCCAAAGAGGTTGAAGAACGAATAGGGCGCGGCATTCACCACGCCCGCCGTGCTGATCGTCGTGACCCAGGCGACCGGGCGGGGCAGGACGATGGCCGTCAGCAGCTTGTAGCGGATCGCGGGCGGCAGGGCGGTCAGGTCGATCGACATCGGCGGCCTTTCGGTCATTCATGAACTCGGTGGAGGTTCCGGGCAAGAAGCGGCCGCAGCGCCGCGACAAAGGCATGGGCCAGTTCGCTGCGCGGCACGCCCCGCCGCGTCAGCAGCACCACCCGGATCGGGCAGGCGGGCAGGAAGGGGCGGATCGCGATCTGCGGGCGGGCGTGGAAATGCGCCGTGAACGGGTCGACCACCGCATTGCCCAGCCCGTGGTTCGCCAGTTCCGCCGCGGTCGAGACATAACGCACCTCGATATGCGGCAGATAGCCGACCCCGTCCTGCACGAAGGCGGACCGCACGAGGCTGCCGAGCTTGCTGTCCACCTCCATCCCGATGAAGGGGCGGCCGTCCAGATCGCCGGCCCGGATCTGGCTCTGCCGGGCAAGGTCGCTCTCGGTGGGGACGAGCGCCACCATATGCGTTTCGTGCAGCACCTCGGTATTGAGCGAGGGCGGGCGGTCCATCGTGATCGCGACGCCCAGATCGGCGCTGCCGCTATGGACCGCATCCAGCACATGTTCCAGCCGCCGCACGTCAAAGGCCACCGACACACCCGGCCGTTCGCGCAGAAAGCTGCGCAACGCGCGCGGTGCGAGCGTGTGGCCGATGGGCGGGGTCGCGATGATCCGCAGCCGGCCGCGCAGCCCCTGCCGGATATCGCGCGCGGTCTGGGTAAAGCCCTGCAGCATCGAGAACATGGGCCGGATCTCGGCGAAAAGCGCCTCGGCCTCGGCGGTGGGCATCATCCGGCGCGAGGTGCGTTCGAACAGCACGATGCCAAGCTGGGTTTCAAGCTGTTTCAGCCCCGCCGACACCGCCGGCTGCGAGACGCCGAGCGCCGCCGCTGCCTCGACCGTGGTGCCGTTGCGCATCATCGCGGCAAAGATCTCCAGCAGGCGCAGCGAGATGTCGGTGGGTGAGCCTGTCACGCGAGGATCGCCCCCAGCGCGATGGCCGCCGCCGCCTGCACCGGGTCGATCACCGCGATCCCCAGGTCGCGTTCCAGCTGCGCCCGGCGCGGGGCAAAGCCTGCGCAGCCGGGCACCAGCGCCCCCGCCCCCATGTCGCGCAACCGCCGCCCGACCTCCAGCGTGCGGGCATAGACGGCGTCGGACCGGCCCGCATCCTCGGCGCTGACGCCGCCCAGATCGAGCTCCGCCGCCAGCCGCCCGATCACCCCCATGGCGCGCATCCGCCGCATGTGCCGCGCGACCGAGGCCGGCCCCAGCGCTACGATCCCGAAACGGTCGGCCCGCGCCATCGCGGTCAGGATGCCGGCCTCCTGTATGCCGATGACAGGCTTTGCGGTCAGGCTGCGCGCGAGGTCGAGGCCGGGATCGGAAAAGCAGGCGATGACATAGGCATCCGCCCCCGGATCGGCGGCGATCGTTTCTGCGACCCGGATCCCTGCGCGGGCGACATCCTCTTCGGTCATGATGGTGGCGGGGCTTTCGGGGATGCGGATGCAGTCGAATCGCGCGCCCGCAAGGCCTGCAAGCGCCTCGGTCAGGCTGTCGGTCACGGCCCCGGACGAATTCGGGTTGATGACGAGGATGCGCTTCATGGCCAGATATCCGCGCCGAAATTCTGCGCCGGGTCGAGTTCCGGCACGGTGGGCGCCTGCGGCCCGATGCGATAGGGCTGGCGGGCGACAAACTGGCCACGGCCACGCGCGGCCTTCAGCTCGCCGCCCTCGACGATGGTTTCGCCCCGGTTCAGCACATGAACCGGCCAGCCGGTCAGGCGCATCCCCTCGAACGGGGTGTAGTCCATCGCGTCATGCTGGTCGGCGGCGGTGACGGTGCGGGTTTCCTCGGGGTCCCAGATGGCGATATCGGCATCCATGCCCGGCAGGATCGCGCCCTTGCGGTCCATACCGAAGACCCGCGCCGCATTGGTCGACGAAAGCGCCACGAACTGTCCCAGCGTGATCCGGCCCGCGACCACCCCTTCCGAGAAAAGATAGGGCAGGCGCGCGGCGATCCCCGGCATCCCGTTCGCGATCGCGGGATAGGGCGCATCCGCCCCCTTGGCGAACTTGCCGGTCTCGTCGAACCGGTAGGGTGCGTGGTCCGAGGACACGCTGTCGAAGGTGCCGGTGCGCGCATGACGCCAGAGCGCCTTTTGCGTGGCCTCATCCCGCAGCGGGGGCGAACAGATGTATTTCGCCCCCTCCATCCCCGGACGGTCCAGATCGGCGCGGGTCAGCGCGAGGTATTGCGGGCAGGTCTCGGCATGGACGGGCAGGCCATCGGCGCGGGCGCGGGCCACCAGTTCCGCCCCCTCGGGCGTCGAGACATGGACGATGAAGAGCCCCGCGCCCACCAGCCGCGCGAGCGCGATGGCACGGTTGATCGCCTCGGCCTCGGCAATCGCGGGGCGAGAGATGGCGTGGTATTTCGGCGCCGTCAGCCCCGCCGCCGCCAGCCGCGCGTTCATCCATTTGATCATGTCGTTGTTTTCGGCATGGACCATGGTCAGCGCGCCGTGCTGCCGTGCCACGGCCAGGATATCGAGCATCCCCCGATCACCGAGGTTCATCAGGTCATAGGTCATGAAGACCTTGAAGGACGTGATCCCCCGGGCAAAGGCGCGGGGCAGTTCGTCCGACAGGACCTCGGGGCGGGGGTCCGAGATGATGAGGTGATAGGAATAATCCAGCACCGAATTGGGCGCGGCACGGCCGTCATAGGTGGCAATGACGTCATCGACCGACTGGCCGCGCTGCTGGGCGGCAAAGGGAATGAAGCTTGAATTGCCGCCAAAGGCCGCCGAGACCGAGCCGCTGTAATAGTCATCCGCGGTCATCAGCCCCGCGGAGCTTTCCTGCGCGATATGGGCATGGGCCTCGATCCCGCCGGGCAGCACCAGCCGCCCGCTCGCGTCGATCCGCCGGTCGCCGCCGGGGATGCGCTCGGCCAGGGCCGCGATGCGCCCCGCCCGGATGCCGATATCGCCCACCCAGCTTTCCTGCGGCGTGACGATCGTGCCGCCGTGAATGACGGTATCGAATTCCATGCCCGTTCCCCCCCTCAGACCTCGACCTTGATGCCGGTCTGGCTGCCGATGCGCTGATAGTGCTCGATCCGGCGGTGGCGCGCAAAGTCGAACACGGTCGTCTTGCCGAAGGTGCAGCGGTCGAAATCGCATTCGGCGGCGATCAGCTCGTCGTCTTCGGTCATGGCGCGGGCGATGATCTCGCCGTCCGGATCGACGATGACCGAGCCGCCCATCAGGTGATGGCCGTCCTCGGTCCCGGCCTTTGCCACGCCCACGACATAGGTCGAGTTCTGATAGGCCCCCGCCTGCATCGACAGATCGGAATGGAAAAGGCGCTGGCGCAGGCCCTCGTCCCCCTTCTGGCTGTTCACGGAAGGGGTGTTGTAGCCGATGGTGATCAGTTCGACCCCCTGCAGCCCCAGTTCGCGATAGGTCTCGGGCCAGCGCCGGTCGTTGCAGATCGCCATGCCCATCACGACGCCTTCGTTGCGCCAGACGTTGAAGCCCAGATCGCCGGGTTCGAAATAGCGCTTTTCAAGGTGCTGATGCGTGCGGTCCGGGTCGTATTCGTCATGGCCCGGCAGGTGGATCTTGCGATAACGGCCGACGATGTTGCCCGCGCGGTCGGTCAGGATCGAGGTGTTGAAATGATGCCCGTCGGGGGTCAGTTCCGCAAATCCGAAGGTAAAGGCGATGCCCAGCTCCCGCGCCAGATCGAACAGCGGCTGCGTCGCGCCATTGGGCATTTCCGTCTCGAACCAGATATCCATCTCGGCCCGGTCCTTGGCATACCAGCGGGGGAAAAAGGTGGTCAGCGCCAGTTCCGGGTAAACGAGCATCGTGACGCCGCGGCCATGGGCCTCGGTCATCAGGGCCATCATGCGGGCCACCACGGCCTCGCGGGTGTCGGCCTTCTGGATCGGGCCCATCTGGGCCCCGCCAACGATCATCTTGCGCATGTCTTTTCTTTCCTTGGTAGGGTCTTTCGGGGTTTCGCGTCACACCGCCAGCTTGCGCTGATAGCGGCTGACCAGCCGGACCATCGGCCACAGGAAGGCCAGATAGATCAGCGCGGCCAGCACCAGCGGCGAGGAATTGTAGGTCAGCGACCGGGCCATGTTGGCCGAGTAAAGCAGTTCGCCCAGCGACACGACCGAGGCGAGCGAGGTGAGCTTGACCACCTCGACCGCGTTCGACAGGAGGTCCGGCAGCACGTTGCGCACCGCCTGCGGCAGCACCACATGGGCCATCGTCTGCGCAGCACCAAGGCCCGAGGCGCGCGCGGCCTCGGCCTGTCCCGCGGGCACGGACCGGATGCCGGCCCGGTATATCTCGGCGTAATAGGCGGAGTTGTTCAGGAAGAACGCCACCGCCACCGCCGCGAAGGGCGTGATGTCGAGCCCGGCAAAGGGCAGGCCGGAATAGATGAAGATCAAAAGCACGAGGGGCGGCATCGCGCGCAGAAGGTCGATCACCGCGAAGGCCGGCCAGCGCAGCCACGCCCTGGGCGACATTGCCGCCAGCGCCAGAAAGAGCCCGCCCACCAGCCCGAGCCCCAGCACCACGGCGCAAAGCCTGAGCGTCATCCACAGCCCCGACATCAAGAGCGGCCAGATGCGCATCATCACATCGATGTTGAGAAAGAGCCGGATGAAATCGTCCATCCCCTAGACCCTCCAGGCAAAGCGGCGTTCCAGCAGCCGGGTCAGCACGACCAGCGGCAGGAACACGATGACATAGGCGATGGCCCCCATCGTCAGCGGTGCGGCCGAGCCGGAAAAGCTCTGTGCGGTCGAGGCGACCGACAGGATTTCCGACACGCCGATGACGGAGCCGAGCGCCGTCATCTTGGATATCGCAAGTACCCGGTTGACGACCGGCGGAATGGCCATCTGCACCGCCTGCGGCAGGGCGATGAAGATCAGCGTCCGGGTAAAGCCAAGGCCCGTGGCGCGCCCGGCCTCCCACTGGCCCTTGGGGATCGAGGTGAGGCCTGCCCAGAAGATTTCCTCGGTGAAGGCGGCCAGCACCAGCCCCAGCACGAGGATCAGCACCAGCGGCCCCGACAGGCGGATGCCGAGCCCCGGCAGGCCGAAATACATGATGAGGATGATGACCAAGGGCGGCAGGGCGCGGCCCAGATCGGCAAAGATCACGATCAGGAGGTTCAGCGCCCGGTTCCCGTAGGCCCGCAGGCAGGCGAGCATCAGCCCCAGTGCCACACCCAGCGCGATGACCGCCGCCGCCAGCCAGATCGTGTTCCAGACCCCCGCCAGCATGTCGGGCAGATAGCGCGCAAAGACCGCGCGGTTGAAGAAGGTGTCGATGAAGCGCTGCAGACCGTCCATGGCCTAGCCCCGGACGCGCGCAAGAAAGGCGCGGGTGCGTTCGGCCTGCGGGTTGGAAAAGATCGCCTCGGGTGCGCCTTCCTCGACCACGACGCCGCCATCCATGAAGACGACGCGATCCGCCGCCTCGCGGGCAAAGCCCATCTCGTGGCTGACGACCAGCATCGTCATGCCGCTTGCCTTCAGATCCTTCATCACGGCGAGCACCGATCCGACCAGTTCCGGGTCGAGCGCCGAGGTCGGTTCGTCGAACAGCATCACCTTGGGGTCGAGCGCCAACGCCCGGGCAATCGCCACGCGCTGCTGCTGGCCGCCCGAAAGCTCGGACGGCATCGCCTCGGCCCGGTGGCGCAGCCCGACGCGGTCGAGCATTTCGAGCGCCCGTTCCCGCGCCTCGTCGCGGCTGCGCCCCAGCGCCTTGACCTGCGCCAGCATCACGTTCCTGACCGCGTTCATGTGCGAATAAAGGTGGAAGCCCTGAAAGACCATGCCGACCTTCAGCCGCATCCGGTTCAGCGTCCGCGGGTTGCAGCCGACGATGTCCATCCCGTCGATCAGGATTGCGCCGGAGGTGGGTTCCTCCAGCCGGTTGCAGCAGCGCAGCATGGTGGATTTGCCCGAGCCGGAGGGGCCGATGACAAAGACCAGTTCCCCCTCGCGGACCCGCAGGTCGATGTTGCGCAGGACCTGCGTGTCGCCGAATTTCTTTTCAAGTCCGACGATTTCAAGCATGGGGCGGGGCATGGTCATTCACGTCCGGAGGCAAGGGGAGATACCCGCCCGGCAGCGCCGGACGGGGCAGGGGCAGGGTCAGCCAAAGCTGCAGGACGGCTCGTGCGCGCTTTCCTGATAGCCGGCGAAACCGGGGACGCCATAGCCCGGCGTCGGCGTGACGATGGTGGCGCCTTCGGGCGGGGTGACGCCGAACCAGCGTTCGGACAGTTCGGCCATCGACCCGTCGGTCTTGAGGCATTCCAGAACCTGGTCGATCAGGTTGCGCGTTTCCACATCGTCCTGGCGGAAGGCCAGCGCCCAGACAAGGCCGGTCTCGATTTCATGGGACAGGTCGATGGCGGGATTCTGCAGCGCGGCCCAGGCGGCGACGGTGGCGCCCGCAAGGTTCGCATCGGCCCGGCCCGTTGCCACGGCCTCGACCGCGTCGGTATTGGTGCCGAAGGGCACGACCGTCCAGCCATATTCCCCGGCCAGATCGTCAAGATAGGTGTGATAGGCCGAACCGCGGTTGACGGCGATGGTCAGCCCGCGGAAATCGTCGAGCGTGTCGCGCGGCTCGGATCCGGCGGGAACCACGAAGGCAAAGTTCGTGTCCATGAAGCCCTCGGTGAACAGGAGGTTCGCCGCCCGTTCTTCGTTCACGGTGACCGGGGCCATCAGGAAGTCATAGGTGCCGGCCTGCAACGCGGGGATCAGCCCCGAAAACTGCGCCGCATCGAGCTGCATCTCCGCGCCCAGCCGGTCGGCGATCAGCGCGGCCAGATCGACGTTGAAGCCCTCGACCCCGCCCGTAAGGCTGGGCATCGCATGGGGGGCGAATGTCCCGTCAAGCGCGGTGCGATAGGCGGGCTTGATCTCGGCGATCTGGGCCTGGGCGGGCAGTGTCGCAGCGACCGCAAGGGCAAGCGTCGCGCAACCCCGGAAAAGGGCGGTGAACATGGGTCTCTCCTGTTGTGAATGGTCTTGCGCCATGGGGGATGCCAACCACGCGGAGAGGGGTGGGGGGAAGTATAAAACAGCTTTGTGTTGATTGTTGTATTATAAACCAGCTTTATATTGCTGTATTTTGAGGCAATGAGCGGCGTAAATGGCGTGATCTGCCTGTCACAGCGGCGGAGCTGGCGTGCGCCCTTGCGTGAAGAACGGGCCAAGGATCAGCACGACCCCGAGGGTCGCGGCGATTCCCGCAACGGCGGGCTGGATGGCGCCTTTCGTGCTGGGCGTGTCGACCCGGGCCTCGACGGCCGGGGGGGTTTCCGTCATCGTTCTGGGCATCGGTGCGGGTGGGTTGTCACTGTCGATGGGCGCCTTCGCCGGGGCCTTCGCGGCCTTCGGGATGCTCGCGATCCTGTCGAACGGCGCGCACCCGGCGGCAGATGGAGCGGGGGGTTGGAGACGCCGGTCAAGGCCGCGGATGACATTCATCGCGCCCGGGCGCCCCGGTTTTCGGCCTGCCGCGGTCAAGGTGCGCGCGGCGGTCGGATCACATGCAGGCGTTGGCCTCGTTTCTGTCGCCCGGTCGCCAAGCCGGAGGCGGGCCGCTTGCCCGTGTTCGACAAGCCCGGCTACCACAGCTTCCTTCGGGAAGAGGTTCCGGGGGTCCTTGCGATGGCGCCGCGCGTGATCGGCCGGAGTATCTGGTCGACCCGTTGGTTTTCGCCTATGCCGATGATGGAAGGTGCGTCCTGTACGCGCGGGTGAACGGTGAACGGGAAAGCGATGGAGACGGGCTACGTTGCAAAAGAGGTGCCTGGCGGGCGGGCCTCTCTGCCCGATCCGGCAGCGATGCGCGGCGGGGCGTTTGTGCTGCATCCGCCCCGTGGGATTGTCACACATCGGAAAATCACCGGTGGGGCGGTTCTCATGACCTCTGGCAGATGGGTTTTCGTGATGAAGGCCATGGGTGATGACCCCGGCATGAGGCGATACGCATGACCGGGCTCATCGCAGTTGACTGGGGCACGTCGAGTTTCCGTCTCTGGCTGATGCGGCCGGACGGCACGGCCATTGCCGAGGCGCGCGGCCCCGAGGGCATGGCACATTGCCTCGAGGCGGGTTTTGCCCCGGTTCTGAGCCGCTATCTGGAACAGGTTTCCGCCCCGCCGGACTGGCCCGTGTTGATCTGCGGCATGGCAGGGGCGCGGCAGGGCTGGGCCGAGGCGCCCTATGCCGATCTGCCCGCCCCGGTCGGCGCGATCGCCGCTGCCGCGCTGCGCCTGCCGCCCGAACAAGCCGGGAAGCGGGATATCCGCATCCTGCCCGGGCTCGCCCGGCGCAACCCCCACCGCCCCGATGTGATGCGCGGCGAGGAAACCCAGCTTCTGGGCCTTGCGCTTGCGGGATATAACGGCTTGGTCTGCATGCCCGGCACGCATTGCAAATGGGCCGTGCTGGAGGGTGGCGCGGTCACCGATTTCAAAAGCTTCATGACCGGCGAACTCTATCACCTGCTGACGCAGCACAGCATCCTGCGGCTGAGCCTGCCCGCGCGTGACCAGCATGCCCCGGATGATCCGGACTTTCTGGAGGGGGTCGATCAGGCGCTGGATGATCCCGGATGTCTGGTCGAGGCGCTGTTTCCGATCCGCGCCGGTGCCCTGCTGGGGTTCGGACAAGGTGAAACTTCCCGCGCCCGTCTGTCCGGTCTGGTAATCGGCAGCGAAATTGCCCGGATGCTGCCGCAGATCGGCGCAGGAGACCTGACGCTTCTGGGCCAGCAGGGCCTGGGGGCGCTCTATCTCTCGGCGATGAGGCGCGCGAAACTGGACCCGCAGCTTGCCGATGCCGAACTTGCCACGCGCAGGGGCCTTCTGGCCGCCGCACGCAAAATCTGGAGCCTCTGACATGCAAAAGACGATCTTCTGGCCCGGGATGAAACGCGGTCTTATCGCGATCCTGCGCGGCATTACCCCGCCCGAAGCGGGGGCGATTGCCGATGTATTGGTAGAGGAAGGTTTCGAGGCGCTCGAGGTGCCGCTGAATTCCCCCGATCCGCTGGATAGTATCGGCACGATGGTGCGTTTGCATGGCGATCATGCGCTGATCGGGGGCGGGACGATGCTGTCGGTGTCCGATGTCGATCAGGTCGCCGATCAGGGCGGGCGGTTGATGGTCAGCCCCAACGTTCGACCTGCCGTCATTGCTCATGCGATCTCGCGCGGGATGGTGACGATGCCCGGCGTCCTGACCCCGACCGAGGCGTTCGACGCGCTGGACGCGGGCGCGAGCGGGCTCAAGTTCTTTCCCGCCTCGGTGGTCGGGCCGGCAGGCATTGCCGCGCTGATGGCCGTGCTGCCCAAGGGTTGCGTGGCGGGTGCGGTGGGCGGCGTCACGCCGGATAACATGGGCGATTATGTTCGTGTCGGGGTGACGACCTTTGGCCTTGGCACCGCCGCATACCGCCCCGGCGATACGCCCGACCAGGTACGGGGAAAAGCCCGCGCGCTGGTGTCGGCTTATGACCGGGCGATCGCGACGCGTTGACGCCGGCGATCTCTCGCACGTCAACGGACAGGCGCTGCAGGCCGCGCCCCTTCCCGGCCTGCAGATCCGGCTTGCGCGGCTGGCCAGCCTCTATGGAACCCGCTGAGGCAGCGTTTCCAGATAGGCGCGGCACATGGCGTGCAGGCTCCGGCGCAGGGTATCGGTTTCGCCGGGCGACAGCCCGCGCTCGAACGCGTTGCGGACAGTGCCGTAGATGACCGAGGTCAGGGTGAGGTTGACCGCCGCCGCGTCGGCAATAGACACGTCCGGCGCGGTCGCCAGCATCGCTGTCGTCGCGGCATCGACCCGGGCGGCGAAGCCTTGCAGCAGCGCCTCGTTGTCCAGTTCGACCACCGAACGGTAGAGCGCGCGTGTCACCTCGGCCCGGTCGGTCTTGGCCTGCCAGTAAGTGTCGATCAGCGCGCCGACCATCTGCGCGATCGGCTGGCCAGCCTGTGCTGCCGCGACGTCCTCGACCCGCGAGGCGAGCAGGTCGAGATAGCGCGCGTTCAGTGCATGGATCAGCGCCTGTTTGTGCGGGAAATACTGATAGAGCGTGCCGACCGAAACACCCGCGCGCGCGGCCACGCGGGTGGTGGTCAGACCCGCCATTCCGTCGCGCAGCAAAACCTGAATCGTGGCCTCGTAAATCGCGTCCACGGTCACGCGCGCGCGGCGTTGGGCCGGGGTTTTCCTGGGCTTCAGGGCAGGAGGCACGGGGAGGGGCATATGCGAATCCAAAAGCTGAAGCATCCCTCATATTTTTAGGGTGGAGCAGAGGCGAAAGGAAGATCGCATGACGGAAGAGAGAATTGCGCTGGTCACCGGCGCCAACAAGGGGATCGGACTTGCCATCGCAAGGCAGTTGGCGCAGGCGGGCGTTCACGTCCTGATCGGCGCCCGGGATGAGGCGCGCGGGACGGCCGCCGCCGCCGGGCTGGCGGCACAGGGGCTCGGCGCCGAATGGATCAGGCTGGATCTGGACGATCACGCAACGCTTGCCACCGCCGCAGCGCTGATCGAGGCGCGGCACGGGCGGCTCGACATCCTTGTGAACAACGCCGGGATATTCGATCCGGGTGACGGCGCGCCGGGCGCGGCATCCATCGCGGCGGTGCGCCGGGTGATCGAGGTGAACTTCATCGGTGCCCTTGCCGTGACGCAAGCGATGCTGCCGCTGTTGCGCAAGGCGTCGGCCGGGCGGATCGTGAACCTTGCCAGTTCGCTCGGCTCGCTGGCGCTGAACGGCGATCCGGGATCGACCTATTACGCGCAGCGGTTCATCGGCTATAATGCGTCAAAGGCGGCGCTGAACATGCTGACGGTGCAACTGCACGAGGTGCTGAAAGACAGCGGCATCAAGGTCAACTCGGTCAGTCCCGGCTTTGTCAGGACGGACCTGACCGGCTATGGCACGATGACCCCGGAGGAAGGTGCGCGGCTGCCCGTGCATTACGCGCTTCATCCCGATGGCAGCGGCCTTTTTGTTGAGCCGGATGGCCGCACCCCTTGGTGAGGTGTCGGCAGCGGGCAGCCGTCAGGACGCCCGCTGCCGCCTTGCGTCATGCCCCGGGGATGCGGGCAATGACCTTGATCTCCAGATCGAACCCGGCGAGCCATGTGACACCGACGGCGGTCCAGGTGGGGAAGGGGCGGCCGGGGAAAAACCGCTCTTTCACCGGCATGAAGACGGGAAACTGCGTCTCGGGGTCAGTGTGAAAGGTGGTGACGTCAATGATGTCGTCAAAGCTCGCGCCGGCGGCCTCCAGCACCGCGCCCAGGTTGGCGAAGGCGCGCTCGACTTGGCCCAGATATGTATCCTCGGGCTCGCCGTCCTCGCGGCTGCCGACCTGACCCGAGACAAAGAGCAGGTCGCCCGAACGGACGGCGGGGGAATAGCCATGCTTGTCGTAGAGCGCGTGGCGGGCGGCTGCGGCGAGGTAGATGGCTTGGCGGGACATCGGGTGATCCTTTCGTTATGCGCGGGTCCGACATGCGGCGCCCTTGCTTTCATTGAAAAGCGCATTGATATACGATGCGTATCCGGTAAGTGGAGACATACGTCTCGTATGTCAACAGGGATACGAGCCGTATGTCAGTTGGAGATTGCGATGGTCAGGCGGACGCGCGCCGAAATGATGGGGGAAACGCGGCGCAGGCTTTTGGCCTCTGCCCGTGCGGCTTTTGCGGAAAAGGGGTTTTCGGCCACGTCGATGGATGACCTGACGGCGGCTGTGGGGCTGACGCGCGGGGCGCTTTATCACAACTTCGGCGACAAAAGGGGGCTCTTTGCGGCGGTGGTCGAACAGATCGATGCCGAGATGGCGGACCGTGCGCGCAGCCTTGCGGCGGCCGAGGACAGTCTTTGGGACGCGCTTCTGACCGAGGGCAGCGCCTATATCGAGATGGCGCTCGACCCGGAGGTGCAGCGCATCGTCCTGCGCGACGGCCCGGCGGTGCTGGGCGATCCGGCGCATTGGCCCAGCCAGAACCGATGCCTGGACGCGACGCGCACGGCGGTCACGCAACTGCTGGCGAACGGGGTGCTGCGCCCGGTGGATATCGAGGCGGCTGCCCGCCTTCTGAACGGCGCGGCGCTGAACGCGGCGCTGTGGGTTGCCGCCTGCGACGATCCGGCCGCGATGCTGCCCAAGGCGCAGGACGCCTTCCGGATGCTCGCCGAGGGGCTTTTGGCGGAAAGGGCGGACCGGAGGGCGTGACGAGGACGAGGGCCGCGATTAACGCCGCCGGTGACCCGCGCCCGACTCAGCCCTTTGTCCGGCTGGCGAGGCCGGCGATGAACGCCTCGACATAGACCCTGAAGCCGCCGTCCAGCGGCACGACAGATCCGTTGTCCCAGCGCAGGATGAACGCCTTGTTCGCCATGTCCGGCAGCGCGCTGTGCAGACGGGGGAACCTTTCCGCGTCGATCTGCGCGAGATCCTCGCGAAACCGGTCCTCCCATTCCTGCTGGCGCGCGGGGGCGGCGGCCAGTTCCAGCGTGACAAAGCCGACCAGCGCGGCAAGGGTCGCGTTATAGGCGTCGATCAGCGCCGTCCCTTCAAAGCCCGCGCGGCCGAGCGCGTCGAGAATCCGCTCGATCAGCGGTGCGCTGGACATTCCGTTCGATACCAGTTGGCTGCCCGTAAAGGTGGCGATGTTCGGGTGGCGGTGCATGGCCTTTCGATAGCCCTCGAAAAGCCCGCGCAGGGTGACGCGCCAGTCCTCTCCCTTTGGCGCCGGAACCATGAAGCCGTCGATGACATGTGCCGCCACCTCGGCTAGGAAATCGTCCTTTCTGCCGCCGATGTGCCAGTAGATCGTGGCGGGGTAGACACCCATGACACGCGCCAGTTCCCGCACGCTGAAGCCTGCTGTGCCGCGCGCGTCGATCAGCCTGACGGCAGCGTCCAGAACCGCGGCCTTGTCCAGCCCGTGGCGTATGCCTGCGCCCTCTGCCCCTGATCTGCCGCCGGTCGTCATCCGTCTCTCCCTCTCTGCCCGGCAAGGCTTGACAACATGAAGGCCCGGCGTCAAGTTCTTGTCCGGCGAACAAGAGCCACACATCACGCCGGACAGGGAGATATCGGGCATGAACAGCGCAGGTCCGGCAGCCATCCAGACGCTGCAGCAGGCGGTGCAAGAGGCGGTGAACCGCTATGTGGCGCGCAACCCCCGCAGCGCCGCCGCGGCCGATGACGCGGCCCGGGCGATGCCCGGGGGTAATACGCGGTCGTCGCTGTTCCACCGCCCCTTTCCGCTGCGCATGGCACAGGGGGCGGGCTGCCGGCTGCGCGACGTGGACGGGCACGACTACATCGACCTTCTGGGCGAGTTCACCTCGGGCATCGCGGGCCATTCGCCCGAACCGATCCTGACGGCGATCCGGGACGCGCTGGCGGATGGCATCAACCTCTCGGCGCATAACATGCTTGAGGCCCGGCTTGCGGCGGGGCTTTGCGCGCGGTTTCCGTCCATCGACCTGATCCGCTTTGCCAATTCCGGGACCGAGGCCAATCTGATGGCGCTGGCAACCGCCCGCGCCTTTACCGGGCGACACAAGGTCGTGGTGTTCGAGAACGCTTATCACGGCGGCCTCTTGGCCTTTGGCCCCGGCGGGCTGCGCGTGGCAGTGCCCCATGACTATGCCATCCTGCCCTATAACGACAAAGACGCCGCAGAGAGCTACTTTGCGCGCCATGGCGCAGAGGTCGCGGCGGTTCTGGTAGAGCCGATGCTGGGCGCTGGCGGCTGCGTGCCGGGCGACCCGGAATTCCTTTCGCTGCTGGCGCGGCTTGCCCGCCATCACGAGGCGATCCTGATCTTTGACGAGGTGCAGACCTCGCGCCTTTCGGCGGGCGGGCGCCAGGCGCTGCTGGGCATGACGCCGGACATGACCACGATCGGCAAGTATTTCGGCGGCGGGCTGGCATTTGGCGCCTTTGGCGGCCGCGCGGACCTGATGGCGCAATACGATCCCCGGCAGGCGGGGGCGTTGATGCATGCGGGCACGTTCAACAACAACACGCTGGCCATGGCCGCAGGCCTTGCGGCGCTGGAACATGTGGTGACGCCCGACGCGCTGGACCGGATCAATGCCCTGGGCGACGCGATGCGCGGGTCGCTGAATGCCCTCTTTGCCGAACAGGGCGCGCCGTTTCATGTGACCGGGCTCGGCTCGATCATGAACATCCATCCGGTCCCGGCAACAGGGGCAGAGGCGGGGTTGTTGCGGGATCTGATCTTCTTCGACCTGCTGGAGCGGGGGTTCTTCATCGCCTCGCGCGGGTTGATCGCGCTCAGCGTCCCCATCGGCCCCGCCGAAATGTCGGCCTTCGCGGACGCCGTCCGCGATATCCTGATCGCGCGGCGCGGCGTTCTGGGGCAGGCCGTCCCTAGCGCGCCCCGTTGAAGCGCGTCGCGGCATAGGGCGCGGGGTCAAGGAACGGGCGGTCCCCGGCGATCATCTCGGCGAGCAACTGGCCGGTGACGGGACCGAGCGTAAAGCCCTGATGGGCGTGCCCGAAATTGAACCACAGGCCGGGATCGCGCGGCGCCGGCCCGACCACCGGCAGCATGTCGGCCGTGCAGGGCCGTGCGCCGCGCCACGGCTCGGCCTCGACCGGTTGGCCGAGGTCCACGATCTCGGCCGCCGCTTGCGCCGCGCGAAGGCTTTGCACGGGCGTCGAAGGGGCATCGCGCAAGGCGAATTCCGCCCCGGTCGAGATGCGCAGCCCCTGCGCCATGGGTGCAAGCACCGCGCCGCGCTCCGCGTCCAGCATCGGCAGGTCGAGCCCCGTGCCCGTGATGTGATAGTGGCGGTGATAGCCGCGCTTGACGAAAAGCGGCAGGCGATAGCCAAGCGACCGCGTCAGGTCCGCCGCCCAGGGGCCAAGCGCGATAACGGCCTGCCCGGCTGTCACGCGGCCCTCGCCGGTTGTGACGGACCAGCCGCCATCCGCCCGCGCAAGGCTTGTGGCGTCGCCCCGCAGGATGGTGCCGCCGCGCTGGCGAAAGAGGTCGGCGTAGCGGGCGACAAGCTCGCCGGGCGCGCGCACCGTCCAGGGATCATGCCAGTGCAGCGCCCCGGCAAGCGGGCGCGTCAGCGCGGGCTCGGCCCGGTGCAGTGCCGCGCCGTCCTGAACAGTGCAGGCAAGGCCGTGGTCGCGCGCCATCCCCTCGGCCGCCGCCGCGGCTGCGTCGAGCGCCCCTGTCGTGCGGAAGACAAAGCGGAACCCATCGCGCCGGACCAGATCTCCGGCCCCGGCCGCCTCGATCAGCGGGGCATGGGCGCGCAGGCAGTGTTCGATCAGGCGGGCATGTGCGCTGGCGACCGCCCCATATCGCGCCGGCGCCGAGAACCGCCAGTAGTCCAGCAGCGGCCCCGCCAGCCCCGGCAGCGCGCGCAGGTGATAGTTCACCTCGGGCCCGATCCGCAATGCGGCGCGCAGGATCGCCGAGGCGGTGCGGGGAAAGGCGTAGGGCTCCACCGCCTCGCGCTGGATGATGCCCGCATTGCCGAAAGAGGTTTCCTGACCCGGGTCGCGCCGGTCGATCAACACGGCATCGTGCCCGCGGGCCTGCAGATGCAGCGCCGTGCAGACGCCGACCATTCCCGCCCCCAGAACCATCACATCGGGTTTCATCCGGCGTGCCTCATTGGTCAGCCGCGTCCGGCGGCGATGACAGGGGTCGTTCCGTCAGGCGCAAGGGGCAGTTCGTCCGACGGAAAGTCCAGCCTTGCCGCGCGGCGCAGTCTGCGGCGGGGACGCTGGGGGTTTCGGGCATTCCGCTTCTCCTTTTGCGGCGGGTCTCAGGCGAAGCCAAGGAACTCGGCATCGGCAGCGATGGGCGGCGCCTTGGTCAGCGCGGCGATATCGGGGCGTGGCCGCGCGAGGTCGGGTTCGCTCGCCAGATAATGCTCCAGCGTCGCGGCAAAGGCGAGCGTTGCGACATCTTCACCGCGCCCGCCCACGATCTGAAGACCGAACGGCATCCCGAGCGCATCGCGGCCCACCGGCAGCACGACCGAGGGATGCCCAGCCAGTGTCGCGCCATAGGCCATCGACAGCCAGTGATAATAGCTCCGCGTCGGGTGGCCGTCGATCTCGGCCGGGTAAAGCTCGTGCCAGTCGCGCGGGCTGATCGTGACGGCGGGGGCAAGCAGGAAATCGTGCCGTTCGAAAAAGACCTGCCAGTCGCGGTAGATGCGCGTCTGGATCTCCATCGCGCGGCCCACATCGATCGCGGAATAGCCCTCGGCCTCGGCAACGTTGGCGCGGACGTTTGGCCCGATCTGCGCGGGATGTTCCGCCAGCAACCTGCGATGCTGGCCCGAGAACATCACCGCACGCAGGATGGCAAAGGCGTCATCGGCGCCGGTGCAGTCGGGATGGGTCCGCTCGGCCCGGGCGAAGACGTGCTCGAACCGGGCGATCTTGGCCCGGAACGCCTCGGCAACGGTATGTTCCACCATGGCAAAGCCGAAGTCCTCGGTCACGGCCACACGCGCGCTGCCCAGATCGACGCGGGCGAGGCGGGCGAAATCGCCGGCATCGTAATGCGTCCGGCCCTGCGCCACCGAGACCCAGGGGTCACGCCGGTCCGGCCGGATCATGGCCGAAAGCATGAGGGCCGCATCCGTCACGTTGCGCGCCATCGGTCCGTTGCTGGGCAGGGGCAGAAACCCCATTGCCCGGCTGTGACCCGGCACCACCCCATGCGACGGACGAAAACCCACCACACCGCAAAAGGCGGCCGGATTGCGCAGGCTGCCGCCGGTGTCCGAACCGGTGGCAAGGGGCGAGATCCCGACCGCCAGCGCCGCCGCCGACCCGCCCGAGGACCCGGCCGCCGACCGCGAAGGGTCGAACGGGTTGCCTGTCGCGCCATAGACGGCGTTGCGGGTATTGCCGCCCGCGCTCCATTCCGGGTTGTTGGCCTTGCCCATCATCAGCGCACCTTCGGCCCGCAGCTGGGCGATCATCGGGTCGTCCGCCTTTGCCACGTTGCCGGCGAAAATCTCGCTGCCGAACGTGGTCGGCAGGCCCGCGACGTCGACCATGTCCTTGACGCAGACGGGCAGGCCATGCAGCGCGCCAAGCGGCCCACCCGTCATCACCTTGCGTTCGGCCGCACGGGCGGCGTCGAGCATCCGCTCAAAATCCGGCACGACCAGCGCGTTGATGGCGTGATTGACGGCCTCGGCCCGGTCGATGCAGCTTTGGGCGAGTTCGACGGGCGACAGGCGTTTGCAGCCGATCAGCCATCGGGCCTCGGTGGCGTCGAGATCGCAGGGGTCCATGATGGAAAACCTCGGTAGTTTGGAAAGGAAATGAGGGGTCAGGCGGAGGCGCGTGGCGCAAAGGCCGCAAAGTCCCAATGCCGTCCCGGTGCCGCCTCCATCAGCGAGCGGGTATAGTCGGCGCGGGGCTGGCCCAGCACCTGGGCGGTGGGTCCGTATTCGACCATGCGGCCCGCCTTCATCACCAGGATGTCGTCGCAGATCTGGGCCGCGACGCGCAGGTCATGGGTGATGAAGAGGATCGCAACACCCAGCCGGGTCTGTATATCGTCAAGCAACCGCAGAACCTGCGCCTGCACCGATACGTCGAGCGCCGAGACCGCCTCATCGGCGACCAGCACCTCGGGCTCCATGATCAGGGCGCGGGCAATGGCGATCCGCTGCCGTTGCCCGCCCGAAAACTGGTGGGGGAACCGGTTGATCGCGTCAGCTGGCAGGCCGACCAGTTCCAGCAGGTCCTGCGCCCTTTCCCAGGAGTGGCCGAAGGGCGCGCCGTAGTTGACCGGCCCTTCCACAAGGCTGCGCCCGATTGTCATGCGGGGGTTGAGCGAGCGGTTTGGGTCCTGAAAGATCATCTGGATGCGCTTGCGATGCGGCTTGAGCGCCTGTGCCGACAGTTCCCCCACATGCTGGCCGCAGACCCGGATCGCGCCGCCGCTGGGGTCCACCAGCCGCATCACGCAGCGGGCAAGGGTGGACTTGCCCGATCCGCTTTCGCCCACGACGCCCAGGGTCCGTCCGGCGCGCAGGGTGAATTCGACACCGTCCACCGCCACCGTTTCGCGCGCGGGGCGCCAGAGCCGCGAAAGGCCCCCCCGTCCGCCGTAGACCTTGCGCAGGCCCGTGACTTCCAGCACCGGTTTTGCGCGGGTCTCGCGGCGTGGCGGGCGGGGCAGAAGGCTGGGCACGGCGGAAAGCAGATCGCGCGTATAGCCCGCTTGCGGGCGCGAAAGAACCTCACGCACCGGACCGGTCTCGACGATCTCGCCAGCGCGCATGACGCAGACACGATCCGCGATATCCAGAACGACGCCCATGTCATGTGTGATGAACAGGACCGCCGTGCCATGCTGCGCCTGCAGGTCCCTGATCAGGGTCAGGATCTGGGCCTGCGTGGTGACGTCCAGCGCGGTCGTGGGTTCATCCGCGATCAGCAGGCGCGGTTCCAGCACCAGCGCCATGGCGATCATCGCGCGCTGCCGCTGTCCGCCCGAAAGCTGGTGCGGAAAGCTGTCATGGATCCGCGCCACATCGGGCAGGCGCACCTGATCCAGCGCGTCGAGCACGCGGGTGCGGCGGGCGCTTGCCGACAGGGTGGCATGGGTGCGCAGGCTTTCGTCGATCTGCGCGCCGATGGACATGACCGGGTTGAGCGCCGTCATGGGTTCCTGAAAGATCATTGCCATGCGGTTGCCGCGCAGGGCGCGCATCTGGGCGGGCGAGACCCCGGTCAGGTCGGTTCCGTCCAGCCGGATCGCGCCGCGCGTCACCTGCAACAGGCGGGGCGGCAAAAGGCCCATCGTGGCGAGCGACGTGACCGATTTGCCCGAGCCGGACTCGCCCACAAGGCACATCGTCTCGCCGGCGCGGATGTCGAACGAGACGCCGCGCAGGATGGGCTTTGCCCCGGGTCCGCCGGTGGCCACGGCGAGGTCCGCGACCTCGAGGACCGGTTTGTCGGCATGTTCAGTCATCAGCGATGCCTCGTGAGCTTGGGGTCGAGCGCGTCGCGCGCCGCATCGCCCAGAAGGTTGACCGAGAGAATGCAGACCGAGAGCGCAAGCCCCGGCCAGAACACCATTCCCGGCGCGAGCTGGAAATAGGTCCTCCCCTCGGACATGATGTTCCCCCAGGACGGGGTTTCGGACCCGATGCCGACCCCGAGAAAGGACAACACCGCCTCGGTCAGGATGGCCGACGCGCAGATATAGGTCCCCTGGACGATCAACGGCGCGCTGGTCGAAGGCATCAGATGGCGCCACATCAGCCGGGGCCAGGGCGTGCCGGTCAGGATCGCTGCCTCGACGAACGGTTCCTCGCGGGTCTGAAGAACGCTGGCGCGCACCAGCCGGACGACCTGCGGGATCTCGGGGATGGTGATCGCAACGATCAGGGTCCAGATGCTCGCCTGCGTCAGGGCGACGATGGCGATGGCCAGCAATACGGCCGGAATTGCCATCAGCCCGTCCATAATGCGCATCAGCACCGCGTCCACGGGGCGGAAATAGCCGGCAAGCAGCCCCAGGGGCAGCCCGATCGCCACGGCGGCAACGGCAACCCCAAGCCCCACCATCAGCGAGATGCGCGCCCCATGAACGATGCGCGAGAAGAGGTCACGCCCAAAGGCATCGGTGCCCAGCCAATGCGTCCCGTCCATGCCGCGCAGGCGGTTGGCGGGCGAGAGGGCCAAGGGATCGTGGACCGTGATCCAGGGCGCCAGCAGCGCCATGAGAAGGAGCGCGAGCAGAATGAGACCGGCCGCCAGCGTCACCCTGTTGCGTCCCGGAAGGCTGCGCAGGAACACAAGGGCCGGATGCCCGGAGAGAGAGGAAGGTGCGGACATCAATAGCGTATCCTCGGGTCGGTCAGGGCATAGGAGATGTCGATCAGCAGGTTGATCAGAACGTAAAGGCCGGCGGTCAGCAGGATCAGCGCCTGTATCACCGGGTAGTCGCGCGCCAGCACCGCATCCACGATCAGCCGGCCCAGCCCGGGGATGTTGAAGACCGTCTCGGTCACCACCACGCCCGAGACCATGAGCGCGAAGCCCGTGCCGATGACAGTCAGGATCGGCACCGCGGCATTGCGAAGGGCATGGTGGAACAGCACGACAGGCTCGGTCACGCCCTTGGCGCGGGCGGTGCGGATGTAATCCTCATCCAGCACACCCAGGACGCTCGCGCGCGTCATCCGCGCGATCAGGGCGATGTAGACCGTCGACAGCGCCAGCGCGGGCAGGACGATCCGGCTCGCGAACTCGCCCACGCCTTGGGTGATGCTGCGAAAACCCTGCACCGGCAGCCAGCGCAGTTCGATCGCAAAGATCTGGATCAGCACATAGCCGATCACGAAGACCGGGATCGAAAACCCGACGACCGAGGCCGACATCACCAGATTGTCGATCCACCCGCCCCGGCGCCATGCCGCCAGCACCCCCAGCGGCACCGCGATCAGCGCGGTAAAGACGATGGACACGAGCGCAAGGCTGATCGTCGGTTCCAGCCGCTGGCCGATCATTGTCAGGACCGGTGTCTGCGACAAGAGCGAGATCCCGAAGTCACCCCGCAGCACACCCCCCAGCCAGATGAAGAACTGCCGGTGCAAGGGCTGGTTCAAGCCCAGAATGTCGCGGATCTGCTGAAGCTGCTGGGGCGATGCGTTGTCGCCGGCGATGATCGCGGCGGGATCGCCGGGCGAGAGCCGCAGCAGCAGAAAGACGAAGAGCGCGACGACAAGCAGAACCGGAATGGCCGCAAGAACGCGCCGGAGAAGGTAGCCGAGCATGGGATCTGTCCGTTTCGCGAAAAGGGGTCGGGCGGATCGGCGTGGCCCCGGCCGGAACGACCGGCCAGGGGCCGCGCCCGCTACTCGGTGGCCCGCATGTGCCAGAAGGCCGGCACAGGGGATTCCAGCAGGTCGGTGACGGAATCCCGCCAGGCGCTGACGTTGTTGAACTGACCCAGCGGGATCATGATCACCTGGTCCAGAACATGCGCCTGGATCTCGGAGGCGAGGCTGACACGCTCTTCCTCGGTTGCGGCGGTGGCAAAGGCGATCCGCATTTCTTCCAGCGCCGGATCGGTCGGCCAGCCGAACCATCCGCCCTCGGTGCCGGTTGCGCCCAGAAGGAAGTTGATCACCGGGTTCCACAGCGCATCGACACCCCCGTTCGTCACAAAGAGGTTCCAGCCGCCTTCGGCCGGCGGGCCCTGATTGGCGCGGCGGCTGACGAGGGTCTGCCAGTCCATCGGGTCAAGCTGCACGTTGAATCCCGCGCGGCGCAGCGCATCGGCCAGGATCAGCGGCTGGGGCGAGAGGGTCGCCACGTCGGTCGGTTGCAGGATCACGACGGGCGTGCCGTCATAGCCGGCAGCCTCCAGCGCCGCCCGGGCATCCTCGACGGAGCCTCCGGCGATCAGGCTCTCGGCGCCCGCGTCGCTTGCCAAAGGCGTGCCGCAGCCAAAGATCGCCCCGCAGACCTCGTAATAGTCGGGATTGCCGATCAGCGCCGCCAGCACATCCGCCTGGCTGACCGCCATCAGCGCGGCGCGCCGGATCGCGGGATCGTCGAACGGCGCGTGCAGGAAGTTCATCCGCCCGATCACCTGCATCCCCAGCGGGTCGAGAACCGCCGTGGTGATCGCCGGGTCGGTTTCGAGCAGTGGCAGAAGATCGATGGGCGCGCGTTCGATATAGTCGATATCGCCCGACAACAGCGCGTTCATCGCGGTCTGGGGGTCGGACATGTTGATCCATTCGACGCGATCCACATTGACCGCCTTGCCGCCCGCGGTGCCCGAAGGCGCCTCGTCGCGCGGAACATAGCCCTCGAACTTTTCATAGACGACCTGGACGCCCGGCTGAAACTCGTCGGCCGCAAAGGTGAACGGACCCGAGCCGATCTGCTCGGCGATCTGTTCGCCAAAGGGAATATCGGCGATCCGTTCCGGCATCATCAGCGCCGGCACCGAGGACGGCTTGGCCAGAATGTCGATCAGATAGCCGAAGGGCGCTGACAGGCGGATGACGAAACTGGCGTCGTCCAGCGCCTCGATATCCGCGACATAGCCCATCAACATCTGCCCGCCGGTATCGTATTCGGCCCAGCGGCGCAGCGAGGCCACGCAATCGGCCGCGGTCACCGGCGCACCATCGTGCCAGGTCAGCCCGTCGCGCAGGGTAAAGGTATAGCTCAGCCCGTCGTCCGATACCTCCCAATCCGCCATCTGCGGGCGCGGCACATAGTTCTCGTCCACGCCGACCAGCGTGTCGAAGACCATGTAGCCGTGATTTCGCGTGATCGACGCGCTGCTGGCGATGGGGTCGAGTATACGGAGCGCGGAATGCATCACCGCACGCACCGTCACATCCTGCGCCATGGCGGAACCGGTGCCAAGGGCAAGAAGGGCTGTCGCCATGGCAAGGATCGTGGACCGGCGGGCGGGGGAAGGGCAGGGCGGGGCAGGATCGGGCGCGAAACGCTGGGCCTGCGGAACTTCGTCTGTCATCTGAACATCCTCTGTGACCTGTTGGACCGGGGATGCAGACCGATACGGGATCCGTTCATGACAGCGGCGCATGACATGACCGTTCAGGCTGATCCCCCGAAAAGCGCCGGCCGGAACTATGACTTCCGTTAACGATGCCCTCCGGAAAATTCGTAACATCGCCTCTGGCAAACTTGCCAGATCAATGTTCAGAATATCCTGTTGCCGAAAACGCAATGCTCACGAGGTGACGATGGGCGACCCCCGTATCCTGCAAGAAACTGCGCTGCGCTATCTTCTGGCCGTCGTGGCGGCTGGGTCCGTCAACAAGGCGGCGGCACAGATGAACGTCGCGCCCTCGGCCATCAGTCGCCAGATCGGCCGGCTTGAGGAAGATCTTGGCACCCATCTGTTCGAACGCAGGTCCTGGGGCATGATCCCCAGCGCCTCGGGCGAGTTGCTGGCCGCCCATGCCCGCCGGATGCAGCTGGACGCGGATCGCGTGGTGGAAGAGATCATGGCCATCGAGGCGCTGGAACGGGGCGTTGTGCGGCTTTCGAGCGTCGAGGGGCTGGCCACGGCGTTCTTGCCCCATGTGATCCTTGAGTTCCGCAACCGCTATAACGGTATCAATGTCGAACTGCATGTGACCAGCGCGCAGGATGTTTCCCGGCGCATCCGCGAGGGCGATTCCGATATCGGCCTGACCTTCGGCCCGACCTCGCACAAGGAGATCGAGGTGAAGCGGCGCCTGCCGGCCCCGATCCATGCGGTGGTGGCGGCACATCACCCGCTGGCCGGGGCACGCAGCCTCAGGCTTGCGCAGCTGGAACCCTATCCCATCGCGCTTCCTTCGGCCGAAACCACGATCCGTCAGTTGCTGGACCAGAGCTGCAGCCGCCAGGGTCTGGTCATGCGCCCGGTCTTCACGACCAACTATGCCAATGCCCTTATCACCTTTGCCGTCAACGGCGGGGGGATCGCGCTCTTCGGCGAACTTGCGATGCGCTACCGCCGCGATTCCGAACAGTTCGTGACGATCCCGCTGGAGGATCTGGAATTCAACACGCGCCAGCTCGAGGTCCATACCCTGGCAGGGCGCATCCTGCCCAAAAGCGCCGAGGCCTTCATCGAGATATTCCTGCATCAGTTCCCGTCGGGCGCCGGAACGACGGGGACCGGCCCCTGATCCCTCGTGCTGCGATCCGGCGCCTGGATTTGGCGCGCGCCGGACGGGCGCGGTCATGATATTCTTCCCCGTCGCGCAATGTTCCCGCAACCTGAAATGCGGTGACTGCCCGGAACCCATGCTGAGGGAATATGCGTATTCTTGTCGTCGAGGACGAAGCCGAACTGGGACGGATGCTCGTCTCGGCGCTGGCGCGCAAAGATATCGTCGTGGATCTGGCGCCGTCGATGGACGTCGCGCGCGAGGCCCTGGCGCTGCGGTCCTATGCGGCGGTCGTACTGGACCGGACCCTTCCGGACGGGGACGGCCTGTCGCTGATACCTGTCATCCGCGCGCACGACAGGTCGTGCCCGGTGATCGTCCTTTCAGCTTTGGGGGCGGTCGATCACCGGGTCGAGGGGCTCGACCACGGGGCCGACGACTATCTGGCCAAGCCTTTCGCGATCGACGAACTGCTCGCCCGGCTGCGCGCACTGCAACGCCGCCCGGCGATGGCGCAACAGCAGGTCCTTGAGGCCGGCAGGCTGCGATTCCTGCCCGAGCATCGTTCGGCCGAGATTGCCGGCCAGGCGCTCAGCCTGCCGCGACGCGAGCTTCTGGTGCTGGAGGCGCTGATACGGCGCACCGGACGGGTCGTCAGCCGTGCCGCGCTGGAAGAAGCCGTTTACGGCTATGACGACGAAATCGCCTCGAATAGCCTCGACGCCCATATCTCTCGCCTGCGCCGCAAGCTGGAAGGCGCCGAGGTCGAGATCCACACCATCCGGGGGGTCGGCTACATGCTGAGGCCCCTGCCGTGAGGCAACTGGCGCGCGGCTCGATTCAGGTCCGGCTGGCCTGGCGGCTGATCCTGTTGCAGGTGGCGGCGCTGACGATCTTTGCAGTGATCGTCGGGCTTCCATGGCTGGAGAACCGGACCGAGCCGCGTCTGGACGAGAAGGTGATCGACCAGATCCTGGAGGCGTTTGACAATGGCGGCGAGGGGTTCGGCTTCGACCCCGGTCCGAAACTGCGTCGGATGATGGAGGACCACCCGCAGTTCTGGTTTCAGGCCAGACGGGCGGACGGAGTCGTCGCAAGCCATGGCACCCCGCCCGCCGGACTGGCGGATATCCTGCCAAGGCTGATCGCGGGGCAGGGGCTCGATATCCGCTGGACCCATGACGGGCTGGAGATGATCGGAGAGAGCCGCCGCAGCCCTGCCGGGCCCATCACCATCCTGACCGGGGGCGGCGGCGAAATCTCGCCCTTCCACGAATTCCTCGTGGATGCCAAAAGCTATTACCTCAGCCTAGTGGGCCTGTTGGGGCTGCTGACGGCGATCGTGATCCCCGTGCTGCTGCGCCGGGAGTTCCGGCCTATCTCGCGCGTGGAGCACGAGGCCGCCCGTATCGACATAGACCGCCCGGGCACACGGCTCGACATCTCGGGCGTGCCGGGCGAACTGACGGGGCTTGTCGGGGCGATGAATGCGGCGCTGTCGCGGCTGGATGAAGGCATCGACAAGCGCAAGCGTTTCCTCGCCACCGCCGCGCATGAGCTGCGCACGCCGATTGCCATTCTGATGTTGCGCATCGAAACCATGCCGGCGGGCGAGGAACGGACCCGCCTGTTGCTGGATGTGTCGCGGCTTGCGCTGCTGGCGAACCAGTTGCTGGACTGGTATCGGGTCGAAAGCGACGCGCGCGCGGCACAACCGGTCGATCTGCCGGCGGTCGTGGCCGAGGCGCTGGCCGATATCGCGCCCATCGCCATCGCGGCGGACTGTTTCCTCTCTCTCTCTACCCCCGACGCGCCGGTGCGGATACTGGCCGACCCGCAGGCCCTGACGCGGGTCGTCATCAATCTGGTTCAGAACGCGATTGCCCATGGCGGGCAGGGGACGTCGATAAGCGTCGAGGTCGATGACCGGGGCACCCTGCGCATCGGCGATGACGGGCCGGGGATCGCGGCCGCAGACCAGCCGCATGTGTTCGACCCGTTCTTCCGCGCGACCGGCGCCGGCACAGGGGCGGGTCTGGGGCTCAATCTGGTGCGCGATATCGTGCTGCACTATGGCGGCAAGGTGCGTGTCGCCACCGCCCCGCAGGGGGGCGCGCTGTTCATCGTCCAGTTTCCCCTGACGTCGGATCAGGCGGGCTGAGAGGCCGGGTGTAGCGCACGGGACGCCCGGGTCACAGAATCCGAAAAACTGCGGTGCCCGCCCGCCGCGCAATGCTCGCGCAATCCTCGCCGCGCAAAACGCACCCGACCCAGAAGACGGTGCCCAAGATGACCCCTGCAAAACCAGCCCGAACCAGACGCCTGCACAGCCAGCTGGTGGCGCTGACCCTCGGCATAACGGCCTGTGCGGTCTATGCCTCGGGGGTGGCGACGGGCGATGTCACGCCCCCCGCCTCGCAGCTTCAAGGTTTTACAGCGCCGGAAAAGATTCTGGCGCCGGAAGAGGTGATCCGGCTGGCACCGATGGACCTGCGGGAAACGATTTCCGTGTCCGGCATCGTCATCCCCCACCGGCGCGTCACCGTGTCGGCGGAACTTGCCGGCATCGTCACCCGGATGTCCGTCCAGGCCGGAGAGACGGTCGAGGCCCGGGCCCCGCTTCTGAACATCGCCGCGGATGACCTTCGGCTGACGCTCGCAGCCCGTCAGGCCGAACGCGCCAGCCTTGACGCCCAACTTGTGGCGGCGCAATCGGCGCTTGCGCGGACCGAGGTGCTTGTGTCGCGGGGCGCCGTCCCGCGCAGCAAGGCCGAGGACGACCGGAGCACCGTCGACGTCCTGCGGGCGCAGATCGATGCCGTCGATGCACAGGCCCGGATTGACGCGGCGAACCTTGACCGGGCGGTCGTGCGCGCGCCCATCGCCGGTGTCGTCACCCACCGGCTGGTCGAGCCGGGCCAGCTCGTGCAGCCCGGCGCGCCGCTCTTCGAGATCATCGACCTGTCGCAGGTGGTGGTCGAGGCGATGGTCCCGCTCGACCGGCTGCTCGGCCTCGCGCCGGGGCAACAGGCGGCCTTCTGGCTGCCGCAGGACCCGTCGCATCGCTTTGCCGCCGTGGTCGAAAGGATCAGCCCGCAGGCCGAGGCGGGCACACGGTCCGCCAAGGTCTATCTGCGCATTGCGAATGCCGCCGGCGCGCTGCCCGCCGGGCTGTTCCTGAGCGGGCAGATCACCCTGAGCCAGGAACGGAACGCGCTGGCCCTGCCGGCGGCGGCGATCCTTCAGGGCGAGGCCGGGCCCGAGGCGCTGGCCTTGCGCGACGGTCGCCTGGAACGCGTCACAATCGTTCCAGGGCGCCTGTGGCAGGCGGGCGCGCTGGTCGAGGTCACGCATGGGCTTGCGGTCGGGGATGTGGTGCTGGCGGGGCCATTGCGTCATCTGATGCCCGGCGATCCGGTCCGGATTGCGGGGCGCTGAGCGATGTTCCTGACCCGTATCAGTATCGCGCAGCCGGTCTTCACCACGATGATGATGGTCGCCGTGGTGGCCTTCGGGTTGATCGGCTGGCGCTCCATCCCCATCGACCGGTTCCCGGCCATCGACTATCCTGTCGTCGCGGTCATGACGCCTTTTTCCGGCGCCTCGCCGGAAACCGTCGAAAGCGACGTGACCAGACTGATCGAGGATGAGCTGAGCACGCTGGCCGGGATCGACCGGATCACCTCGACCTCGGCGCAGGGACATTCGTCGGTCATCGCCCTGTTCACGCTGGAAACCCGCAGCGCGACGGCGGTTCAGGATGTGCGCGACAGCGTCGCCGCGATCACGCCCGATCTGCCCTCGGGCGCGGACGCGCCGCAGGTGGTGCGCTTCAACCCGACCGACGACCCGGTCGTCACACTGGCGCTGAGCAGCGCCAACCTTGGCCCAGGGGGTCTGTCGCGGCTGGCCGAGGATGAAATCGTGCCCCGCCTGACAGCGATCCCAGGGGTGGGCACGGCCTCGCTTGTGGGGGCGGTCAAGGACCAGATCACGGTCGCGCCGGACCCGGACCTGCTGCGCGCGCATGGGCTGGGCGTGGCCGATCTGGCCGATGCGCTGCGCCGCGACAACCTGCGGGTGCCGGGCGGCGCGCTGAACAGCGGTGCGCAGACCCTTTCGGTCCAGATGAATGCCGAGGTGACGTCGGCGGAAGACCTGGGTGATCTGGTGATCGCGACGCAAGGGGCGGGACAGATCCGGCTCCGCGATCTGGCCAGCGTCACGCGCGGAACCTCTGATCCCGAAAGCCTTGCGTTTCACAACGGGCAGCCGGCCCTTGCCATCGAGGTTGTCCGCGCGGATGGCGCGAATACCGTCGCCGTGGCCCATGCGGTCGCCGCGCTGGTGTCGGAACTGAACGGTGGCGAGTTGCCTGCGGATGCCCGGCTGGACATCCTGACCAATGAGGCCACAGCCATCGAGGACAACTATGAAACCGTCCGGTCGACCCTGTTCGAGGGCGCGGTCCTTGCGGTGGTCATCGTGTTCTTCTTTCTCAATTCGTGGCGGTCCACCGTCATCACCGCCCTGACGCTGCCGATTGCCTTTCTGGGCACGCTGGCGGTGATCGGCATGTTGGGCTTCACGCTCAACATGCTGACGATGCTGGCGCTGACGCTCTCGGTCGGGATTCTGATCGACGATGCCATCGTGGTGCGTGAAAACATCACCCGGCATCTGCACATGGGCAAGGACCATCACCGCGCGGCACTGGACGGCACCGCCGAAATCGGCCTTGCGGTCGTGGCGACCACGCTCGCGCTTTGCGCGGTGTTCCTGCCGCTCGCCTTCATGGACGGAATCGTCGGACGGTTTTTCGTCCAGTTCGGGATCACCGTGACCGTGGCGGTTCTGATCTCGCTTTTTGTCAGCTTCACGCTGGACCCGATGCTGTCGAGCGTCTGGCATGACCCGGCGTCGCAACCCGGGACGCGGCGTGGCGTCTTCGGCCGGGCGGTTGCGCGCTTTGGCGACGGGTTCGACCGGTTGGGCGAGAGATACAGTCGCCTGCTCGCCATCTGCCTGCGCTGGCGCAAGACCACGGTAGCGCTGGCCCTCGCCTGCCTGATCGCCAGCCTGTCGCTGTTCCCCCTGCTCGGGTTCGAGTTCCTGCCTGCGGGCGATGAGGGTCGGATCAGCGTCGAGGTGAAGACCGCGACCGGTTCGTCCAGGGATTATACCGCGCTCAAGACCGGGCAGATCGCGGCGATCGTCGCGGATATGCCCGAGGTCGCAGGCATCTACACCGCTGTCGCGGCAGGCAGCGGGTCTGGCGACAACGCGGCCCGGATGGAGATCACGCTGGTCCCGCTGGCCGGGCGCACCGCCTCGGCGGACGAGATGGTGGTGCGGATGCGGGCAGCGCTGGCCCAGATCCCGGGTGTCGATCTTGGCATCGTGTCGGTCGGCGGTGCGGGCGGCGGCGGCGCGCCGATCGAGATGTCGGTGCGCGGGCGCATGGCGACGATCTGGCGCGGGCGGCGGGGGATATCGCGGCGATGATCGCCGCCATTCCCGGTGTGGTCGACGTGAGCCAAAGCGCCGAAGAGGCGCAGCCGCTTCTGGATTTCGTGATCCGCCGCGATCTGGCCGCCGATTTCGGCATCCCGCCGGCGGCGGTGGGAACCGCCCTGCGCGCCCTGATCGACGGCGAAGAGGTCTCGTCGGTCCGCCGTGCCGATGGCGGGTCTGACCCGGTGGTGCTGCGCCTGCCCGAAACCTTGCGGAGCGATCCCGCGATGCTGGGGGCGCTGCCCGTGGCGCAGGCCGGGGGCCTCGCCGTCAGCCTCGATCAGGTCACGCGCCGCGAAGGCACCCTTGGCCCCGCCGTGATCGAGCGTGAAGCGCGCGAGCGGGTGATCACCATCACGGCGGGGCTTGATGGCCGCGTTCTGGGCGATGCACTGGCCGATATCGACCGCGGGCTTGCGGTGCTGGACCTGCCTGCCGGCATCACCACCGCCATGGGCGGCGACGCCGAGGAACTGGGCGACACCGTTGCCAGCATGGCGATGGCCCTGGGGATGGCGGTCATCTGCATCTATCTGGTGCTGGCCAGCCAGTTCGCGAGCTTTCTTCAACCCCTCGCCATCATGGCGGCCCTTCCGCTCGCGCTGATCGGGGTGGGGCCGGCGCTGCTCCTCTCGGGATCGACGATGAACATCTATTCGATGATAGGCCTCGTGATGCTGATGGGCCTGGTGGTCAAGAATTCGATCCTGCTTGTGGACAATGCCAACCAGCACCGGCGCGCCGGATTGCCGCTGGCCGAGGCGCTGATCCGGGCCGGGTCGACCCGGTTCCGCCCCATCATCATGACCACGCTTGCGATGATCTTCGGGATGCTGCCGCTCGCGCTCGCGATCCATCCGGGTAGCGCCCAAAGCGCGTCGATGGCGCAGGCGGTGATCGGCGGGCTCATCAGCTCGACCGTTCTGACGCTGGTCGTCGTGCCCGTGGTGCTGACCTGGCTCGATGCGCTGGGGACATGGGTGGTCCGACACCTGACGGCCGCAGCACCCCCGCACGGCGCGGGAACCTCGCCCTGACATTACCCGGCCGCGGGATTTTCCCGGCCGTCCCGACCCGCGTCCATGCGGCACCATCAGCCAGACAGGAATGACCATGGCAAAACCAACCAGATTTCCCCGCAACCTCGCCGCATATACGGCGCTTGCCCTTGTCGCCGCCGGACCCGCGATTGCGCAGGATTCAGGCTTTGCCCTGGGGGCAGGCGTGTTTTCCGAACGCCGCGCCTATGGCGATACAACGACCTCGGCACTGCCCTTTCTCAGCTATGACAGCCGCTATTTCAGCGTCGAGGGCACGAGCGCCGACCTGAAGCTGCCCTGGATATCGGGCGACCGGCTGCAGTTCACGCTGCGGGCGCGCTATTCGATCGGCGAGGGGTATGAGGCAGCGGATGACCCTATCCTTTCGGGGATGGCGGAACGGGAAGGCGGCCTCTGGCTGGGCGGCACGGTCACCTTCGCGGCCGATTTCGCCGATCTCAGCCTTGAGGCGGTGCACGATGTTTCGGGTGACAGCGATGGCAGCCGCATCAGGCTGGAAGCGGCGCGAAGCTTTCGCTGGGACCGGTTCAGCCTGACGCCCAGCATCGCGGCCACATGGCTGGACGACAATGCGGTGAACTATTTCTACGGCGTTCTGCCGTCCGAGGCGATGGCGGGCCGCGCGGCCTATGAAGGCACGGCCACCACCAATATCAGCCTCGGCCTGCGCGCCGGCTACTCGCTGACCGAGCGGCAGATGATCCTTTTTGACGCGAGCGTCACGAGCCTCGGCGACGGGATCACGAGGAGCCCGATCACGACCGAGGACAGCGTGACCTCGGTCGGCCTTGGCTATATCTATCGGTTCTGAAGGGCGGGGTCATCAACGCCCGCGGCCAGCCGGTCGGCCACAGCCTCTGCGATCGCCAGTGAAGAGGTCAGGCCCGGGCTCTCGATCCCGAACAGGTTGACGAGACCGGCGATGCCATGCAGCTCGGGCCCGTCGATCCGGAAATCGACGCCGGGCTGGCCCGCGCCGGCAAGCTTGGGACGGATGCCGCAATAGGTGGGGGCGAGCGCATCCTCCGGCAGACCGGGCCAGTATTTGCGGATCTCGGTCTGGAAATGGTCGCGCCGTGCGGCGTTCACGCGATAGTCGATGCTGTCGATCCAGTCGACATCCGGCCCAAAGCGCATCCCGCCCGCGAGATCAAGCGTCAGGTGGACGCCGAGCCCGCCGGGTTCCGGCACCGGATAGACCAGATGCGAAAAGGCCGGTCGGCCCGGAAGGCTGTAATAGTTTCCCCGCGCGAACAGGGTGCGGGGTACATGGTCGGGCGACAGCCCCCGGATCGCCCCCGCCAGTTCCGAGGCATGAAGCCCCGCCGCATTGACGAAGAACCGGGAGGCCATGGTGAAGCGCTCGCCGCTGGCGATGTCCCCGGTCGTCACCGCAAAGCCGGCGGGCGTCACCTCGACCCCCACCACCGCGCTGCCGAGGCTGAGGATTGCGCCATGGGCCTCGGCGTCACCCAGCATAGACAGCATCAGGGCGTGGCTGTCGATGATCCCGGTCGAGGGCGACAAAAGCGCCGCGGTGCAGGCCAGTTCCGGCTCCAGCGCCTGCACCTCGGCGGCGGTCAGGCGGCAGAGGTCATGGACGCCGGCCGCACTTGCGCGCGCCAGAATGGCGTCCAGCGCGGTGTTCTGATCCGCGCTCGTCGCCACGATCAGCTTGCCGCAGCGCCGATGGGGCACGCCGTTTTCGGCCGCATAGGCATAAAGCATCCCGCGCCCCTCAACGCAGAGCCGTGCCTTGAGGCTGCCCGGTTCGTAATAGAGGCCCGCATGGATCACCTCTGAATTGCGCGAGGATGTGCCGGTGCCAAACGCGGCCTCCCGCTCCAGGATCACCACCTCAATCCCCCGGCGCGCCAGGCTGCGCGCGATGGCAAGTCCCACAACCCCGGCCCCGGCGATGATGCAATCGACCCTGTCCATATCTCCCCCCGTCGCAACGCGGGCAGACTAGGCGGGTTTGCCTGGCTTGTCGCGGCTGAAACGGGTGTTTTTGGGGCTTGGCACCGACAGGCTGGACCGTCAGACCGACCCCGTCAGATCCGGATTTGCGCGTGTTGCGTTTTCCGAGAACACAGACGAGGAGGTCGTTATTTTCCTTTCGCGGTAGCCAGAAATTCGCTGAACTGTTGACCGGTGGCCGACCATGTCGGCTGGCTGATCGAGGCTCGCGCCGCCAACGCCGAAAAGTTGTAGATGCCGGGCATATCAAGCCACCGCATCTGATCGCAGGTCGCTTGCGTTCAGGCGCTTCCTCAGCGTGATCACAGGCGTTCCCGAGGGGAAAGAGGATCAGGCACATCCCTGCCACATCCCCCGTTAATGGCGCTATCGGAGGAAAGGGATGCAGGTCTGACCACTGCAAGGTAACCCGGCTTTCAACCCCGCAAGGGCCGGCCCGGCGACCGGCCCCCGTCTCGGGTCACAAGATCACTGCACGCAGGCAAAGCTCTCGGCGGCGCTTTCGTCTCCGCCCTGATATTGCGGCCATGCGGGGTACTGGCAAAGCGGGCGGGTGATCGTGCCCGCGTCGTTGCTGTTGACCAGATCGCCCGGCGCCGTTCCTTCCGTCACCCAGGTTTCGAGCACCGAAAAAAGATCGGCGCGGTTCGGCATCCCCTCGGGACCCACGCCGCCATGGTTGATCGAGGGAAAGATGTAGAAGCGCGCGAATTCCGTAACCGCATCCGCGCCCATCGTCTCGTTCACGCGGGTCCAGTAGGCGGCAACTTCCGCGGGGGGAACTTCGGACGCACCCCCGGCATAGAGGATCATCCGCCCCCCGCGATCGCGCAGGCCCGACAGATCGGGGTTGGTTGCATCGAGGATCTGCGACACCGCGACGATCCGGTCGCGCAGGGCGGGATCGTTCGGATCGAAGCCGAGCGTGTCATATTCGGCGTCCTGTGCGATGAAGAACCGGGCATAGCCGTCGCCCAGCGTATAGACGTAGGAGTCATATCCGTCCTGGCTGGGGCCGGGCTGGGACGGAACCGGGCGCGACCCGGCAAAGCTGCCCTGCCAGGCTGTATTGCCCCAAGGATAGCCCGCGTGCCCGGTCAGGCCATTGGCGATCTCGAAATCAAGTTCGACCGGGCGGGCGACGTTCATCACGGCTTCAAGCTGCGCCTCGGTCAGACAGTCGCCGGTCTGACCCTCTGCACAAAGCAGGGAGGACAGATCAGGTTCGCAGCCCTCGAAATTCGCGATCCAGCCATCCTCCAGCCCGTCCTGCGGGTCGCATTGGGCATAGACCGCATCGGTCACCAGCTGCGCGAGTTCCGGCCCGACCCAGCCCTCGCCGCCATTGCGGTAAAAGCCGAGCGAGGATTGCAGATGCGCGATCTTGAGCCCGGTGAGGTTCGCCACCGGGTCGCCGACAAGGATGCCGTCGTAATCCTCGGGATGGTCCTGCGCGGCGACCATCGCCTCTTTGCCGCCCTGCGAGAACCCGACGAAATAGCGCAGATCGGCGGGGGTGCCGTAATGCGCCTCGATGATCTGCATCGCGGCGCCATAGGTCTCGTTGACCGAGCGGCGGGCATAGCGCTCAAAGGCCTCCTGGTTCAGCGCGAACGAGGCCCGCCGCACGTCGATATCGGGACCATAGGGCAGGTCATCGACGCTATGGCCGGAGTCGCCGGAAAAGGTCGCGTGGCCCTTGAACGGGAATTCCTGCGCGGCGGCAGGCGTCTGCCAGCGCCCGCCCGCCTGCTGCGGGATCGTGCCGTTAAAGCCGCCGCCGCCGAACTGCACCGCATGGCCGCTCCAGTCCTCGGGCAGGACGACGCGCAGATTGATGGGCCAGCCTTCGGGGTCGGCGGGCGCGATCTGCGCAAGGATCTCGCAATGGGCGGGGGCGGCCTCGGTCGCGTCAACTTCGGCGGCGCTGGTGATCGTCACCCCGTCAAGGGGCGCCGCGGACATCTCCGCGCAGGCCGTCTGGGCAACGGCTGGCATCGCCGCGGCCAGCATCAATCCGCCGGCAAGGCCGGTCAGGTGCAATGGCTTCATGGTCTCTCTCCCTTGCTGTCTGCCCATGGCCCCTCCTGGCCGATGGGGCGAACCGTGGTGAAGTCCGGCGTGGTCCGATGTCGATTCCGGGCCGGAAATGTATTCACGATTCGCAATTATAAGTGTAGTTCACGGGTGTTTTTGCGCAATCCGTAGCTGCAGTGAATACATTGTCGCCACGGACTTGGGGCGAAAGCCCGCGCATCACGCTGAACCGCGCCGCCTGCCTTGCGCCGGGACTTCGTCGCGCGCCGCCCCTTCTGACGCTTTCCGCCCGCCAGAAAGAAGCCGGTTTCCCCCGCTGGTGCGACGCAATAGACTTCGGCGACAGGATCATCTGAGGAAGGCCCGACATGCCAGTTCCGGCCCATGTCAAGGACATGCTGCGCAGAATCCGGGCCCGGGTGCAGGGCACACCGCTGCAGGAACGCATGGCGCCCGCAGATGCACGGCCCGAAATGCTGCGCCCCGTGCGCCGGGCCACGGCGCAGACGGTCGCGACATACTGGAACCGGCTGATGGCCGGCGGCAGGGTCGCGGACCCGGACCGCGAGGCGCTGGCCGATCCGCTGACAATGGCGGAGCCTGCGCGCTTCAACGCCAATATCGAGAACTTCATCGGCACCGTGAAGCTCCCCCTGGGGGTCATCGGGCCGTTGCGGATCAACGGGCTGAACGCGCATGGCGATTATCACGTCCCGATGGCCACGACCGAGGCCGCGCTGGTCGCATCCTATGCGCGGGGTGCCCGGGCGGCGACACGATCAGGCGGGATCAACACCGCGATCCTGTACGAAGGTGTCATCCGCACGCCCGCCTTCGTTCTGGACAGCCTGCTGAACGCGGGCCTTTTCGTCGAGTGGGTCGTCGATGGGGTCGATCAGTTGAAGGTCGCGGCCGAGGCCACGACCCGCCATGGCAAGATGATCTCGGTCGAGCCGGTGATCGACAATAACATCGTCTTTCTGATCTGCCGCTTCACAACCGGCGATGCCGCCGGGCAGAACATGGTCACCATCGCGACCAACGCCATGTGCGAGGATATTGTCGCGCGCTGCCCCGTCCCCCTTAGGGCATGGTATATCGAGGGCAATTTCTCGGGCGACAAAAAGGCATCCTCGCTTGGCATGGTGACCGGGCGCGGCCGCAAGGTCAGCGCCTCCGTGACCCTGAAGGCCGGGGTGGTCAGATCGGCGCTCGGAACCAGCGTGGCCGAGATGCTGGCCTATGGACAGGTTGCGAACCTTGGCGCGCTTTTGTCCGGTCAGCTTGGGGCGCAGGCGCATTTCGCGAACGGGCTGGCGGCGATCTACATCGCCACGGGGCAGGATGCGGCCTGCGTTGCCGAAAGCGCGATGGGCGTGACGCGGATGGAGGCGCGGGGCGAGGATCTTTTCTGCAGCGTGACGATGCCCAACATTCTGGTCGGCTCGGTCGGGGGCGGCACCGCGCTGCCCAGCCAGTCGGCGGCACTGAACATCCTGGGGCTTCGGGGGGACGGGCACGGCGCCGCCCTGGCCGAGGTGGTCGCGGCGACCTGCCTCTGTGGCGAGATTTCGATCGTGGCGGCGATTGCGGCGGGTGATTTTGCCCGCGCGCATGAGAAACTGGCGCGTCACAGATGAAGCTCGGCAATCTCTGGATCTATCAGAAGGAACGCTTTCCGCTTGCCAGGACGGTGCCGCTACTGGCGGTCTTTTCCGCGGCAAGCATCAGCGTTTCGGCGCAACTGGCGGGGCGCCCCCTGCCATCGGGCTGGGGCTTTCTGGCGGCGTTTGTCACAGCGCTCCTGATCTTCTTTCAGATGCGGGTCTGCGACGAGTTCAAGGATCTCGACGCCGACCGGCGGTTCCGCCCCGACCGCCCGATCCCGAGGGGGCTGATCTCGCTCCGGGCGGTGATGGGGCTTGGGGTGCTGTCGCTGCCGCTGACCGCCCTTGCCGCAGGGGCGTGGCATCCGCCGCTTCTGTGGTTATTGGGGGTGGTCTGGGTGTGGCTCGCGCTCATGACCGCTGAATTCGGGGTGCCGGCATGGCTTGGGGCGCGGCCGGTGCTCTATCTCGTCAGCCATATGGCGATCATGCCGCTGATCGATCTGTTGCTCACCGCGTTCGAATGGATGCCGGGGGGCGGACCGGCGGCGGCGCTGGCGCTGTTCCTCGCGCTGTCGTTCGTGAACGGCTGCGTGCTGGAGATCGGGCGCAAGATTTGGGCGCCACAAAGCGAGATCGCCGGGGTCGAGAGCTACTCGGCGCTCTGGGGGCCGGGCCGGGCGGCCTGGGTCTGGGCCGTCTTTGTGGCGCTGTCCTTTGGCATCCTGATGGCGCTGGCGGTCCTGACGGATGCGGTTGCGGTCGCCTTGCCGGCGGGCGGGGCGGGTGCGGTCGCCTGCGCTGTCGCCGCGTGGCGCCACGCAAGAGCGCCGACGATTGCGACAGAAAAGCGGCTGGATCTGCTGGCGGGGCTATGGGTTTTCCTGTGCTACGCGCTGGCCGGGTTCGCCCCGATCCTGACAGGGATGTTCTGATGACCTTTATTGTCCCGCAGCAGGATGCGACCGATGCGCAACAGGTCGGCGGCAAGGCGGCGGCCCTTGGCCGTCTGGCGCAGGCGGGCTTTGCGCCGCCCGAATTCTTCGTGATCCGCGCCGAGGCGTTCGACGGTGAGACGTTCGGGGGCGAGACGTTCAAGAAGGGCGGCGCCGTCCCGGGACTTGCGACGGCACTGGCGCGGCTGGGCGACGGACCCTTTGCGGTGCGCAGTTCGGCGCGGGCCGAGGACGGGGCAGAGCATAGCCATGCCGGCCAGTTCGACAGCTTTCTGAACGTGCCGGCGGCAGAGGTCGAGGCCACCGCGCGCAGGGTCTGGCAATCGGGGTTTTCGGAAACGGTCGCGACCTATCGCGCGCGTTGGTCAGGGGGGCAGGCGGAAGGGCCGGCCGTGGTGGTCCAGCGCATGGTCGATGCGCGGGTGGCCGGGGTCGCGTTTTCCGCCGATCCCGTTACCGGCCGGCGCGACCGGGTTGTCATTTCGGCCATCGCCGGCCTTGCGGATCGCCTCGTCTCGGGCGAGGCGGATGGCGAGGACTGGACGGTGGCGGCAGATACGGGAACAGATACCGGGGCCGTCTGCGCCACCCGACCTGTCGTCCTGACAGAGGCGCAGGCGCAAGAGATCGCCGACCTTGCCCGACGGGCCGAGGCGCTCTTCGGCAGTCCGCAGGACATCGAATGGGCGCTGGACGACGCGGGGCTCCACATCCTGCAATCGCGCCCGATCACCACCGCCATCCGGGCCGCGCCGAACCCGGATGACGCGCTGACCATCTTCGACAATTCGAACATCATCGAAAGCTATCCGGGGGTCGTAAGCCCACTGACCTATTCCTTTGCCGTGCATGTCTATGGCCGGGTCTACCGGGTCTTCGTGGCCATGCTCGGTGTGCCGCAGGACAGGATCGCGGCGCATTCGGCGGTCTTCGACAACATGCTCGGGCGGGTCGACGGGCGGGTCTATTACAACCTCGTCAATTGGTACCGGGCGCTGTCGCTCTTGCCGGGGTTTTCGCTGAACCGGGCCTATATGGAAACGATGATGGGTGTCGATACGCCCATGCCCGCCGAGGTGACTGACCGGATCGGTCCGCCCTCCGCGACCGGGCGCGCCCGGCTGAGCGAATACGGACGGCTGGTACGGGCAGGTGCGGGTCTTCTGTGGCAGGCGCTGGTTCTGCCCCGCACGCGCCGTCGCTTTTACGACCGGCTGAACGCGGCGCTCGACAGCGACCTTGATCTGGACCGGGCGGGGCCGACCGCACTCGCCGCGGAATATCGCAAGATCGAGAGCACGTTGCTCGACCGGTGGGACGCGCCGCTGGTCAACGATTTTCTTTGCATGATCGCCTTCGGTGCCTCGCGCAACCTGATGCAGAAATGGTTGGGGCAGGACGGGATCGCGCTGCACAATGACGTCATGATCGGGCAGGGGGATATCGTCTCGGCGGAACCGGCCCGGCGCATCCTCGCCATGGGGCAAATGGCAAAGGCCGCAGGGCTTGAAGCGCGGCTCGCCGCCGGGGACAGGGCCGCACTTGCCGCCGACCCAAGGCTGCAACACGAATTCGATGCCTATATCGCCCGCTTCGGGGATCGCTGCACCGAGGAACTGAAGCTTGAAAGCCTGACACTGCGTGATGACCCGTCGAGCCTTCTTGCCGCGATTGCCGCCAGCGCAGGCCGCGACATGGACAAGGCGCCCCCGGATTCGGCTCCGGACTGGGCGGCACTGTTTCCGAACCCGCTGAAACGGGCGGCGGCCCGGGCCCTGATCGGCTGGGCGAAGGCCCGTGTGCGTGACCGCGAAAACCTCCGCTTTGAACGGACGCGGGTCTTTGGCCATGCGCGGCGGGTGTTTCTGGCCCTGGGCCGCGAATTTGCGGCGCGCGGGCTGATCGACGCCCCCCGTGACGTGTTCCATCTGACCACGCTCGAAGTTCTGGGCGCGGTCGAGGGGTTCGGCCTGTCGCCCGATCTCCGGTCGCTGATCGCCCTGCGCAAGGCCGAGGACAGCGGCGCATCGCAACGCCCCGACCCGCCCGAACGGATCGAACTGCGCGGCCCCGCCATTTCCCCGGTCTGGAATGACAGCCCGGCAGCGCGCGACGGCGCGACGCGCCGGACGGCCACGGGGTGTTCGGCGGGCCGGGTCAGCGGGGTCGCGCGGGTGATCCGCGATCCGCGCACCCAGTCGCTGGCCCCTGGTGAGATCCTTGTCGCGCGGCATACCGACCCCGGCTGGATCGCCGTATTCTCGAACGCCGCGGCCATCGTGGTCGAACGCGGCTCGCTCTTGTCCCATTCCGCAATCGTGGCGCGCGAACTGGGTATCCCCTGCGTCGTGGGCCTGAGGGGCGCGACCGGCTGGATTGAAGACGGAGAGAGCATCACCGTAGATGGCGCAACAGGAGAGGTCGAAAGACATGGCAGCACGCGCCGAGATCGAAGCCAAGGCGAGCTTTGAGCGCATCCGCTACGCCCAGCTGTGGGAGGATGCGGATGTCCTGACGCAGGCGCTGGGGGCATGTGCCGGGGGGACGCTGGTGTCGATCTGCTCGGCGGGGGACAATGCGCTCGCCATGCTGACGCTCGACCCGGCGCGGGTCGTCACCGTCGATCTGTCGCCGGCCCAGATCGCCTGCCTTCGCCTGCGCATCGGCGCCTTTTCCGAACTGACGCATCCTGAGTTTCTGGAGCTGATGGGCGCGCGCCCCTCGACCCGGCGCGGGATGCTCTTGTCGCGTGCGCTGGCCGGGCAGGATGCGGAAACCCGCGCCTTCTGGACCGCGCTCGAGCATGATGTGGACCGCCACGGGGCCGGGGGCGTCGGCAAGTTCGAGCGGTATTTCCGGATTTTCCGTAAATGGCTGCTGCCGCTGGTCCATGGGCGCCGGACGCTGGATGAGGTCTTCGTGCCCCGCGACAGGGCCGCCCGGCAGGCCTTTTACGATCATCGGTTCGACAGCTTTCGTTGGCGCCTGTTGCTCAACGTCTTCTTTTCGCGTTTCGTGATGGGGCGGATGGGGCGGGACAAGGCCTTTTTCGACCATGTCGAGGGCAGCCCCGCCGCCCATGTCGCCCGGCGCATCCATCACGCGGCGGTCGAAACGGACCCCGCCGGAAATCCCTATCTCCACTGGATCCTGCACGGCACGCATGGCACCGCCCTGCCGACGGCCTGGCGCCGCGAACATTTCGATGTCATCCGCAGCCGGCTGGACCGGCTGGATATAAGGCCCGGATCGCTGGAGGCCTTCGTTTCCACCGGCGAACGTGCGGATGGCTTCAACCTGTCCGATATCTTCGAATACATGTCCCCGGCAGTCTTTGCGCAGGTCTACGAAGGCCTGCTGGATGCCGCCGCGCCGGGCGCGCGCCTGGTCTACTGGAACATGATGGTTCCCCGGCGGGTGCCCCCCGGGCTTGCCGCGCGGGTGATCCGGCGGCGCGAGATCGAGGACCGGCTCAAGGCGCAGGACAAGGCCTTCTTCTATTCGGATTTCGTGGTGGAAGAGGTCGCGGGATGAGTGTTCCCGCCCAGATCGCGCTGGCGTTCGGATCGGTGGCGGTCCTGCTGGGGCTGATGGCCCTGGTGCGGGTCACGGCCCTGCGCTGGGGCCTGGGTGGCGAGGTGCAGCGCAAGCTTGTCCATGTCGGCACGGGGCTTTACGCCCTGTCATTCCCGTGGATTTTCCCCGACCGCTGGCCGGTCTACATGCTGACGGGCCTTGCGCTGGCGGTGATGGTAGCCTTGCGCCTTCCCCGGCTTTCGGGCCGGTTGGGGCAGACCTTGCACGGGGTCGGGCGGCGGTCTTACGGCGACTTCCTTCTGGCGCTTTCCGTGGGCCTTTGTTTCTTCCTGTCCGAGGGGGTCGCGCTGTTCTATGTGCTGCCGATCGCCGTCCTGACGATCTCGGATGCCGCCGCCGCCCTTGCGGGCATCCATTACGGCACCCGCCGTTTCAAGGTCGAGGACGGGATCAAGAGCATCGAGGGCACCGTCGTCTTTTTCGTCGTGACGCTGCTCGTCGCGTTGATCTGCCTGATGTTCCTGTCGGACCTGCCGCCGCCGAACATCCTCGCGCTGGCGGTGATGATCGCGGCTTTTGGTACCCTGGTCGAGGCGCAAAGCTGGCGCGGGTTCGATAACCTGTTCCTGCCGCTTGCGCTTCTGGTGTTTCTGGTCGTGCACAGCCAGAGCGGGCTTGGCGATCTTCTGGGGCTTGCGGGGCTTTTCTTTGCGTCGATCATCGGCTTTCGCGCCGTGGGGCCGCGCTTTGGCCTCAGCGATCATGCGGCGCGGGTTTATGTGGTCGCGGTCTTCATGATCCTGTCGGTGGTCGAGATCCAGAACGCCATCCTGCCCGGGCTCGTGCTGCTCGCCCATGCGTGGTGCTCGCTCCGCTCGCCGGGCGAGGATGACTACGGTGAGCTTGACGTGGTGGCGGCGCTTGCGATCTTCAGCTTCGGCTGGCTGGCGGTCGGGACCGCGACCGGCTGGAACGCGGTCCAGTTCTACGGGCTGACAGCCATCGGGATGGTCATGGGGCTTTGCACCCTCGCGCTGGGGCGGCGCCTGCTTTGGGTGCCGGCGATTGCGTTGGTGCTGATGGCGGTCAGGTTCGGGGTCACCTCCGTGAACCCGCCCGATGCGGTCTGGGCGGAACCCATGTGGTTGCTCGCCGTCGCCTGTCTGCTGATCCCCTCGGTCGCGGCGGGGCTGGCGCCGCGCTGGCTGATGCAGGACCGGGTGTTGAAGCTGACGGTCCTGTCGGTCCTGCCGCCCCTGGGCTATTACGCCGCGCTGCTGATGGCAGGGGGCGCGTTTCAAGCAACGGAAAGGATGGCCCTGTGACGCATCACCAGCTGAAGAATGAGGGCGCCCGCCTGACCGTGCATCTGGACGGCCCCGCATGGGACGGGGCGGTTGCGGCGACCATCGGCGATGTCTCGTTTCGCGACCGGGCCTGCGGCGCCGCGCTGATGGATCAGGCCCTGACGATGATCCGGGAGGCCGGGCGCGACCGGGTTCTGGGGCCGATGGCGGGCGACACATGGCACAGCTACCGCTTCGTGTCGGAAAGCGACGGCACGCCCCCCTTCCTGCTGGAACCCTCGAACCGGCCCGAGGAGCCCGCAGTCTTTGCCACCGCCGGATTCCTTCCCGTCGCGCGCTATTTCTCGGCCAGGATGGCGCTGGCCGATGTAGACCCCACGCCACCGCCCCCGACGGATGCCTTTCACATCCGCTGCTGGGACGGTACCGCGCCCGAGACGCTGCTTGCCGAGGTCTTTGCCCTGTCGTCCGAGGCCTTTGCGGGCAACGCCTTTTACACCCCGATCCCGCAGGATGCCTTCCTCGCGCTTTACCGCCCGCTCATGCCCATGATGCGGCCTGACCTGATCTTTCTTGCGCGGGCGCCGGACGGGGCCTTGGCCGGGTATCTCTTTGCCATCCCCGATTATGCCCAGGGGCCGCAATCCCGGACGGTGATCCTGAAAACCTATGCCAGCCGGGTGCGCGGGGCCGGGCGGCATCTGGTCCACGCCTGCCACGCGGGGGCGCTGGCGCTCGGCTATGACACGGTCATCCATGCGCTGATCCATGACGACAATATCTCGGCCGCGCGCAGCCGCCGCGAAGGGGCGCGGATCTTCCGGAGGTATGAGCTTTTGGGGCTACGTCTGGATGGCTGACCTGCTGAGGGATTTCGCGGCGGCCGTCGCGCGGCATCCGGACAGGGTGGCCCTGATCGACGGTCGCGGCCGTCAGACCAGTTTCGGTGCGCTGAGGGCCCGGTCCGAGGCTTTCGCCGCCGCCTGGCAACGCAAGGGCATCCGGCCAGGGCACAGGGTGCTGCTCGCGATGTCGGTGGACGCAGACCTTTATGCGGCGCTGGCGGCGCTCTGGTCGCTGGGGGCCACGGTCGTTCTGCCCGAACCGGCGATGGGTCTTGCCGGGTTTCGCCATGCCGCGCGGGTGACGCGGCCCGAGGGGTTTTGCAGTTCCGGGGCTTTCGGTCTCTTGAAATGGGTCTTGCCCGGGCTTTGGGGGACCATGCCGCTGCGACCCGCGTCGCATCCGGGGCCCTTGAGGGACGCGCCGGGGAGGGAAGTTTCGGGTGAGGACGGCTCGGTCGCGCTGATCTCCTTCACCTCGGGCACGGGCGGGGCGCCCAAGGCCATTCCGCGCAGCCATGATTTTCTGGACGCGCAGCACCGAGCCGTCGCGCCCTTGCTGGAGAGCGACCGGGCCGACGAACGCGATCTGGTGGCCTTTCCGGTCTTTGTGCTGATCAACCTTGCCGCCGGGCGCACGTCGGTCCTGCCGAACTGGAGGATGTCGCGCATCGCGGCTCTGCCGCCCGACAGGCTGCGCGACTGGATCGAGCGTCAGGGGGTGACGCGCGCGCTGATCCCCCCGTCGCTCTGCGAAAAGCTGGCCGTATCGGGGGTGCCGCCGCAGCTTGACCGGGTGTTCACGGGCGGTGGTCCGGTCTTTCCCGACCTTGTGGACCGCCTGCGTCAGGCCGCGCCGCACCTGCGCCTGACCTGCGTCTACGGCTCGACCGAGGCAGAGCCGATCGCGCATCTCGATACCGCCGATCTCCGGGCGGCGGATGAAACCGCAATGGATCAGGGGCAGGGCCTGCTTGTCGGCCATCCGGTTGCGGGCATCCTGCTCCGGATCGAAAAGGGCGAAATCCAGGTCGCGGGGGCGCATGTGAACGGGGGCTACCTCGATCCGGCGCAGGATGCGGAAACCAAGATCCGCGAGGGCGGAACGCTCTGGCACAGGACGGGGGATGCCGGTCATCTGGACGGGCAGGGCCGGCTCTGGCTGCTTGGCCGCGTGGGGTCGGAGGTGGAGATCGACGGCCAGACGGTCCACCCCTTTTCGGTCGAGATCACCGTCCGTCGCTGGCCCGGGGTCCGCAACTGCGCCCTGATGGCCGAGGAAGGGCGCGCCGTCCTGTTCATCGACGGCGATGCCGAAAATGCCCGTCAGTGGCAGGAGCGCGCCGCATCGCTGGGCATCGGCCGGGTGATCAGGGTCGACAGGATGCCGATGGACAGACGCCATGCGTCAAAGATCGACCGGAAGGCCCTGCGCGACTGGCGCGGGCGCTGAACGCCGCAGCCGCCTGTCAGGACAGATCGGCGGCGGTCTCGAACATCTCGGGCCGGTCCTTTTTCAGCCGGTCGATGATCGACTGGATCTGGCTCAGGTGCAGCCGGAGGGCCGCCGCAGCCGCCTCGGCATCCCGGCGGCGCAGGGCGTCGAGGATCTGGCGGTGTTCCTCGATCACCCGGGGGGCGCCGAAGGACAGCGACAGGAACCGTGCGCGATCCATGTGGCCCTTGTTCTCCTTGACCAGCGTCCAGACGAATTCGAGCCCGGCGGCGGTGCAGATTTCCCGGTGGAAACTGTCATCGAGCGCGTGGAACTGCCCGTGGTCGGCGGCGTCGAGCGCGGCGTGCTGGGCCACGATAAGATCGGCCAACCGGTCGTGATCTTCGGGCGTCAGGGTGCGCGCGGCCTCGCGCATCACCGATTCCTCCAGCGCGGCGCGGATGAAATAGGCCTGCGTGACCGCCTGTTCGGAAATGGGCGTGACCGTGGTCGCGCGCTGCGGCCGGATCAGGATGAAGCCCAGTTGCGACAGGCGGAAGAACGCGTCGCGCACCGGCTGGCGCGACACGCCGGTCTGGGCCGCGACCTCGGCCTCTGACAGGCGGGTGCCGGGCGGCAACGACAGGTCGATGACACGCTGATAGAGCAGGTCGAAGATCTGGTCCGTGACCGTGCGGGGTCGCATCTCGGGCAGGGCCGGCAGGGCGCGAGGCGTCGTCACAGGCATGGTGATCTCCGGATTGACCCAACTTGTAATCTAGCATATTAGTCTGCCAGATAGATAGCAAGACCGGGGACAACCATACGATGACTCTGCTGTCGCCAGACCGTCTTTTTCCAGTAGAGCCCCGCGCCCGGGATCTGGCGCGCGCGCTTTACGACGGGATTCGCGACCTGCCGATCCTCAGCCCGCATGGTCACACCGATCCGCGCTGGTTCGCCGAGGATCAGCCCTTTCCCGACCCCGCCCAGCTTTTCGTGACGCCGGATCACTATGTCTTCCGCATGCTCTGTTCCCAGGGCATCGCGCTGACCGATCTGGGCGTGCCGCGCGCCGATGGCGGCCCGACCGAGGCCGACGGGCGCAAGATCTGGCGGCGTTTCGCGGAAAACTACCACCTGTTCCGGGGCACGCCCTCGCGGCTGTGGCTCGACTACAGCTTTGAAAACGTGTTCGGGCTGGACCGCCGTCTTTCTTCTGACACCGCCGATCATTATTACGACCACATCGCCGATTGCCTGCAGCGCCCCGAATTTCGCCCCCGCGCTTTGTTCGAGCGGTTCAACATCGAGGCGATCGCCACGACCGAGGCCGCGACCGACGATCTGCGCTGGCACCGGATGATCCGGGAAAGCGGCTGGCAGGGCAGGGTCATCACCGCCTATCGCCCCGATGGCGTGATCGACCCGGAAATCGCGGGATTTGTCGAAAACGTGGCGCTGATGGGGCAGCAGACGGGGTTCGACACAGCGACCTGGGGCGGCTATCTGGATGCGCACCGGGCGCGGCGGGCCTTTTTCATCGAGCATGGCGCCACATCGAGCGACCATGGCCATGCGACGGCCCGGACCGAGGACCTGCCGCAGGATCAGGCGGCGGCGCTCTTCGCCAAGGCCCTGCGCGGCGAATGCTCGCCCGGGGAAGCCGACGCCTTCCGCGGTCATATGCTGACCGAAATGGCGCGGATGAGCCTGGAAGACGGCCTGGTCATGCAGATCCATCCGGGGTCGCGCCGCAACCATTCCGATCAGGTGCTGGCAATGTTCGGGCGCGACAAGGGCTTCGACATCCCCGGCCGCACCGATTATGTCGCGGCGCTGCGCCCGCTTCTGAACGCGGTGGGCATGGACCCGCGCCTGACGGTGATCCTGTTCACGCTGGACGAATCCGCCTATGCGCGCGAACTGGCGCCCTTGGCCGGGGTTTATCCGTGCCTCCGGCTTGGCCCCGCCTGGTGGTTCCATGACAGCGCCGAGGGGATGCGCCGCTTCCGCGAGATGACGACGGAAACGGCGGGGTTCTACAACACCGTTGGCTTCAACGACGACACGCGGGCCTTCTGCTCGATCCCCGCGCGGCACGACGTCGCCCGGCGGGTGGACTGCGCCTATCTTGCGACGCTGGTCGCCACCGGCCGGCTGGCCGAGGATGAGGCGCCCGAGCTTGCGCATGAATTGACCTACGGGCTCGCCAGGCGGGCCTACAGGCTCTGAACTTCTGAACGGAAGATCACATGAGGGAGGAAAAGATGAAACTACTGACAACAACCGTGGCGGCACTGCTGGCCTCGGCGAGCTTTGCGGCCGCTTGTGAGGTGACGCTGCGGTCATCCGACACGCATCCCGACGGCTATCCGACCGTCGAGGGCGTCAAGGCCATGGCCGCCGAGATCCTGGACCGGACCGAGGGCCGCATCTGCATCGAGGTCTTCCCCTCGGCGCAGCTGGGCGAGGAACGCGACACGATCGAGCAGACCCAGTTCGGCGTGATCGACATGGTCCGCGCCTCCTTCGGGACCTTCAACGACATCGTGCCGGTGACGCGGACCTTCTCGCTGCCCTATCTGTTCCGCAACGTCGATCACATGCATGCGGTGATGGACGGCCCGATCGGCGAGGAAATCGGCGCGGCCTTCGAGGAACGCGATCTGGTGGTGCTGGCCTATTACGATGGCGGTGCGCGCAGCTTCTACAACTCTCAGCGCCCGATCAACGCGATGGAAGATCTGGCCGGGATGAAGTTCCGCGTGATCCAGAACGACGTGTTCGTTGACATGATGACCGCGCTTGGCGCGACCGCGACGCCGATGCCCTATGGCGAGGTCTATTCCGCGATCCAGACCGGCGTGATCGACGGGGCGGAAAACAACTTCCCCAGCTATGACAGTTCCGGACATGCCGAAGTGGCACGCTATTTCACGCTGGACGAACACCTGATGGTGCCGGAACTGGTCGCGATGTCCAAGGCGACCTGGGACCGCCTCTCGCCCGAGGATCAGGAGATCGTCCGCGAGGCGGCGCGCAATTCGTCGGCCACGCAGCGCCAGCTCTGGGCCGAGGCCGAGGCCGCGTCGGAAGAGCGTGTCATCGCGGCGGGCGCCGAGATCGTGCGCGACATCGACAAGCAGCCGTTCATTGACGCCATGGCGCCGGTCTACGAGAAATACGCAACCTCGCCCGAGGCGCAGGATCTGGTCGAGCGTATCCGCGCGACCGAATGACCGGAGAGGGCCGTCCCGGCGCGGGGCGGCCCCTTCCTTTTTCCTCTTGGGGATCTTTCCTGTGGAGATCGCGATGCGCGATGCCTTGATCGGATTGGCCCGCCTGACCGGGGCCGTCGCACAGGCGGGGCTCTGGCTGGCCGGGACGGGCCTTGTCCTGATGTGCGCCTTTGTCTTTGCGCAGGTGGTCGCGCGCTACCTGCTGGGGTTCAGCCTCTTCTGGGCGGAACCGGCGGCGGTGATGCTGATGGGCTGGTTCATCTTCATCGGCGCGGCTGTGGGCGTCAAGGAGGGCTATCACCTCTCGTTCGACGTGGGCTTGATGCTGGTCCCCGAAAGCTGGCGCGCGTGGTTCCACACCCTGTCGGATATCGTCGTCACGGCCTTTGCGGTGGGGATGGTCTGGTTCGGCTGGCAACTGGCCGCGCGGGCCTCGACCGGCGTCGTGCCGGGGCTGGGAATTTCGCGCCTGTGGGATTTCGCGCCGCTGATCGGCGGGGGCGTGCTGCTGGTTCTCTTTTCGCTCGAACGTATCCTGCGCCGGGCGGCGGGGCTGAAGACGCGACGCTTTGGCGACATGGATGACGCGGCGGACGGCCTGCCCGATGGCAGCGCCGCCGAGGGCCGGGCCGAGGCCATGCTGGATGGCCGGAAAGAGTAAGGGCAATGGAATACTGGATTCTCTTCGGCAGCTTTGCCGGACTTCTGCTGATCGGCACGCCGGTTGCCTTTTGCCTCGGCGCGGCGAGCTTTTTCACGGTGCTCTATCTGGGCCTGCCGCCGGTCGTCGTGTTCCAGCGGCTGAATTCCGGCATCTCGGTCTTTGCGCTGATGGCGATCCCGTTCTTCATCTATGCGGGCGACCTGATGGTGCGGGGCGACATCGCCCGAAGGTTGGTGGCGCTGGCCGGCGCGCTGGTCGGGCATATGCGCGGGGGTTTGGGCCAGGTGAACATCACCGCTAGCCTGATGTTCGGCGGTGTGTCGGGCTCGGCCGCCGCGGATGCGAGCGCGGTCGGCGGCCTCATGGTGCCGCAGATGAAGGCCAAGGGCTATGATGTCGACTATGCGGTCAACATCACGGTGGTCAGCTCGATCATCGCGCTGATGATCCCGCCCAGCCACAACATGATCATCTATTCCATCGCGGCGGGCGGGCGGCTCTCGATCGCCGATCTGTTCACCGCGGGCATCATCCCGGGGCTTTTGCTGGCGCTGATGCTGATGGCCGCCGCCTGGTGGGTCGCGCGCAAGAAGGGCTACCCGACCGAGCCGTTCCCGGGGCTGCGGATGCTCGGCATCCTCTTCGTCTCGGCGCTGCCCGGACTGATCCTGATCGCGATCATCTTTGGCGGTGTGCGGTCGGGCATCTTTACCGCGTCGGAAAGCAGCAACATCGCGCTGGTCTATGCGCTGGCGATCACCGCGCTGGTCTATCGCAGCCTGCCGTGGTCCGAATTCGTCGAGGCGACCAAGGGTGCCGTCCGCACCACGGCGATGGTCCTGCTGGTGATCGGCTGCGCCGCCTGTTTCGGCTGGCTTCTGGCCTATATGCGGGTGCCGGCGCAGCTGGTCGAGATGTTGCAGAACGTGTCGTCGAACCCGATCGTCATCCTGCTGCTCATGAACGTCATGCTTCTGGTGCTGGGCACTTTCATGGACATGTCGCCGCTGATCGTCATCACGACGCCGATCTTCCTGCCCGTGGCAATGGCCTTCGGGGTCGATCCGGTTCATTTCGGGGTGATCCTGATCCTGAACCTCGGCATCGGGCTTTGCACCCCGCCGGTCGGCGCGGTGCTGTTCGTCGGCTGCGCGGTCGGGCGGATCAGCATCTGGCAGGTGATGCGCACGATCTGGCCGTTCTATGGGGCCGCCGTGGCGACCCTGATGCTTGTGACCTATGTGCCGGCGCTGTCGCTCTGGCTGCCATCGCTTTTCCGCTGAGGTTTCCGATGCCCGATCCTGTCCGAACCGTTCTGGCCCATGCGCCCGAACTGATGGTCGTCCGCTTTGCCTTTGAGGCGGGCGATCAGGGGGCGCTGCACAGCCACCCGCATGTGCAATCGACCTATGTCCAATCGGGCCGCTATCGCTTCACCGTGGCGGGGCGGGACTTCGAGGTGGGGCCGGGCGACGCCTTTGTCATCCCCTCGGGCGCCGAACATGGCTGCAACTGCGTTGAAGGGGGCGTGCTGATCGACAGTTTCACGCCGCGGCGTGACGATTTTCTCTGAAAGGACCAGACCATGACGCATGTTGAGACCCGCCACGCGATCCACCCGGACCACGCCCGCGCCATGGACACGGCCACGCTGCGCCGGC